>NZ_BCNQ01000167.1 GCF_001515525.1 Piscicoccus intestinalis NBRC 104926 | reverse complement strand
CCCCCGTGCCCGAGCCGCGGCGCAGCGTCGGGCGCGTGGGGGAGCAGCAGCGGCCCGGCTCCGTCGAGCATGGCCCGCAGCGCGGGCAGGGCGGCGCGCGGGTCCGGACCGATGGGCAACGCCCGCGGATTCGACGACATGACCGGTCAGCGTAGGTGTCCGAGGGCGAGGCGGTCGCGTGGCCGGGTCGGCCGGAGACGGTCCGGCCGCGACCGGGACTGTGCGGGGTAACGGGCGTGGGCCTCAGGCGTTGCCCTTGCGGGCCTCTTCGAGGGCGGCGACGGGGCGGCGCTCGCCGAGATGCACGCGTATCGACTCGACGGTGTCGCGAATCGGGGCGGGCATCTCGAAGAGAAAGCGCAGCCCGATCTTCGGGGCCAGCATCTGGAGCCCGATGCAGATGGGCACGATGATCAGCGTGATGATCATCGGGTAGAGCACGTCGACCCACGGGGTCGTCGCGACGAGGTCGCGCAGGAGCCCGAACGGCCCGAACGCGCCGAGGTCGATGACGACGATGACCGGGATGTGCAGCACGTAGATGCCCAGCGTGTGGCGGCCGACGAAGCGTCCCACGGCGGCGTAAGCGCCGACGCGCGCGAGCATGCCGGTGGCGCCGATCATCGCCAGCCCCGAGAACACGTACAGGGCCAGCACCGACATCGCGTCGGGCAGCGAGGGTGTCGACAGGGACATGAGCCGGGTCATGCCCAGGTGCTGGTAGGCGAGGTAAGCGCCGCCGGCGGCGAGGGCCGCGAAGATCGGCCGCGCGGCGAACTGCCGCATGATGCGCCCGCCGTAGACGCCGAAGCCGAAGTAGATCGCGAACGACAGGACGCGGGTCCACAGCGGGCTCTCTAGCGTGAACAGCTGGGTGCTCACCAGGTGCACGGCCAGCAGCCCTCCGAGCACGAGGCCGGCATGTACGCGCCGCAGCGCGGTGAACCCGACGATGTAGACGGCGAGCGCGAAGACGTACCAGAGCGGGCTGTTCGGCAGGTAGAACTCGCGCAGGTAGGTGCTCAGCGCGTCGACCTCGAAGGGGACCGTGCGCTCTCCGGCGAGCAGCAGCATGAGGCCGAACGCCAGCAGCCAGACCGCGTAGAGGTAGTAGTTGGTGACGGCCGCCTCAATGGCGCGCCCACCGCGGAAGCCGCGGCGGATCTTGCCGGCGGCAAGCATGCCCGAGATCGTGAACAGCAACGGCATGCGCACCGTCGTGATGATCTGGTTGACGCGGTCCCACCAGGCGACGACGCCTGGCTCGGAGTGGGTCATGCCGTAGTAGTGGCCGATGCTCGCGTGGAACAGCACGACGGCGACGACCGCGACCCCGCGCGACATGTCCACCCAGTCGAGGCGGGGGACCGCGCGGGCGGTCACCGCCGGCGTGGGTGCCGGCACGGCCGTCGCTGCCCGTCGCACGGCCGACGCGGTCGGCGAGGCGTGCGACGATCGCCGACCGGGATCGGCGGCGCGGGTGACGGTGGCCATCGGCAACTCTTTCGACGTCGGTCCGCGCCCCGGAGGAGCACCCAGGAAGAACAGAGGCTGCCGGTGGTTCGGCGAGGCCCGAGGGACGCCGGGACGCTGCTGTCCGGACGGGTGGTGTGCGCGGGTTGGTCTCTGTATGGTAACGGCCTCCTGAGCCCGGCCTGAAGTCAAAGTATCCGACCCGCGGACAGTAGGTTGCGCAATGCAACAAATGATTGCACGGAATCTGCCGGTCATTGCGCACAGCGCATACCGCTCGCGGGGTGCCCTGACCTGGTGATCCGCCCGCAATGCGCCCCGGTCGCATCCGGGCCGCTCCAGCTCTGACCTGCCCTGATGGCGGCCCGGGTCGGGTGTGGACGGGTCGATCGGCCCACCCCATGGAGGCTGCGCAAGCCGCTAGCCTCGTAGTCGGGCGGTGGCCGGTCTCGGTGGCGCCCGACGGCAATCCTGCTTTCCATACGTCGAAAGGCTCGCGCGGTGACCACGGCGGTTCTCGTCCTCAACTGCGGTAGTTCCTCTTTGAAGTTCGCGGTCATCGATCCCGAGAACGGGAGCCGCATGGTGACCGGTCTGGCCGAGCGCGTGGGGACCCCCGACGTCGCCGCGACGATCAAATTCGTCGGCACCGACGGTGCCCTCGGCGCGGCCAGTGCCCTCAAGCTCGGCGCCGAGAACGACCACCGCGGAGTGCTCGCGGCGGTGCTCGAGGTCATCGAGTCGTGGGCGCAGGAGCACTCGGTCGACCTCGTGGCCGTGGGTCACCGGATCGTGCACGGCGGCGAGGCGTTCGCCGCGTCCGTCATACTCGACGACACGGCGATGGCCGCGGTACGCGCGTGCATCCCGCTGGCTCCGCTGCACAATCCGGCGAACATCGCCGGCGTCGAGGCCGCTCAGCACGTGCTGCCGGACGTGCCGCACGTCGGCGTCTTCGACACCGCCTTCCACCAGACGATGCCGTCGTACGCGTACCGCTATGCGGTGCCGACGGAGTGGGCCAACGAGTACGGCGTGCGCCGCTATGGCTTCCACGGAACCTCGCACCGTTATGTCGCGGCCCGCGCCGCGCAGGAGCTCGGCCGCAACGCAGACCCGGGCCTGCGGCTCATCACCGCGCACCTCGGCAACGGCTCGTCGCTGGCGGCCGTTCGGGGCGGGCGCAGCCTCGACACCTCGATGGGGCTGACTCCGCTCGAGGGGCTGGTCATGGGCACTCGCTCCGGCGACGTCGACCCCGGCGTGCTCGGCTACATCCACGACCGCACCGGCGCCGACGTGTCGGCGATCACCGACGACCTCAACAAGCGCAGCGGGCTGCTGGGCCTGTCCGGCATCAGCAACGACATGCGCACGCTCGACGAGGCGGCCGACAGCGGCGACCAGAAGGCGCAGTTGGCGATCGAGGTCTTCGCCTACCGGCTCGCGAAGTACATCGCCTCGCTGACGGTGCCGCTGGAGGGGCTCGACGCGGTCGTGTTCACGGGCGGCATCGGCGAGAACAGCCGCACGGTCCGGATCGCGACCCTGGGGCACCTGACGCACCTGGGGCTGCGGCTCGACCCGCACGCCAATCAGCGCTGCGTCGGCGGGGTCGGCGGTCAGATCACGGTGGCCACTGACGAACCCGGAACCCCGGTGGCGCTCGTCGTGCCCACGGACGAGGAGCTCGTCATCGCCCGCGACGCGGCGGCGCTCACCCGCTGACGCCCCATGAACTCGACGGGTCGACAGGAGCCGGGTACGCCCAGCGTGCCCCCGTGCTCCCCGGCCCGCCGCGGGCGCAGCGTCGCGCCGAAGAAACCTTGATCCGCCGATCCGGAAGGCAACAGCCGTCATGACGCGTCGAATCCTGCTGGCTCCCACGAGCCACGACTCGGGCCTGAGTTCCACCTGCCTCGGGCTCATCCACGCCCTCGACGAGCGCGGGGTCGACGTGGGGTATCTCAAGCCGCTGGCCCAGAACACCCACGGGCACCTGGACCACACCACCGACCTCGTCCGGCTCGTCACCGATCTGCGCCCGCCGGAGCCGATCTCCAGCGAGGACACCGAGCACGCGTTCGCGCGCGGGCACGACGACGACCTCATGGAGCGGGTGCTCAACCACGGCGAGGAGGAGCTCACCGGCCACGACGTCGTGGTCATCGAGGGGCTGGTGCCGACCGACGAGCACACGTACTCGGGCCGCATCAACATCGCGCTCGCCAAGTCGCTCGACGCGGAGGTCGTGCTCGTGGGCTCGGCGCACGGGCTCAGCGTCGAGCAGGTCGCCTCGATGATGGCCGGCGCGGAGTCCAGCTACCGGGTCGGCGGGGAGATCAGCCGGGTCATCGGGGCCGTGCTCACCCGGGTGCCCACCGACGGTTCCGGACCGTCGGTGGAGGATTACCGACAGGCCCTGAGCGCCCAGGGGATCCGGCTGGTCGGTGCCGTCCCCTTCCTGATCGATGTGACGTGGCCGCGGGTGCGGGACATGCAGCGCGAACTCGATCTGACGGTCATCAACGAGGGCGACCTCGACCGGCGCGTCCGCGAGAACGCGATCATGGCCCAGAGCGTGCTCGGCAGCCTGTCGGTGCTCACCGAGGGTCGCCTGGTCGTCGTGCCGGGCGACCGGCACGACGTGCTGTTGGCGACCGCGCTCGCGGTGATGAACGGCACCCGCCTCGCGGGCATTCTGCTCACCGCGGGGCTGCGGCCGGACCCGGTACTCATGAACATGTGCGCTCCGGCGTTCGCGACCGGGCTGCCGGTGCTGCTCGCGCAGGGCCAGACGTTCAACACCGCCGACCGCGTCATCCACATGAACACCGGCATCGCGGTCGACGACGAGCCGCGCACCCGGCTCGTCATGCAGCTGGCCGCCGACAACCTCGACGAGACGTGGCTCTCGACGCTGCAGGAGGGCTCGAGCTCGCGGCGCCTGTCGCCGGCGGCGTTCCGGCGCGAGCTGACGCTGCGCTCGCGGCGCGCGAACAAGCGGATCGTGCTGCCCGAGGGCTCCGAGCCGCGCACGGCGCAGGCCGCGGTGAGCTGCGCGGAGAAGGGCGTGGCGCGCTGCGTGCTCATCGCCCCGCCCGCCGAGGTCGAGCAGGCCGCCGCCGGCCTGGGGCTGACGCTGCCGGAAGGCATCGAGATCATCGACCCGGCCGAGGCGCTGCCTCGCTACGTGGGGCCGCTCGTCGAGCGGCGCAAGCACAAGGGCATGACCGAGCACATCGCCATGGACGCCCTGCAGGACACCGTCGTGCTCGGCACGATGATGGTGCACCTGGGCGAGGTCGACGGGCTCGTCAGCGGTGCCGTCCACACGACGGCGAACACGGTTCGCCCCGCGCTGCAGATCCTCGGCACCAAGCCCGGCGCCAAGCTCGTCAGCTCGGTCTTCTTCATGGGTCTGCCCGACGAGGTCGTCGTCTACGGCGACTGCGCGATCAATCCCGACCCCAACGCCGAGGAGCTCGCCGACATCGCCATCCAGAGCGCCGACTCCGCCAAGGCGTTCGGGATCGAGCCGCGCGTGGCGATGATCTCGTTCTCCACCGGCTCCTCGGGGGCGGGCGCGGACGTGCAGAAGGTGGCCGAGGCGACCGAGCTGGTCAAGCAGTTGCGCCCCGACATCCTCGTCGACGGACCGCTGCAGTACGACGCCGCGACCACCGCCTCCGTCGCCAAGTCGAAGGCACCGAACTCGCCGGTCGCGGGCAACGCGAACGTCTTCATCTTCCCCGACCTCAACACCGGGAACACGACCTACAAGGCCGTGCAGCGCTCCGCCTCGGTCATCTCGGTCGGCCCGATGCTGCAGGGCATCGCCGCCCCCGTCAACGACCTCTCCCGCGGCGCCCTCGTCGAGGACATCGAGTACACCATCGCCCTCACCGCCATCCAGGCCGCCGCCCAGTAGGAGGCACGCTGATCTGACAGTTCGGCTCTGCTGAACGCGCGAAATAGCGCCCGTTCAGCAGAGCAAAGCGCGTGCCTAGGCTGCGATCGCGCACCGCAGCGCGCGCTCCAGCTGATCCAGGAATGCGTCGGGGTCGATCCGCAAGCCCACCAAAGGGATGCGCAGGACGCGTTCGCCGGCGATGGTCACCTCGTTTTGGCGCAGTGCGTCGTCCACGGGAGTCAAAGCTCGCGCGTGATGACCGCCGTCCACCTCCACGACCAGCCCGTGATCCTCCCATGCCAGGTCCAGGTAGGCGCGGCCTCCGGGCAGCCGGCGAACACTCTGCCGCGTCGGACGTGGCAGGCCTCGGTCGGCGCACAGTTGCGCGACGTCGAGTTCACCCAGCGAGTGCGCACCGTCGCAGACGTCCTCCACGATGGTGCGCACGAAGCCCGACCGCCCCCGTGACAGGGACGCCGACGCCGCCAGCAGCCGATCGCGGGGCACCAGCCGTTGTTGCACCGCCAGGCAGATGAGCAGGGCCGCCTGGCGATCGCTCACGGCCCACATCGCCGCGTTGAGAGCGGCGAGCTCGGGACGCACGCGAGGGACACCGGCTCCGGTGATCGGACCGGGGGAGCGGCGGCGATGCAGCCGAACGCCCTCCACCGGGTGGGCTCGATTGCGAGGTGGGACGCTGACGTCGATGGTGTCGGAAGCGAATCCCGTCATGCCCGCGGCGAGCAGAGCGGCCGCGCCGTCGAGTCGGGCACCGGCGCCACTCTCCCAGACGGCGATCCACAGGCGCGCCCGGTCCTCTCGTGGTGGGCGAATGCGCACGGTGTGCCGCCCGACCACCTGCCACCGACCCGCCGCCACTTCGGTGCGGACGTCGGCCCGGGTCACCTGGGCGGCGCGCAGGTCGCTGCGATGCGCCACGCCGTCGTGATCCTCGGCCACGGCCAGGGCGCGACGGGTGCGCTCGGAGCGCGAGAGTCGCCGCCGCGTGACCTGTCGATCTGCCTGGCCTTCGTGGGGGTTGCTGTTCATGCCAGGCAGCCTGGCCGAACCCGTCCGGCTTCCGCTATGCGGATTGGCACCCTGTGGAGGAGCGCCGTACGGGAAGAGGGGCTGTGGACAGGCGGCCCGGGCGCTCTGCCAGGCGCGCGAAATGGCGCCCGTTCAGCAGAGCGACCAACGCCGTCCGGGGCTCAGAAGTACCAGGGGAACGGGGACCAGTCGGGGTCGCGCTTCTGGAGGAACTGGTCGCGGCCCTCGACGGCCTCGTCGGTCATGTAGGCCAGGCGGGTGGCTTCGCCGGCGAAGACCTGCTGGCCCATCAGCCCGTCGTCGACGAGGTTGAACGCGAACTTCAGCATGCGCTGCGCCTGGGGGCTCTTGCCGAGGATCTCGCGGGCCACCTGCAGACCGGTCGACTCCAGCTCCGCGTGCTCGGCGACGATGTTCACCGCGCCCATCCGATGCATGTCGTCGGCGGAGTACGTGCGCCCGAGGAAGAAGATCTCGCGGGCGAACTTCTGTCCGACCATCCGCGCGAGATAGGCGCTGCCGTAGCCCGCGTCGAAGGAGCCCACGTCGGCGTCGGTCTGCTTGAAGCGCGCGTGCTCGCGGGAGGCGATCGTCAGGTCGGAGACGACGTGCAGGCTGTGCCCGCCCCCGGCCGCCCAGCCTCCGACGAGGGCGATGACGACCTTGGGCATCGTGCGGATGAGCCGCTGCACCTCGAGGATGTGCAGCCGCCCGCCCTCGGCCTTGACCCGTGCCTCGTCGACGCTGCTCGCCGTCTCGTCTCCGGAGGCGGTGGCCTCGCCGCTGGCGTACTGGTATCCCGACCGCCCGCGGATCCGCTGGTCACCGCCGGAGCAGAACGACCACTTGCCGGCGGCGCCGGTGCCCTCGGGGCCCGGGCCGTTGCCGGTGAGGAAGACGACGCCGACATCCGGGGTCATCCGGGCGTGGTCGAGCGCCCGGTACAGCTCGTCGACCGTGTGCGGCCGGAAGGCGTTGAGCACCTCCGGCCGGTCGAAGGCGATGCGCACCGCGCCGAGCGTGCGACCGGGCACCGGGCCCGGCAGCACGCAGCGGTGATACATGATGTCGGTGAGGTCGAATCCCTCGACCGGCCGCCACGCCGCGGGGTCGAAGGGCGAGGATGAAGCCGTCATGCCCGGCAGCGTACGGCCCGCCCGAGGCGCCCGCGGCCCGGCCCACCGCCGGTAGACTCGGGTTGACACGGAACTTATCTTGCATATTCACCTCGTCGACGTCAGGAGCACGCCATGGCCCGCACCCCGCTGGAGAACTCGTCCGCCCACCTCGACCTCGCGCACGCGCTGCCGGTCGTGCAGGAGTCGACCACCTCGCGGGTGCTCGTCGACAACCCGCTGCTGCGCGTCGTGCAGTTCACCTTCGACGCGGGCGAGCTGCTCACCGAACACACCTCCCCGCGCGCCGTCACGTGCCAGCTCGTCGAGGGTTCGATGCGCTTCACCGTCGAGGGCACCGAGCACGCGATGGGCCCCGGCGACGTCATCTACCTCGCGCCCGGCGCCCGGCACGCCCTCGTCGCGGACTCACCGTGCCGCCTCACCCTCGTCATGGTCGACACCGACGCCGACCTGACGCCTCCCGCGTGAGCCCACGCACCCGCTCGTAGCCTGGGGTTCATGCCGATCCCCGAATTCATCGTCGAGCTGCGCCGGCATGTCGGCCACGCACCGCTGTGGCTCATCGGTTGCACGGCAGTCGTGTTGCGCGAGACCGACTCCGGCCCGCAGGTGCTGCTCGTGCGCCGCGCCGACGTCGACGTGTGGAGCCCGGTCACCGGCATCGTCGACCCCGGCGAGAACCCGCACGAGGCCGCGGCGCGGGAGGTGTGGGAGGAGGCCCGCGTGACGGCCCGCGTCGAGAGCCTCGTGTGGGTGCACGCCACCGACCTCATGACGCACGTCAACGGCGACCAGGCCCGCTACCTCGACCACTGCTTCCGGCTGCGCTACGTCGAGGGGGAGCCCGAGGTCGGCGACGACGAGAACCTCGAGGCCCGTTGGTGGCCGCTGGACGAACTGCCCGACATGCCCGCGCACTTCGCCGAGCGCATCCGGGTGGCGCTGGACGACCCCACGCGCACCCTGCTCGGTCCACTCGACGGCGAAACCGTTTGATCCGCATGCAGTTTCCCCAGATCGAAGAGATTCTCGCGAACGCTCACGTCGTCACCGTGCCGCTGCGCGTGCGTTTTCGCGGCGTGACGAGCCGGGAGGCGGTGCTGCTGCGCGGCCCGGCCGGCTGGGGCGAGTTCGCCCCCTTCGCCGAGTACGCCGACACCGAGGCGGCCCGCTGGCTCGCCGCCGCGCTCGAGGCGGCCTGGGTGGGTCACCCGGCGCCGGTCCGCGACCGCGTGCCCGTCAACGCCACCGTCCCGGCGGTCGGCCCGAACCAGGTCGCGGAGGTGCTTCGCCGGTACGACGGCTGCGACACGGTCAAGATCAAGGTCGCGGAGACGGGCCAGGGCCTCGACGACGACCTCGCCCGCGTCGCCGCGGTGCGCGACCTCGCGCCGGGCGCCCACCTGCGGGTCGACGCGAACGGGGCCTGGGCCGTCTCGCAGGCCCGTGAGGCGTTGACCGCCCTGGCCCCCTACGACCTCGAGTACGCCGAGCAGCCCTGCCGCACGGTGGCCGAACTCGCCCAGTTACGCGTCGACCTCGCGCGGCACGGGGTCGACGTGCCGGTCGCCGCCGACGAGTCGATCCGCCGGGCGGACGACCCCCTGGAGGTCGCCCGCCGCGAGGCCGCCGACGTCATCGTCGTCAAGGTCGCCCCGCTCGGCGGGGTGCGCGCCGCGCTGCGGATCGTCGCCGACGTCGGGTTGCCCGCCGTCGTCTCCAGCGCCCTCGACACCTCCGTCGGGATCGCGGCGGGCGTCGCGCTCGCCGCCGCCCTGCCGCGCCTGGACCACGCCTGCGGCCTCGGCACCGTCGAACTGCTCGCCGACGACGTCGCCGCCGCCCCGCTCGTGCCACGGGCCGGCGACCTTCCCGCGCCCG
>NZ_BCNQ01000166.1 GCF_001515525.1 Piscicoccus intestinalis NBRC 104926 | reverse complement strand
GCGCACGCTCGCGCGCCGCGGTCAGGGCGGGCAGGCCGACCTCGTGCGGGCCTTCGCCGCCCACTACGCCGACCGCGGGCGCTGCCCCGCGGACGACACCGCCGACGACACCGTCGACCGTTTCGCCGAATCGACGATCGCGGCAGCTCCCCCGGCAGGCCCCGAGCCGCATTTCCGCAGCTCAACGGTTTCCGCACTTTCGGCCGCCACGCCGCGATAGCCGAAACGGCGAAACGTTCGCCGGCACCCGGAGCCTCGACTCCCTGACGACGCAGATGACCCCGACGACCCTGACGACCCTGACGACCCTGACGACCAAGACCACCCTGGAGGCGACATGACCATCGATGTGACCGCCGCGCCCGACGTCGTGCGCGAGCAGCTCGCGCAGGAGCTGGCCCGGGTGCGGGAGCGCTCTCGAGGCCTGACCACCGCGATCCTCGACGACGGCGAATTGCTCGCGCAGCACAGCAAACTCATGTCGCCGCTGGTGTGGGACCTGGCCCACGTCGGCAACTACGAGGAGCTGTGGCTGCTGCGCGAGGCCGCCGGCATCGAGCCGATGCGCCCGGAGATCGACGACATCTACGACGCGTTCGAGCACCCTCGCTCGACCCGGCCGACGCTGCCGCTGCTCAGCCCCGCCGAGTCGACCGGCTACCTCGACCTCGTGCGCCGCAAGGTGCTCGACTCGCTGCAGACCGCCCGCTTCGAGGGCGCCGGGCGGCTGCACGAGGGCGGCTTCGTCTACGGACTCGTGCTGCAGCACGAGCATCAGCACAGCGAGACGATGCTCGCCACCCACCAATTGCGCCGCGGGCAGCCGGTGCTCGGCCTCGATGCCGAGCCGCCGGTGCCGCGTGACCAGGTGCCGCTGCCGGCGGAGGTGCGGGTGCCCGGCGGCTCGTTCGTCATGGGCACCGACGACGACCCCTGGGCCTACGACAACGAGCGGCCCGCCTACGAGGTGCACGTGCCGGAGTTCTGGATCGACACCACACCCGTCAGCGTCGGCGCCTACCGCGCGTTCGTCGAGAGCGGAGGCTACGACGACGAACGCTGGTGGAGCCGGCGTGGCTGGGAGTGGCGGTGCCGCTCCGGCAAGCGCGCGCCCGCCTTCTGGATCGCCGACGGCGACGGATGGTCGAGACGCCGATTCGCGCGCATCGAGCCGCTGCCCGACGACGAACCGGTGCAGCACGTCTGCTGGTTCGAGGCCGACGCCTACGCCCGCTGGGCCGGTCGGCGGCTGCCCACCGAGGCCGAATGGGAGAAGGCCGCGTCGTGGGACGAGGCGACCGGCACCAAGCGTCGATTCCCGTGGGGTGACACGCTGCCCACCGACCAGGAGGCGAACGTCGGGGAACGCCGGTACCGACCCACCCCCGTCGGCTCCTACCCCGCCGGGGCCGCTCCGTGCGGGGCCCGGCAGCTCATCGGCGACGTCTGGGAATGGACCTCCTCGGACTTCCACGGCCACCCCGGCTTCTGCACGTTCCCGTACGCGGAGTACTCCGAGGTGTTCTTCGGCGGCGACTACAAGGTGCTGCGCGGCGGCTCCTGGGCCACCGACTCCCTGGCCACCCGCGCGACGTTCCGCAACTGGGACCACCCGATCCGACGGCAGATCTTCGCGGGCTTCCGCACCGCTCGCGACGCCCGACCGGCCCGACGCGACCGCGCTGACCGCGCTGACCGCACTGACCACCCTGACCGATCCGCCGGAGCCGGGGAGTCCACCGGCTGATGTGCCGTCACCTGGCCTGGCTCGGGCCGCCCCGGACCCTCGAGCGGCTGCTGTGCGAACCCGAATTCGGGCTCCTTCGTCAGTCGTACGCGCCGCGGCGGCAGCGGTTCGGCACGATCAACACCGACGGCTTCGGGGCCGCCTGGTACGTGGCCGGCCGCCCGGAGCCGGTGCGGTACCGCCGCGCGCAGCCGATGTGGGCCGACGCGTCGTTCGCCTCGCTGGCCCCGACGATCGCCGCGGGGTGTGCGCTCGGCGCGGTGCGCTCGGCCACGATCGGCACCGCCGCCGACGAGTCGTGCGCCGCCCCGTTCGCCGACGGCCCGCTCGCGTTCAGCCACAACGGGCGCATCGACGACTGGGCCGGGGCCCGGCGCGCCCTGGCCGCCGACGTGGCGGAGGTGCCGCAGGCCTGGGCCGGGGTCGACTCGGCGCTGGCCTTCGGCCTCGCCGCGGCCGCCTATCGTCGCGAGGCCCTCGACCACCCGCCGGGCGAGGCGCCCGGGGCTGTGGCGGCGGCGCTGGTCGAGGCCGTCGCGCGGCTGCGTCCCTTCGGGGGCCGCCTGACGTTTCTGGCCACCGACGGCGCGACGCTGGCCGGCACCGTCGTCGCCGAACCGATGTACGTGACCCGCCGCGACGGCGGCGTGCTCGTCGCCTCCGAACCTGACGGCACACAACAGTGTGACGACGAGTGGCGGCAGATCCCCGACGAACACCTCGTGCGGGTCGCCGGCGCGCCGCCGGGCGTCGACGCACCCGACGGGCTCGACGTCGTCATCGAACCCCTGCCGAACTGACCGAACCCGCCGGGCCCACCGGACCCACTGAACCCGCCGGACCCCAACGCCGGGCCCGCGCTGACCGCGACTCCGCAATGACGAGGAGACTGCCGTGCCCGCTCGAACCCGCACCCGCGACAACAGACTCGACATCCATCTGCGTCCCGAGGAGCTGCGCGAGACCCTGCGCCGCGACGTGCGCGCGGGGCTGACCGCGACGCCGAAGACGCTGCCCTCGAAGTACTTCTACGACGCCCGGGGCAGCGCCCTGTTCGTCGACATCACCCGGCTGCCGGAGTACTACCCGACCCGAGCCGAGGCGGCGATCCTGGCGCGGCACGCCGACGAGATCGCCGCCGTCTCCGGGGCCGACTGGCTCGTGGAGCTCGGGTCGGGGGCCAGCGAGAAGACCCGCCGCCTGCTGCACGCCCTCGAGGCCGGAGCCGGGCTGCGCGGCTACGTGCCGTTCGACGTCAGCGCCGCCGCCCTCACCGAGGCGATGGATGCGCTCGCGCAGGAGTTTCCCGGCCTCGAGCAGCACGGGGTCGTCGGGGACTTCGAGCGCCACCTGCCCGCGCTGCCCCACCCGCCGCGGGGCGGCACCCGCATGGTCGCCTTCCTCGGCAGCACGATCGGCAACCTCGATCCCGGGGAGCGCGCGCGATTTCTCGACGACCTGCGCGGCGGGCTCGCGGCCGGCGACACGCTGCTGCTCGGCACCGACCTCGTCAAGGACACCGGGCGGCTCGTCGCCGCGTACGACGACGCCGCGGGCGTGACCGCCGAGTTCAACCGCAACGTGCTGCACGTGCTGCGCCGCGAGCTGGGCGCCGACGTCGATCCGGCCGACTTCGAGCACGTCGCCGTGTGGAACGCTGCGGACCGGTGGATCGAGATGCGGCTGCGGGCCCGGCGCGACCTGGAGGTGCGCGTGGCCGACCTGGGTCTGGCCGTGCGGTTCGCCGCGGGGGAGGAGGTGCGCACCGAGATCTCCGCGAAGTTCGGCCGCGAGCAGGTGCGCGCCGAACTGGCCGCCGCCGGGTACACCCCGCTGCGGCAGTGGACCGATCCCGACGGCGACTTCGCCCTCACCCTCGCCCGGCTCGACCAGGCGTGACCGACACGCAGTCCGGGCCGGTCGCGGCCCGCGACCGCCGGTGACCACCCTGACAGTGCCCTGGAACGGTCACGGACCGGTCCCTGAGCGCGGGCACCCGGCGCCGAGGCGCACCTACCCTGGGCGCATGACACAACACGGGGAAGGTCAGTCGGGCTCGGCGCACCAGCCGTCGGAGCTTCAGGACCGGGTGCGTCGGCACGCGTCGGCCGACGCGGAGATGCCGGTCATCCAGCCGAGCATGGGTGAGGTCGACCGTCGCCAGCAGCCCGCGTCGGCGCAGGGGCTCGAGCCGGCCGCGCGTCCCGCGGCACCGGTCGCCGGGCAGAGCAGCCAGAGCAACCAGAGCAAGCAGAGCAGCCAGAGCAACCAGGTGCGGGTCTTCGGTGATCTCACGCGAACCGGCCAGTTCCGGCTCGAGGAGAAGAGTTCGAGCCTGATGCTCTTCGGTGACGTGTTCCTCGACCTGCGGGAGGCCGAGCTGCCCGCCGAGTCGGAGGTCACGGCGTACAGCCTCTTCGGCGACGTCAAGGTCGTCGTGCCGCCGGGGGTGAACGTGCTGGTCAGCGGCTTCTCGCTGTTCGGTGACGACAAGGTCGAGAACGCCCAGCGGGCCGAGGGCGGCCCGACGCTGAAGATCCACCGCGTCGGCGCGTTCTCCGACGTCAAGGTCAAGACCGCCCTGCCGGGCGAGAAGATCTCCAAGCGCTGGCGCATCCTCTGACGCCTCGACGCGCACGAGCGCACTGACGCGCACGGGGTCGGCGACCCCGGCGGCGGCGGGTTCTTCGCGGAGGCGGTAACCGCTACGCCCGCAGTGCGGTTCGTCGACGCGCGGCCTTCAGATTCCACGAGGGCGGCCGATCGGATCAGTGGTCCCGGTAGCGGCCCGCGCCCAGGTCGGGCCGCGCACCGGCTCCCGTTCTCCCCTCGACCGCCGTCCGCCTGCTCAGGGGGCAGGCAGCGCGGCCGGGGGAGTGCGGCGGGGGCCGGCGCCGGGCATTCGTTCCACCCCTCCGAAGGGACGACATGACCCCGCGTCGTGCCGCCACGGCCGTTCCCGTGGTCCTGCTGTGCGGCCTGCTCGCTGCACCCGCCGGTGTGCCGGCCCTCGCCGCGCCCGGCGACCCGGGCGCTCCCGGCTCGCCGACGCCAACCCCGAGCCGCACCGCGAGCCCGTCGCCCACCCCGAGCGGCACCGCCAGCCCGTCGCCCACCCCGAGCCACACCGCGAATCCGCGGGTCGCGGAGGCGATCGACCGGCAGGAGGCGCTGGAGCGCGACGTCCGCGCCGCCCAGGAGCGCATCGACGCCGTGTTCGCGCGCGCGGAGCTGGCGACCGAGCGCTACAACGAGGCCCGGGTGGCGCTCGGCCGCAGCGTGCGGGCGGCGCAGCAGGCGGCGCGGGAGGCCACCGCCTCCCGGGGTCGCGCCGCACAGGAGCGGGCCCGGGTCGACGACCTGGCCGTGCAGGTCTACATGCAGGGCGGCAGCCTCGAGGACTTCGGCCCGCTCGTGGGGCTGACCCGCCTGGCGCAGGGCTCCGACGTGGCCCGCGATCTCGCCGATCTCGAGGCCGTCGGCACCTTCCGCGCGCAGAGCCTCGAGCAGGCGCGCGCCGCCGCCGCCAAGGCCCAGGCAGCCCAAAGGGCCGCCGCGCAGGCCACGATCGCGCAGGAGGCGGCCGCGGCCCGGTCGCGGCAGGCGTTCGACGCGGCCAACGCGGCCGTCGCGGCCGCCCAGGCCGAGCAGGACACGCTGTCGGCCCGTCGCGAGGCCGTGCTCACCGAACAGGCCCGACTGCGAAACACGAGCACGGAGCAGGAGCGGGCGCGCATCGACGCCGTCGTGGCGCGGGAGGCGGTCCGCGCCGCGCAGGCGAAGGCCGGCGTCATCCGGGTGGGCACCGTGCCGGCTCCGGACCGGCAGTCGGCGGCCCAGGCCATCACCTACGCGCGGCGACAGCTGGGCAAGCCGTATCTGTGGGCCGCGGAGGGCCCCGACAGCTTCGACTGTTCGGGCCTGACGATGCGCGCCTGGGAGAGCGCCGGCCGCCCGCTGGTGCACTTCTCCGGCGCGCAGTACGACCAGACCGCCCGGGTGCCGCTGGCCGCGCTACAGCCCGGCGACCTGGTGTTCTTCAGCGACGACCCGGCAGCGATCCACCACGTCGGGCTGTACGTGGGCGACGGCCGGATGATCGAGGCGCCGCGCAGCGGCCTCACCGTGCGGTACTCGACGATCCACCGCCCCGGGCTGCTGCCCTACGGCGGCCGGCTCTGAGTGGCTCAGATGCGATGTGCGGCGACCTCTGCGACACCGGCGGGCCTGACCTTCTCGGCCGGCCCGGTGGAGCCAGCGAACTCAGTGCTGGTGCGGGCGGGGCCAGCGGCTCGTCGTGACGTTGTTCTCCTTGGCCCGGTCGATGGCCTCGAGGATCACGCGGTTGGCGTGCTCGCGACCGGCCCAGTGCGCGCCCTCCACCGACTTGCCCGGCTCCAGGTCTTTGTACGTCTCGAAGAAGTGCTGGATCTCGAGGCGGTCGAACTCGCTGACGTCGTCGAGATCCTGAATGCGGGTGATGCGCGGGTCTTTCGCGGGCACGCACAGGATCTTGTCGTCGCCGCCGGCCTCGTCGCGCATGTGGAACATGCCGATGGCGCGGCACATGATGAGCACGCCGGGGAAGGTGGGCTGGTCGAGCAGCACGAGCGCGTCGAGCGGGTCGCCGTCTTCGCCGAGCGTGTCCTCGATGTACCCGTAGTCGCTCGGGTACTGGGTCGAGGTGAAGAGCATCCGGTCGAGGCGGATCCGACCGGTCTCGTGGTCGACCTCGTACTTGTTGCGCTGCCCCTTCGGGATCTCGATGGTCACATCGAAGAACAGTGGCCCGGTGCCTTCGTGCGTGCTCGTCATTCCGGCCGGTCTCCTCGTCTTCACCTTCGTCGAACGCTGCGCACTCAGGGTGTCACGTCTGGCGGGTCAATGTTGCCCGTGTCCGGCGAGGAACTCGACCCGGCGCCCCGCGGAAGGGACGAACGGCCCGCTCGATGCGCCGGACGGCCACGCGCGCACGGGGATCGACGAACGACATGGAGCCGGTCGTGACGCGCCCCGGGAGACGGGCTGGTGTGCGGGCGGGTGTGGCGGCGCTCGTCGTCGCGCTGCTCGCGTCGGTGGGGTACGCGGCCCTCGATGCGGTCGACGTCGTGCCCGGCGTGCTCACCAGCGACCTGGGCTCCGAAGACGACGTCCCGCCTGCGCCCCCGTCGGAATCCACGTCGCAACCCACGTCGGTTCCCCCGGGCGGATCCGGCGCCACGGCCGACACGACGACCGACACGACGACCCTCGAGCCGACCAGAGGCGGGCTCGCCGGGCTGCGCACTCCGGCCGCGCAGTCCGGGCAGGATCGAGCCGGGCGCGCGAGCGGGGGGCCGTTGGCGTTGCCGAGCGGGCCGGGAGCCGCTCCGGGCCCGACGCGCAAGGGGTTGGAACGGGCGCTCGCGACGGCGCTGGCCGACCCCGCGCTCGGGCCGTCGGTCGGCCTCCAGGTGCGGGACGCGGCCGGCACCGTGGTGTACTCCCGCGACGACCGCCGCGCCAAGACGCCCGCCTCGACCACCAAGGTGCTCACCGCCGTCGCCGTCGCCCAGGCGCAGGACCTCACGCAGCGGTTCCTGACCCGGGCGCTGTACGACCCCGGCGCCGACGCGGGCGCCGGAAGCGTACCGACGATCGTGCTCGTCGCCGGCGGCGACAACCTGCTCGCCGCCGATGCCGGCGATCCGGGCGCAGTTGCTGGCCAGGCGGGCCTGGGCGATCTGGCGCGGGCCGTGGCCGCCGCCCTGCCGACCCCGCGGCCGAAGGCCGTGCGGCTGGTGCTCGACGACCGGTTCGCGCGCGGTCCGGCCGTCGCCCCGGGCTGGGGCTCCGACGACGTGCGCCTCGGCCTCACCGGTCCGGTCGCGATGCTCGGGCTGGCCACCGACCGCGCCGTGCCCTACCGGCCCGCCTCCGCCGATCCCGCGATGACCGCCACCGCCGCGTTCGCCAAGGCTCTTGCCGCCGCGGGTGTGCCGGTCACCGGACGCCCCGCCCGCGGCCACGGCACCGCGGCCGCCCGCGCGATCGCCGAGGTGCGTTCGGCGCCGGTCGGCGACGTGCTGGCCCTGGCGCTCGACGAGTCCGACAACGACCTCACGGAGTCGGTGGCGCGCTGGGCCTGCGCCCGCGGCCGGGCCCCGACGACGTTCGCCGGCTGCGCCCGGTGGGTGCGCTCACGCCTCGCGGACGCGGGGCTGGACGTCACCGCGGTGCGGCTCGCCGACACCAGCGGGTTGTCCGCGGGCACGAGCGTGCCCGTCTCCGTGGTCGGGCACGCCATGTGGCTCGGCACCAGCGGGCGCAACCCGGGGCCGGCGTCGGTGCTGTCGCGGCTGCCGGTCGCGGGCCTGTCCGGCACCCTGCACGACCGCTTCCGCGCCCCCGAGGCCCGCGCCGGGGTAGGTGTCGTCCGCGCGAAGACGGGTACTCTCACCGGCGTCGGCGCCCTCGCCGGGAGTGTCGTCGACGCCGAGGGCGAGGCCCTGACCTTCGCCGTGATCGCCGACCGCGTGCCGCCGGCGGGAACGGCCGCCGCCCGGGCCGCGTTGGACCGGCTTGCCGCCACCCTGGCGGGGTGCGGCTGCCGGTAGGAGCGTTCCGCCCGCCGCAGACGACCGCGAGAGGACGACCATGAACCGGGAGCACGAGGAGATCCGCGACAACCAGGAGAGCCAGGAGCACCTGGGCGGCAGCGCAGCCCACGGCGACGACCGGGAGCAGGACCTGCGCCTCGTCGACTGGGGGTTCGCCACGGCCGCCGCCCGCCGGCTCACCCCGGCCGGTCCGGGTGTCTCTCCGGACGAGGCCTCCGCCGCCGTCACCGCCCTGCGCGAGGCGGCCCGGCGGTCGCACGGCTACGTCGCCGACACCACGGGCCTGGTGACCCCGGACGACATCCCGCCCGCGCTCGTCGTCGACCGCGCCACGTGGATCGACATCAACGCCGGCTCGTTCTCGCAGCTGCTCGACCCGGTGCTCTCCGACGCGATCCGGCGGTCTTCGCGGCCCGCCCCCTCGCAGACGGCCCAGCGCGTGGGCAGCAAGTTCACCGGCTCCGAGGTCGCCGGGCTGTTGTCGTTCATGTCGACGAAGGTGCTCGGTCAGTACGAGCTGGCGCCGGGGCGGCCCGCCTCCGCGGCGCGGCTGCTGCTCGTCGCGCCGAACGTCGTGCAGGCCGAACGCGAGCTGGGCGTCGACCCGGGCGATTTCCGCCTGTGGGTGTGCCTGCACGAGGAGACCCACCGGGTGCAGTTCACCGCCGTGCCGTGGCTGCGCGAGCACATGCTCGAACGAACCGCCGCCCTCGCGAGCGAACTGGCTCCCGACGTCGACACCGTGCTCGAGCGGCTCAAGCAGGCCGTCGGCAACGCCCCGGAGGCGCTGCGCTCGGGTGGCGCGGGCCTGGCCGGACTCTTCCTCACCCCCGAGCAGAAGGAGCAGGTGGCGCAGGTCACCGCGGTGATGTCGCTGCTGGAGGGGCACGCCGACGTCGTCATGGACGAGGTGGGACCGCAGGTGATCCGCACCGTCGCGCACATCCGCGAGGTCTTCGAGCGGCGCCGCGACGGGCTCGGCATGTTCGACATCGTCGCCCGTCGCCTGCTCGGCCTCGAGGCCAAGATGCTGCAGTACCGCGAGGGCGCCGAGTTCGTGCGCGGCGTCATCGACGCCGTCGGCATGGACGGGTTCAACGCGGTCTGGACCTCGCCGCAGACGCTCCCGACGCCCGCGGAGATCGCCGATCCCGCGGCCTGGGTCGCGCGCGTCCACGGCTGACACGACCCGCCCACGACCCACCGGCCCACCGCCGCCGCGCCCGTGCCCGGACC
>NZ_BCNQ01000165.1 GCF_001515525.1 Piscicoccus intestinalis NBRC 104926 | reverse complement strand
GGGGCCGGCGCCGGCCGGAGCCAGCCCGGGCGCGCCCTGCTCGAACGCGCGCGCCCCCGAGGCGGACTGCTCGTCGGCCCCGAAGCGGGCGTACGGGCCGTAGATCGGGCCAGTCGAGCCGCCGGTCGAGCCGCCCGTCGAGGCGCCGGTGGAGCCGGTGCCGTCGCCGTGGCCGGAGGGTGCGGAACCCCCTGCGGCCGAACGGTCTTCGTATCCCGAGTAGGCGTCCTGACCGGAGGGGCGGGAGCCGGCGTAGCCGTGCGATCCGGCGACGCCGTACGGCGGGGTGTCGCCGGGCGCGTGCCACAGCGGGGCGGTGGCGTCGTTCTGGGACCGGTCGGCCCACACGGAGTCGGGCCCGCCGCCGGGGTTGTCGGCGCCGCCGGATCGCGGTGCGCCGGCGCGGTCGGGGCCCCGATCGGACTCCGGTCCGTCGGACTCGCCGGAGTGTCCGGGTCGGTTCTCGCTCATCGGTGCCTCTCCTTGCACGCCACGTCGGGCAATGGTGCACAGTTAATCACGCGGTTTTCCATCAGGGCTCCACACCGCCTGTCAACGCGCTGGGCGCGGCGGCCGCGGGGGCCGAGCGGGGCAGGTCGACGAGGAATGTCGCACCGCCTCCGGGAGTCGGGGCCACGCCGACCCGGCCGCCGTGGGCCTTGACGATCGCGGCGACGATGGCCAGCCCGAGTCCGTGGCCGCCCTGCGCGCGGCGCCCGCGGGCCGGGTCCTTGCGGAAGAAGCGTTCGAAGACGCGCGGCGCGTCCTGCGCCGGGATGCCGTCGCCGTGGTCGCGCACCTCCAGGCACACCCGCTCGCCGGCGCCGCCGACGGCGACCTCGACGGGGGTGCCCGGCGGGGTGTGGGTGAGGGCGTTGGCGAGCAGGTTGGTGACGACCTGCCGCAGCCGGGCCTCGTCGCCGCGCAGCACTGCCGGCGCCAGGCCCGACTCCTCGAGCCCGACGAGCCGGATCGTGCGGTCGCCCTCGCGGGCGCGGGCGTCCTGCACCGCGTCGCCGGCGACGACCGTCAGATCGACGCTGGTCAGCTCCATCGGCCGCCGGTTGTCCATGCGGGCGAGGGTGAGTAGGTCTTCGACGAGACCGGACATGCGGGTCGCTTCGTCTTCGATGCGCCGCATCGCGCCGGCGGTGGCCTCGGGCGAGGCGGCGGCGCCCTGCCGGTACAGCTCGGCGTAGCCGCGCACGGTGGCCAGGGGGGTGCGCAGTTCGTGCGAGGCGTCGGTGACGAACTGGCGCATCCGGGCCTCGGAGGCGGCCCGCAGCGCGAACGACGACTCGACCTGCGCGAGCATCGCGTTGAGCGAGCGCGCGAGGCTGGCCACCTCGTCGTTGGCGGCGCGGGGCGGCACGCGTCTGGTGAGGTCGCCGGCGGCGATCGCCGCGGCGGTGTCCTCAATGGCGCGCAGCGGCCGGAAGGCGCGCCGGAAGCCGAGCCAGCCGATGAGCACGCACGCGCCGGCGATGAACAACCCGAGGAAGGTGGACAGCACGATCATCCGGCTGACGGTCTGGTCGATGCCGGCCAGCGAGGTCGCGACGACGTACGAACCGCCGTTGGACATGCCGCCGGCGACGGCCAGCCATTCGGGGCCGGAGCCCTTGGACGGCAATCGGAACGGCTCGCCGGTGACGACGCGCGGGTCGTCCGCGGTGATGACCGGCACCTCCGGGCGGTAGCGCCCGTCGATCGGCGACTGCGGCGTGTACTGCCCGGTGGTCGGGGAGTAGAACACGACCGCGTACGTGCTCGGCAGCTCGGTGTCGGCCGAGGTCAGCCGGCCCAGGCTCACGTAGGCCAGCGGCTGCGCGGCCAGCCGCAGCTCCTGCCCGGTGCGCTCGATGAGGTAGCGGCGCATGAGCACGCCGGTCGCCACGCTGCTCAGCGTGAGGGCGAGCAGGATGAGCACGACGAGCACCGCGACGAGGCGCCACGTCAGCGTGCGGCGCCGGAAGGGCTTGGCCATCGCGTCCGAGACCCGGTCGAGCAGGCGCGTCGCGGCCGACCCGCCTGGGGGAGACGGTGACGACGGTGGGCTCGCCGGGCCCGGTGCGGTTGTCGCGCCCGAGGTCGTGCCAGGGGTGGTCGGGCCGGGGGTCGTGCCCGGGGTGTCGGGGCCCGCGGGGGTGGCGGGGTCCGCTGACGACCCGGCCGACCCGGACGACCCGGTCGACTCGGACGACCCGGTCATACGGTCTCGGGAGGCAGCCGCAGCACGTAACCGACTCCGCGCCGGGTGTGGATCAGCGGCGGGTCGTCGACGTCGATCTTGCGGCGCAGGTAGGAGATGTAGGACTCGACGATGCCCGCCTCGCCGCGGAAGTCGTAGTCCCACACGTGGTCGAGGATCTGCGTCTTGCTCAGCACCCGGTTGGGGTTGAGCAGCAGGTAGCGCAGCAGCTTGAACTCGGTGGGGGAGACGTCGATGACGCGCTTGCCGCGGCGCACCTCGTGGCTGTCCTCGTTGAGCTCGAGGTCGTGGAATCGCAGGATCGCGTCTTCGGTGATGTCGCCGCGGGTGCGGCGCAGCACGGCCCGGATGCGGGCGATGACCTCTTCGAGGCTGAACGGCTTGGTGACGTAGTCGTCGCCGCCGACGGTGAGGCCCTTGACCTTGTCTTCGACCGAGTCGCGGGCGGTGACGAAGACAATCGGCATGTGCCGGCCGTGCTCGCGCAGGCGGCGGGTGACGGCGAAACCGTCGATGTCGGGGAGCATGACGTCGAGCACGACGAGGTCGGGCTGCTCGCGCTCGGCGACCTCGACCGCCTCCGAGCCGTCGGCCGCGGTGTAGACCTCGAAGCCGGCGAAGCGCAGCGACGTGGCGAGGAGTTCACGGATGTTGGGCTCGTCCTCCACGACGAGGAGGCGCGCCTCGGGCTGCGACTGGGTGCTCACCTGACCCAGGGTGAATGTCCAGCCTGGGAGTTTGCTGGGAGCCGGTTCTGTCGGCCTCCGACGCACCACTGACCGCAGAGGAGCCTGTGCAGTGACCTCTCGCGAGAGGTCACGTTGGTTCGGCCGCGCAACACCGCAGGTCAGGGCATCGGCCGTGAGGCTGGTCGGCCGGATTGACCTCTCGAGGGGCCTCGAGAGGTCAATCGCCCCTACTCGCGCCGGGCGGGCCTCAGGCGTCCTCGCGCTGCGGGTCGTAGATGTTCGCGGGGACGACGGTCACCGAGAGCAGGCCGAGCACGGCGACGACGGCGAACACGTAGAAGCCCCACGGGTAGGCGCTGCCGGCGGCGACGAGGGTGCCGGTGACGGCGGGGCCGACGATCGCGCCGATGCGCCCGATGCCGGAGGTCAGGCCGAGGGCGGTGCCGCGGATCTCGGAGGCGAACAGGTGCGTGATCAGCGCGTAGATGAGCACCTGGGCGCTGAACACGAAGATGCCCGTGACGAAGACCGCCGCGTTGAGCAGCAGCGGGTTGGCCATGCGGATGCTCAGCACCGCGAGGAAGATCGCGGCGGCGGCGAACCAGACGAGCACGCTGCGCTTGATGCCGCTGCGGTCGGCGACCCACCCGGCGAGCAGGAGGCCGACGACGGCGCCGACGTTCATGAGCAGCAGCAGGTTGAGGGCGGCGGTCAGCGGGTAGCCGGCGTCGCGCATGATCTGCGGCAGCCAGGTGTTGAGGCCGTAGACGAGCAGCAGGCCCATGAACGAGCCGACCCACGCGCCGATGTTGGCCCGGGCGTAGGGGCCGCGCAGCACGGTCGACAGCGGGAGCCGGGGCTTGCGCTCGCTGGCGGTGACGTGGCCCGACTCCGGGAGCAGGAACCACATGACCGGCAGCAGCGCCAGCCCGAAGATGCCGCCGGCGTAGAAGATCAGGTGCCAGTCGGTGGTGACCGCGAGCGCGAGCAGCGAGGTGGCGACCGCGCCGACGTGGTAGCCGGTCATCGTCAGCGTCGAGGCCTTGGCCCGGTGTTGCGGCGGCGCGACCTCGCTCATCATCGTCAACGCCACCGGCATGCACGCGCCGAGGCCGAGGCCGGCGAGAAAGCGCAGCAGCGCGAACGAGATCGCGGTGCCCGCCGTCGGCAGCAGCGCCGTGAAGACCGAGAACGACAGGATGCAGGCCAGCAACGTGAGGCGGCGCCCGAACCGGTCGGCGACCGGGCCGACGGTGGCGGCGCCCACCCCGACTCCGACGAGGGAGATCGTGGCCGCGAACGTCAGGGCGGGGCGGTCCATGCCGAGGTGCTGGGTCTGCAGGAGGGTGGGGATCACGGCACCGAGCGCGACGAGATCGAATCCCTCGAGCGCGACCGTCAACCAGCACAGCACCGCCGCGATCGGGTTGACCTTCGTCGGCGCCTTGTTCTCGAAGCGCACGTTCACGTGTTCCCTCGTTTCCTGAAGTGGCAGCGACCCATTCGGCCGCAGCACCGTCTCCTGTAAGCCGGGGCGGGGTATTCGCAGGCCAGAGCCTCGCGCAAGGTGGTGGTATGCCCCCATAGGCTTGATTGTCGCCCTCGACCACCGTCGATTGGACACGACGATGTGGGAGATCGCCATGAATTCCGTGCTGTTGGCCATTATCGGCATCGCCATCATGTCTGCCGGGTATCTCGTGTATTCGCGGGTGCTGGCGAGCCGGGTGTACCGGCTCGATCCGGATTTCGTGACCCCGGCCCACGCCCAGCGCGACGGCATCGACTACGTGCCGACCAACCGACTCGTGCTGTGGGGCCATCACTTCACCTCGGTCGCGGGGGCCGCACCGATCGTCGGCCCGGCGATCGCCGTCATCTGGGGCCCTCCAGACAGGTTGAGACGCTTGTCAGCCGGGCCGGCCGTCCTCGAAGGGGTTGCTGAGTTCCAGCCCGTCGACGTGGTCGAAGTCACGGGTGTTGCGGGTCGCCAGGGCGAAACCCCGCGACACGCAGGAACCCGCGATCTGGGCGTCCGCGAGGGACATCGGGCGTCCGATGGCCTGGGCATGCACGACGATCCCCGCGGTCGTCCGTGCAGCCTCCAGGTCGTACACGACGAGTGACTCGTAGAAGGTCGTCACGAGTTGCTCCCAGCGCCCCTGCAGGGTGGTGCGGCGACGCCCGGCCGCCAGGCGGCCGATGCCTCGTTCTATTTCCTCCACGGTGACGACGCTGATGGATAGGTCCGTGCGGTCGAGCTTCTCTGCCCACCTGAGCACGTTCGGGGCGGGTTCGTCGCGCATAAACTCCGAGACGACGTTGGTGTCCGCGATGATCACGACAGGTCCACGTCGCGAGGAGGCTCCGTGCGGGCGGGCAGCTCGAGATCGACGCCACCAATCTCCTGCATGGCGGCATGCAGGCTCATGAGCAGGTTCTGCTTCGGTCGGCGAACCTCCCGAGCAAGGATGTCGCGCACCTCGGCCTCGACCGAACGGCCGTTCTCTGCAGCGCGACGTCGGAGCCGATCGTGCGTCAGCTCATCGACATTGCGGATGGTCAACGTCCCCATAGAACACCTCCTGACAGCAATGCTAGCAATCAAACCGATGCTTCCCCGATGTCAGTCGCGCCAAGAGAGAGGGGAGACCGTGCCGCACCGCCACCACCGTTGACCCCGCCTCACCGGCGCCCGGTCCGGGTGCCCCCGCGCGGCTGTGACCGTCGACGTCCACTCCTGAGGGGAGCGGCGCGACGCGTGCGCGCCGCCGACCCCTTGGAGCCCTCATGTCCCACCCTCGTTCATCCCGCCTGCCCCGCCGGCCCCGGATCTCCCGGCTGTTGGCCCCTCTCGTCGCCCTGCTGATGGTCCTGCTGGCCGCGTGTGGCGCGCCCGACTCCCAGTCCAGCTCCCCGGCCACCGGAGACGGGGCCCAGCCGTTGCGCATCTCCTCCATCCCCGACCAGGACCAGGACAAGCTCGCCGCCCGCGACACCGCGATGGCGCGGTACCTGCAGAGCACGCTCGGCGTGCCGGTGGAGTACGTGCCGGTCAGCGACTACGCCGCCTCCGTCACCCTCTTCCGCTCCGGCGACCTCGACCTCGTCTTCTACGGCGGCCTGACCGGGGTGCAGGCCCGCCTCCAGACTCCGGGTGCCGCGCTCATCGCCCAACGCGACATCGACGACGATTTCCGCAGCGTCTTCGTCGCCACCCGCGCGTCGGGCATCGAGCCGTTCGACGACGTCGCCGGCCTGAGCGCCCTCAAGGGCCGCCGCGTCACCCTCGGCCCGCAGAGCTCCACCTCCGGACGGCTCATGCCCGAGTACTTCCTGCGGCAGGCGGGCGTGTCGACCCAGGACTTCGCCGGTGAGGTCGGGTTCAGCGCCTCGCACGACGCCACGCTGAGCCTCGTCGAGGCCGGCAGCTACGAGGTCGGCGCGCTCAACTCGCAGGTCTGGAAAGCGCGGCTGGCCGCGGGCACGGTCGATCAGTCGGCGGTGCAGGTCGTCTGGACGACACCGCCCTACCACGACTACCACTGGGTCGCCGGCCCCGGGCTCGACGAGCGCTACGGCGCCGGGTTCACGCAGCGGATCACCGACGCGATGCTGGGCCTGTCGACCGACGTGCCCGAGCAGGCATCGCTGCTGAAGCAGTACGGAGCCGGCTCGTTCATCCGCACGGACGCGGCCAACTACACCCAGATCGAGCAGATCGCCCGCGAGCTCGGCCTGCTGTCGTGACCGCGCTGCGCCTGCGCGGGATCACCCTGCGCTACGGCGCCGGCGCGCCCGCCCTGGCCGACGTCGATCTGGAGGTCGCGCCGGGGGAGCGCGTCGGGCTCGTCGGGCCCAGCGGAGCCGGCAAGTCGAGCCTGCTGCGGCTGTGCGCCGGCATGCTCGCCCCGCAGTCGGGCATGCTCGAGGTGCTCGGAGCCGACCCGGCCGGGCTCCGGCCGCGGGCCCGCCGCGCGCTGCGGTCCCGGATCGGCACCGTGCACCAGCACCTCGACCTCGTCGGACCGCTGCGGGTGGTGCACAACGTCAACGCCGGTCGGCTCGGGCGGTGGGGCTCGGCGCGCGGGCTCGTCTCGCTGCTGCGGCCGCTGGACGTGGCGGCGGTCGACGCGGCCCTCGCGCAGGTCGGGCTCGACGGCATGCGCGACCGGCGCACCGACCGGCTCTCCGGCGGCGAGCAGCAGCGGGTCGCGCTGGCCCGGGTGCTCGTGCAGGACCCCGACCTCGTGCTCGCCGACGAGCCCGTGAGCAGCCTCGACCCGGTGCGCGCGGAGGCGGTGCTGTCGCTGCTCACCGGGGTGGTCGCCGGCCGGAGCCGCACCCTGCTCGTGAGCCTGCACGACATCGACCTCGCGGTGCGCCGCTGCGAACGGCTCGTCGGGCTGCGGGCGGGCCGGATCGTCTTCGACCTGCCGGCGAGCGAGGTCGGGGCCGCCGAGCGCGCCGCCCTGTACCGGGCCGGGCCGTGAGGCGCCGACTCTGGGCGGCCGCGTTCGGCCTGGCGATGCTCGCGGTCGTGACGCTGTTCGTCGGCGACGGACTGGGCCGGGAGCCGGTGCTCAACCCGGCGGGGTGGGGCGCGTGGCAGCGCTTCTGGGGCGCCGCCCTGCGCCCGGACCTGTCGCCGGAGCAACTCGCGGTCACCGCCCGGGCCGCCGCGACGACCGTGGCGTTCGCGACCCTGGGCACCGCGCTGGCCGTCGCGATCGGGCTCGTCGGCGGGGTGCTCCTCTCGGCCGCGTGGTGGCGCGCGGACCCAATCGACGGGCGCCGGCGTCGCCTCGCCCGGCGCCTCGCGCTCGGCACCGGGCGGGTCGGCGTCGCTGTGCCGCGCGGCGTGCACGAGACCGTGTGGGGCCTGCTGCTGCTCATGGTGCTCGGCCGCGACCCGCTCGTCGGGGTGCTGGCGATCGCCGTGCCGTTCGGGGCGATCACCGCGACGGTCTACGCGGGGCTCATCGACGAGACGGTCGACGCGCCGGAGCGGGCCCTGCGCGGCGCCGGGGCGGGGACGCTCGTACGCACCGCCTACGGGGTGCTGCCGCTCGTGCGCACCGAGCTCATCGCGTACGGCTGCTACCGCCTCGACTGCGCGCTGCGGTCGGCGGTCATCCTCGGGATGATCGGCGCGGGCGGGCTCGGATTCGAGTTCCTCATGGCCTTCGGGGCGCTCGACTACCCGCGGTTGTGGACGTTGATCTACGCGCTTGCGCTGCTCGGCGTCGTCGTCGACGCGTGGAGCCGCAGCCTGCGCGGCGACCCCTCGGCCCGCTGGGTTCGTGCCAGCGTGGCACTCGCCGGGCTGCTGGTCGCGTGGTCGGTGGCGACCCTGGGCGTCGACGGCGACCGGCTCCTGTCGCGCCGCACGCTGGATCTGGCCGGTGATCTCGTGGTGCGGTCGTGGCCGCCGCGGGCGCCCGCCGGGGGTGCGGCGCAGCTCGCGTGGGCGGCCGCCGAGACCCTCGGCATGTCGGTGCTGGCGATCGTGCTGGCGACGGCGCTCGGGCTGCTCGCGGCGCTCGTCGCGGCGCGTCGACCGGGGCAGGGTGTGCTGCGCCGCGCCGTGGGGGCCGCGGCCCGGCTCCTGTTGCTGGCGACGCGGGCGGTGTCGGTGCAGGTGTGGGCGCTGGTCGTGTTGTTCGTCGTGCTGGCGGGCGTGCTGCCGGGCGCGATCGCGCTCGGGGTGTACACGGCCGGGGTGCTGGGGAGGCTGTTCGCCGAGACGCTCGAGAACGCCGACCCGCGCCCCGCGCAGGCCCTGCGCGCGTCCGGAGCCGGTGGCGTGGCGACGTTCGCCTACGGCGTGTTGCCGCTCGTGGCGCCCAAGCTGCTCGGCTACGCGCTGTACCGCTGGGAGGTGGCGATCCGCGACACGGTCGTCGTCGGGGTCGTCGGCGCCGGCGGGCTCGGTCGGATCCTCGAGGAGCGCCGGGTCGCCTTCGACCTGCCGGGGATGCTGGGCGTCGTCCTCGTGCTGCTCGCCCTGGCCGTGCTCGTCGACGCCATCAGCACGGCCGCCCGGCGCGACCTGCGCGAGGCGTGAGCCAGTGAGCTGCGACAAGGCTGTGGGCCCCGAGCGCGCGGGCTTCGTTCAGCCCCGGGGGTTCATTCTCTTTGCTTGGCCAGGTGCCGCAGCCATTGCGAGTAGGCGAGCACACTGACGCCGGACGTGCCGCTCATGATGGCGTACAGGGTCATGTCGTGATGCCTGGACACGAGATAAAGGCAGATCCCGGCAGCAATGAGGAGGGCGACACCGCCGACCCTGAAGGCCGTGACGATCCGATGAAGAGTGGGTCCGTCAGGCTCAGTCGCGCGCGGCGATTCCTGGTGAAAGCTCTGGCGGAAAAGAGCCACCATAATCACGACAGAACACACGGCGCCACAGGTGCCTAGGCCGGCGAAAAGAACCTTCGCCCAAAATGGTGTCACGAAATAGACGGACACCAGCCCAGGCCATGTGGCTAGTGTCGTGAGGCGTTAATTCGTTGGCAGTAGCCGGCGAGGGTTTCGAGGATCTGGTCGGCGGTCTTGGTCCACACGAAGGGTCGGGGGTTCTCGTTCCAGCCTTGGGTCCAGGCGACGATGTCGCGTTCGAGGTCGACGACGGATCGGTGGGTCGAGCGTTGGAGTTTGCGGCGGGTCAGCTCGGCGAACCAGCGTTCGACGAGGTTGAGCCAGGACGCGGAGGTCGGGGTGAAGTGT
>NZ_BCNQ01000164.1 GCF_001515525.1 Piscicoccus intestinalis NBRC 104926 | reverse complement strand
CGGGCAGCCCGAGCAGCCCGGCGAGCGGCCCGGCGACGACGCGGCGGTGCGCGCCGGCGTGCAGGCGGTGCTCGACGGGCCGGCGGGACAGTACGTGCGCTCCCACGGCGGCAGCGTCGAGCTCGCCGACGTGAGCGACGGCGTCGTGCAGCTGCGGCTGTCCGGCGCGTGCACGCACTGCCCGATCTCCCCGGCGACGCTGCACCTGCAGCTCGCGCGGCGCATCCGCGAGCAGGTGCCGGGCGTGCTCGACGTGCGCGAGGCCCCGGGGAGCCGGGGTGTCCCGACGTTCCTGCGCTGGCGCGGCGGCCGGTCGCGGCGCTGACTCCCGACCGGTCCGGCATGCGGACCAGCGCACGAGCATTCGATACACGACGGTGATCACTCGGTAACCCCGGGTCGGCATCCTCGGCTCATCCGGCTTCCCATGCCCCGAGGTGCTGCCATGACCCAGACCATCGCTCCGCCCGCCGTGCCCAGCGCTCCCAGTGGTGCCAGTGGTGCCACTGCGTCGGCGGCGCCCGCCCCACCGGTTCCCTCGGCCCTGAGCGAACCGCCGGCTGCGGGCGTCACCGGCTCCGCGATCGACGAGCTCGTGGCCCGGGCCGACCGGGCCCGCCGCGCCTACGACGCGTTCGGCCAGGAGCAGGTCGACGCGATCGTGCGCGACATCGGCAAGTACGTGTACGACAACGCCGCGATGCTCGCGCGGCTCGCGGTCGACGAGACCGGCATCGGCGTGTTCGAGGACAAGGTCGCCAAGAACCAGGGCAAGGCCCGGCTCATCTGGAACAGCCTGAAGGACAAGAAGTCCCGCGGCGTCATCGGCGAGGAGGCGGTCGGCAACCTCGTGCTCGTCGCCAAGCCCGTCGGGATCGTCGGGGCGGTCGCGCCGGTGACCAACCCGATCGTCACGCCGATGTGCAACGCGATGTTCGCGCTGAAGACCGGCAACGCGATCATCTGCGCGCCGCACCCGAAGGCGCAGGCGTGCACGATCCACCTGACCGGGGTGTTCCGCGCGATCCTGCGCGAGCACGGGGCGCCGGAGGACCTCGTGCAGGTGCTGCCGAAGGTCTCGATCGACGCGACCCAGGAGCTCATGCGGGCCGTCGACGTCGTCGTCGCCACCGGGGGAGAGGCGATGGTCAAGGCCGCCTACTCCTCGGGCAAGCCGTCGTTCGGGGTCGGCGCCGGCAACGTGCCGGTCATCCTCGACGAGGGCATCGACGTGCGCGCGGCGACCGAGATGATCGTCGCCGGCGCCTCCTTCGACAACGGCATCATCTGCTCTCACGAGCAGTTCGTCATCGTGCCCGAGGCGATGTACGACCAGACCGTCGCCGGTTTCCTGGCCACCGAGCGGGTCTGGTACAGCGACGACCCGCAGGTCGTCGACCGGTTCCGCGCGGCGCTGTTCCCCAACGGGGCGTTCAACCGCACGCTGGTCGGCAAGTCGCCCTCGTTCATCGGGGTCATCGCCGGGGTCTCGATCCCGCCGAACGTGCGGGTCATCGTGCTCAAGGTGGCCGCCTCCGGGCGCGACGACCTCCTCGCCCGCGAAAAGCTGTGCCCTGTCGTCGCGCTCATGCCGTGCGGCTCGTTCGAGGAGGCGCTCGCGGCGGCCGAGGCCAACCTGTTCGTCGAGGGAGCCGGGCACAGCGCCGCGATCCACAGCCTCGACGACGAGCACGTGCAGGCCGCGGCCCTGCGGCTGCCGGTGAGCCGGCTCGTCGTCAACCAGCCGTGCGCGCTGACCGCGGGCGGCTCGCTGACCAACGGGCTGGCCCCGACGACGACCCTGGGCTGCGGCTCGTGGGGCGGCAACTCGATCTCGGAGAACCTCGACTACAAGCACCTCATGAACGTCTCGCGGATCGGCCGGGCCATCACCGACAGGGTCCCCCCGACCGACGCGCAGATCTGGGCCTAGCCTTGGGGCGGGCCCTGTGCCCGACATCACGAACGAAGGAAGTGCGAAGAGTCCATGATTCAGCAGAAGCGTGTCCTGGCCACCGACATCCCCGGGCCGCGGTCGCAGGAGCTGTCGGCCCGCAAGGCGGGCGCGGTCGCGTCCGGTGTCAGCGCGGGCCTGCCGGTCTACGTCGAGGAGGCCGTCGACGGCATCCTGCGCGACGTGGACGGCAACCAGCTCATCGACTTCGGCTCGGGCATCGCGGTGACCACCGTCGGCAACGGCAACCGGCGCGTCGTGGAGGCCGTGACCAAGCAGATCGCCGACTTCACCCACACGTGTTTCATGGTCACGCCGTACGAGGAGTACGTGGCCGTGTGCGAGAAGCTCAACGAGCACACCCCCGGTGACCACGAGAAGCGCTCGGCGCTGTTCAACTCCGGCGCGGAGGCCGTGGAGAACGCGGTGAAGATCGCGCGGCTGGCCACCGGCCGCGACGCGGTCGTCGCGTTCGACCACGCCTACCACGGCCGCACCAACCTGACGATGGGCCTGACCGCCAAGACGATGCCGTACAAGCAGGGCTTCGGGCCGTTCGCCTCCGAGATCTACCGGGTGCCGATGGCCTACCCGTACCGCTGGCCGACCGGGCCGGAGAAGTGCGCCGAGGAGGCGCTGGCCACCCTGAAGAGCCAGATCCACGTGCAGGTCGGCGAGGAGAACTGCGCCGCAGTGGTGCTCGAGCCGATCCAGGGCGAGGGCGGCTTCATCGTGCCCCCCGACGGCTTCCTCGCGGGCCTGGCCGACTGGTGCCGCGAGCACGGCATCCTGTTCATCGCCGACGAGGTGCAGTCGGGCTTCTGCCGCACCGGAGACTGGTTCGCCAGCGACCACGAGGGCGTCGTGCCCGACATCGTCACCACCGCCAAGGGCATCGCCGGCGGCATGCCGCTGTCGGGCGTCACCGGCCGCGCCGACCTCATGGACGCCGTGCACGGCGGCGGCCTCGGCGGCACCTACGGCGGCAACCCCGTCGCGTGCGCCGCGGCGCTGGCCTCGATCGAGACGATGGAGGAGGACGACCTCGTCGGGCGCGCCCGCGAGATCGAGACGCTGCTGCGCGGCCGCCTCGAGAAGCTCGCCCAGAAGTACCCGCAGATCGGCGACATCCGCGGCCGCGGCGCGATGATGGCCATCGAGCTGGTGGAGGACCGAGAGACCAAGGTGCCCGCCTCCGCGCTGGCCGCCGCCGTCAACAAGGGCTGCCACGAGCGCGGCCTGGTCACCCTCACCTGCGGCAGCTACGGCAACGTCTTCCGCTTCCTGCCGCCGCTGACCATCGGCGACGACCTGCTCGCCGAGGGCATGGACATCCTCGAGGAGTCCTTCGCCGCCGCCACGGCCTAACGCCGCGAGGCCCAACGCCGGCGGCCTAATGCCCCCGCGGCCCACCCACACGTCCCTGAAAACTGCGTGTCACGGTCAGGACTGCTGTCCGTGTCGCAGTCCTCACCACGACACGCAGTTTTCAGGGTCGTTGGTCGGTGTCGTTGGTCGGTGTCGTTGGTCGGCGTCGTTGGTCAAGGCCGCCCAGGGTTGGTGAGCGTCGTTGGGCGTCGTTCAGCGTCGAGGGTCGTTGGGAGCCCGTGGCGCGGGTCAGCCGCCGAACTCGGCGAGGCCGGCGCGGGCCTGCTTGAGCCAGGACTCCCGGGCCTGCAGGGCCTCGCGCGCCTTGGCGATGCGCTTGGCGTCGCCGGAGGCCTCGGCCTTGGCGAGGTCCTTGCGGTACTTCTCCAGCGCCGCCTCCGCCTGGCTGGCCAGGCTCGCCGCACGGGCCGCGACCTCGGGGTTCGTCGCCTTCCAACGCTTGTCCTCGGCGTCGCGCACGGCCTGCTCGACGCGGCGCATGCCCTTCTCGATGCGGTCCATGTCGGAGCGCGGCACCTTGCCGGCGGCGTCCCACTTCTCCTGGATGGCGCGCAGCGCCGACTTGGCCTGCTCGAGGTTCTTCACCGGCAGGATCGCCTGCGCCTGGGTGAGCAGCTCCTCCTTGACGACGAGGTTGGCCTTGAACTCCTCGTTCTCGGCCGCGACCACCGCGTCCTTCGCGCCGAAGAACGCGTCCTGGGCGGCCTTGAAGCGCTTCCACAGCGCGTCGTCGTCGGAGCGGGAGGCACGCCCGGCCTGGCGCCAACGGTCCATGAGGCGCTTGTAGGCGCCAGCGGTGGCGCCCCAGTCGGTGGACCCGACGAGCTTCTCGGCCTCCTCGACGAGCTCCTCCTTGGCGGCCTTCGCCTGCTGCTGCTGACTGCCCAGCTGCGCGAAGTGCACCCGGCGCATCTTGTCGAAGGAGTTGCGCGAGGAGCTGAGTCGCTGCCACAGCGCCTGCTCGGACTCCCGGTCGAGCTTCGGCCCGCCGCGCTGCGCCGCCTTCCACTCGTCGAGCAGCGCGCGCATGCGGGCACTGCTCGCCTTCCACTGCACCTTGTTCTCCGGCTGCGCGGCGATCCGCTCGGCCTCGGCGACGATCTCCTCGCGCTTGGCCATGGCCGCCGCGCGCGCCTCGGCCCGCTGCTCGGCCTCGACGACCCGACGCGCCTCCAGGGCGGTCGCGATGTTCTCGATCTTGGCCTGCAGCGCGACGAGGTCACCGACGGCGTTGATGTCGGTGGTCGCCTCGCGCAGCTTGCCGAGGCTGTCGGCGGCGTCCTTGGCGGACAGGTCGGTCTGCGTGACGCGCTGGTAGAGCAGGTCCGCGAGCGAGTCGACCTCGTCGAACTTGCGCGCGAAGTACGCCAGCGCCTCCTCCTGCGACGCCCCCGGGTACGAGCCGACCGCGCGCTCGCCCTCCGGGGTGCGCACGAAGACCGTGCCGTCCTCGGCCACGCGACCGAACCTCGCCGCGTCCGAGGGCGCGGCGGTGCTGGACGGCGTGCTGGCCGGGGCACTGGATGCGGCGGGGGCCGGAGCCGGGGTCGGCGCCTGCCCGGGAGACGGTCCAGGGGCCGGTGTCGGAGCCGGGGTGGCCGCGGGCGAGGGCTCGTCGGCATCCGCGGCGGAGGCGGATTCCGCGGCTTCCGCGCCCGCCTCGGCGGCGTCGGCCGCGCTGCCCTCGGGTGCCGCACTGCCCTCGGGTGCCGCGCTGGCCTCGGGTGCCGCGCTGGCCTCGGGTGCCGCGCTGGTCTCGGGCTCCTCGCCGGGCTGGGCATCCGACTCGCCAGGCTGCTGGACGTCGACCTCGCCGACCTGCGCGTCGGTCTCGCCGCCGTCGGTCTCTTCGTCCCGGGCCTCGGCGGCGGAGGTCTCTTCGTCGGGGATGACGGCCGCGGCGGCCGCCAGGTCGGAGTCGGCCTCCGCGGAGGCGGCCGGCGAGACCGGTTCGCTGTCGACGGCCGTCGAGGCCTCGCCGGAGCCGGCGTCGGAAGGAGTGACGGCCTGCTCGTCGCCCGACTCCTCGTCGCGGGCGGCCTCCTCGGCCTGCACGCCGGCCCAGTCCTCCGGAGTCGGCTCGGTGGCGTCGGCAGGCTCGGTCACGCTGGCATCGGCAGGCTCGGGCTCGGGCGCCGGCGCGGACTCCACTGACTCGACCGGCGCCGCCTCCTCGGTGGGCTGCGCCTCTTCGGTGGGCTGCGCCTCGGCCGGCGCCGCCTCGGGCTCCGCGTCGGCGGGTGCGGCCGACGGCTCCTGCGGCTGGGTGGCGGCGGCCTGCACCGTCTCGTCGGATGGCGCTGCGGCTGCAGGCTCGTCGGAGGGAGCGGGCGTAGCGTTGATCTGCTCGGACACGGCGTCGGCCTTCCGGTAACTCAAAAAGGACACCGCCACGCCGTGAGCGCCGGGAACACCCGGCGCGGCCATGACGCAGCGGTTCGGTGCAAAGAACGTCGGGTTCACGATACTTGTGTTGTCCAGGCAGGGGGAGTCCAAGGGTCGGCCGCCCGACGGACGACCGGGGCGGCAACTAGGCTGGCCGGGTGTTCATGATCGGCTTTCCCGCGGCGGCCTTCGCCACCAACTGCTTCGTCGTCGCCCCCGCCCAGGGCCAGGAGTGCCTCGTCATCGACCCGGGCATCGGGGTGCTCGACCGGCTCGACGAGGTGTTGCGGGAGTACCACCTCAAGCCGGCGGCCGTCATGCTCACCCACGGCCACCTCGACCACGTGTACTCGGTGACCCCGGTATGCGGGGCCCGCGGCATCGCCGCCCACATCCATCCCGACGACAAGTACCGGCTCGCCGACCCGCTGTCGATGATGGACCCCTCGCTCGTCGCGATGCTCGAGGCGCAGTTCGGCACGCAGGCCGCGTGGCACGAGCCCGACGACGTCGTGACGTTCACCGACGGGCAGTCGCTGACGATCGCCGGCCTGACCATGTCGATCCTGCACGCGCCCGGCCACACCGAGGGCTCGGCGATGTTCCGCCTGGAGACGGTTCCCGACGCCCTGCCCGCCGACTCCGGTCTGAACCGCACGATCTTCGCCGGTGACGTGCTGTTCAACGGCGGCATCGGCCGCACCGACCTGCCCGGCGGCGACGACGCGGCGATGCAGGCCAGCCTGCGCGACGTCGTGCTCGCCCAACCCGACGACACCATCGTCTTCCCCGGTCACGGGCCGGCGACGACGATCGGCCGCGAACGGGTCGCCAACCCCTACCTGCAAGGACTCTGATACCACCGTGGCAACCAAGATCGCCCCGCTCTCGGGCTTCCCGGAGTGGCTGCCCGCCGACCGCCTCACCGAGCAACTCGTGCTCGACGTCGTGCGCGAGACGTTCGAGCGGCACGGCTTCGTCAACATCGAGACCCGGGCCGTCGAGCCCGTCGACCGGCTCCTCGGCAAGGGCGGTGACGCCGACAAGGAGATATACGGCGTCTCGCGCCTGGCCGCCGACGACGACCGCGACGCCGACCTCGGCCTGCACTTCGACCTCACGGTGCCGTTCGCGCGGTACGTGCTGGAGAACGCGGGCAAGCTGACGTTCCCGTTCCGGCGCTACCAGATTCAGAAGGTGTGGCGAGGCGAACGCCCGCAGGAGGGCCGCTACCGCGAGTTCACCCAGGCCGACATCGACATCGTCGGAGCCGGTGAGCTGCCGTTCCACTACGAGGCCGAGATCCCGCTGGTCATCGCCGGCGTCTTCGAGCGGCTGCCGATCGGGCCGTACCGGATCCAGGTCAACAACCGCAAGATCCCCGAGGGCTTCTACCTGGGCATCGGGCTGGCTCCCGAGCAGGTGGCCGGGGTGCTGCGGATCGTCGACAAGCTCGACAGGATCGGTCCCGAGGCGGTCCGCGAGGCGCTCGTCGAGTTCGGCGCCACCGACGAGCAGGCCCAGGCGTGCCTGGCGCTGGCGCAGATCAACGCGACCGACACCTCGTTCGTGGAGGCGGTGCGTGCGCTCGGCGTCACCCACGAGACCCTGGAGGCCGGGCTGTCGGAGCTGGCCGCGGTGATCGCCGCCGGCATGGAGCACGCGCCCGGGGTGCTCGTCGCCGACCTCAAGGTCGCCCGCGGCCTCGACTACTACACCGGCACCGTCTACGAGACCCAGCTCGTCGGGCAGGAGGACTACGGCTCGGTGTGCTCCGGCGGCCGGTACGACTCGCTGGCCTCCGACGGCAAGAGCTCCTACCCGGGCGTCGGCATCTCGATCGGCGTCTCGCGCCTGCTCGGCCGGCTCGTGCCCGGCACGATCACCACCTCGCGGCCGACCCCGACGTGCGTGCTCGTGGCGCTCAACACCGAGGACGACCGGGCGAGCGCGAATTCCCTGGCGACGCAGCTGCGCCGGCGGGGGATCGCGACCGAGGTGGCGCCGAGCGCGGCGAAGTTCGGCAAGCAGATCCGGTACGCCGACCGGCGCGGCATCCCGTTCGTGTGGTTCGGCCCGCGGGAGGAGGGTGCGGCCCACTCGGTCAAGGACATCCGCTCCGGCGAGCAGGTCGACGCCGACCCAGCGTCGTGGGTGCCGCCCGCCGACGACCTGCGACCCCGCCTCATCGGGGGGTGAGGGGCGCGTCGTCCCGCCCGGCCGGCCTGCATCGGCGGTCGGCGGCTCCCGCTGACCCCGGTGGCTCGGGTGGCCCCGTGGCCGGCTGCCCCTGAGCCACCCGCGAGACTGAATCCACGCATCCCTGGGCAGTGACCGCTCGCGAGAGGTCACGTTTGTTGCCCAGCGCACCACCGCTGGTCACGAGTCTGTGCCCGACGCGTTCTCGCCAAATTGACCACTCGACGCACGTCGAGCGGTCACTGCACGCGGACCCGTGCGAACGAGTGCCCAGGGACAGGAGTCAGCGCGGCGACGACGTGGCGCCGGGGCCCTCGAGCTGCTCGGGGATCCGCAGCCCCCGGGAGCGCAGTTCGAGGTTGGCGAGCTGGCGCACGACGATGGGGTCGCCGGCGCGCCAGTCGGCGACCGGGTCGTCGCTGATCCCCGCGAGCTTGGGCATCGGCTGGTTGACCAGGGCGCGCAGCGCGAAGAGGTCGAGATCGGCCTCCGCGTCGATGAACTCCTTGGCGGCCGCGGCCCGCCGGTAGAACGAGACGCGCAGGAACAGCCACGGGATGACGACGATGAGGATCGGCGCGGAGGCCGTCGCGATGCCCAGGGCCAGCGACAGCCGCTCCAGCGCCAGCGCGGTGTCCCAGCCGATGCTCGAGATCTCGGAGCCGGTGCCCGCCAGGTTGCTGAACGCCCCGACGAGCTGGTCGCCGATCATCGGCAACCCGCGCACCTGGTTGGCGGTGTCGGTCATCGTCTGGTTGAACGAGATCCCCGTCGAGTGCAGCTGGCGCGCCGGGCCGGTGAGCGCGATCGCCAGGGAGTACATCCACTGGCCGACCCAGATCCACCCCAGCGCCCACGCGGCAACCAGGGCATCCATGATCATCTGGCCGAGTCGGCGGCGCGGGGTCTGGGCGTACCACATGCCCCACATCCTGCCCGGCCGACGGCCCCGGTGCGGCCGCGAACCACCGTCTCATCAGCGCCGCCTCGGCGTCGTTGCCGAGCTGAGACCAACCCGGCGCCTACGATGCCCTCGTGGCCGGGCCTGCCGCGAGCCCCATCGAGCTCGCCGTCGACGACTGGCTGACGCACCTGGGCGTCGAGCGCGGCGTGTCGGCCAACACCTCGGCCTCCTATCGCCGGGATCTGCGGCGCTACCTCGAGCACCTCGCCGGCCACGGCGTCACCGACCCGGCCGACGTGACCCCCGCCCTCGTCGCCGACTTCGTCGTCGCGCTGCGCGAGGGCCGCGGGGGCCGTCCGCTCGCCGCCTCCTCCGCGGGCCGGGCGCTCATCGCCGTGCGGGGCCTGCACCGGTTCCTGCTGCTCGAGGGACGCACCGGCGCCGACCCGGCCGCCTCCGTGCGTCCGCCCGCGACCGCCCGCCGACTGCCCGACGCGCTGTCCGTCGAGCAGGTCGAGGCGCTGCTCGCGGCCGCCGGAGACGGTGCCACCCCCGTCTCCCTGCGCGACCGCGCCCTGCTCGAACTGCTCTACGGCACCGGGGCCCGCATCTCGGAGGCGGTGGGGCTCGACGTCGACGACGTGTACGCCGAGGGGTTCGAGCCGGAGGCCGAGGCTGATGCGACGCCGCGCGGGGGAGTCGTCGACGGGCTGCGGCTCGTCGGCAAGGGTGGCACGCACCGCGTCGTGCCGGTCGGCCGCTACGCGCGCGCCGCGCTCGAGGCGTACCTCGTGCGGGGGCGTCCGGCGCTCGTCGCGGGCGCCCCGGGCCGCGCGGGAGCGGCCCTGTTCGTCGGGCTGCGC
>NZ_BCNQ01000163.1 GCF_001515525.1 Piscicoccus intestinalis NBRC 104926 | reverse complement strand
CCGACGGCCGCGCTCCCCTCGAAGGCGGCTTCGTCGAGCAGCCGGTGCCGAGCCCGGTCTGCGACGACTTCCACCCCGAGCCGGGAGCGCGCGAACACGACGGACTGCACCCCGCGCAGCACGAACTCCGCAAGCAGGTCGCCCGCGCGCGTCAGGGCGCTCACCGGCTCACCCGGCGGCGGCCCGGCGGACTCGTCGCGCGGGTCGACGAACGCCATCGTCATCGCGGCCCGCGGCGAACCGTCGTGGGTGACGGGCTCCACGTGCAGTCCCGTGAGGCGGTGCGCATGCTGCGCCTCCTGCGCCATCGTCGCCGAGGCGAGGACGAACGTCGGATCCGCCCCGTAGCGGGCCGCGACCCGCCGGATCCGACGCAGCACCGCCGCGACGTGCGCGCCGAACACGCCCCGATACACGTGGCATTCGTCCACGACGACATACCGCAGCCCGCGCCAGAAACCCGCCCACGCCTCGTGGGCGGGGAGCATGCCGGCGTGCAGCATGTCGGGGTTGGTCAGCACGAGCCCGGCGTGCCGCCGGATCCAGCGCCGCTCGTCACTGGGGGTGTCGCCGTCGTAGGTCGCCACCCGCACACCCGGCACCTCCCAGTTCGCGATGCGTTGGGCCTGGTCGGCCGCGAGCGCCTTGGTCGGCGACAGGTACAGCGCGGTCTGGCGCCGGGCCTGCGGCTCCTGCGTGTCGGCGAGGTCGGTCAGCACCGGCAGCAGATACCCCAGGCTCTTGCCGGAGGCCGTGCCGGTCGACAACACGACGTGGCGGCCCGCGCGGACGAGGTCGGCGGCCTGGGCCTGATGGCTCCACAGCTCGCGGATGCCGTCGGCCTCCAACCGACTCCGCACGTGCGGGTGCACCCAGGCGGGCACCGGAGCCAGACGGGCCTCCCGCCGGGGCAGCCGGGCGACGTGCGCGAGCCGCGCGTGGCGGGGGCTGCCCAGCACGTCGCGTACGAGCTCATCGGGATCTGCGGTCGACATCGCCACAACCGTAGGTCGACGCACCGACAGGGCGCCCACACGGTCAGGGGTGCGGCTGGCTAGAGTGGCGCCGCGGCACCTTCAACGTGAAAGGGGTTACGCGGCGTGGATCTGCTGCTGTCGTGCACGAACGACGGACCCGTCACTGTGGTGGATGCTCGAGGCGACGTCGATGCGCTCTCCGCACCCGCGCTGCAGGAGCGTCTCGAGATGCACATCGCCGCCGGTCAGCGCCACCTCGTGGTCGACCTGTCCGGGGTGGGTTTCATGGATTCGACCGGTCTCGGGGTGCTGGTGGGCGCGCTGCGACTGGCCCGTCTGCACAACGGGTCGCTGTATCTGGTGGCGCCGCGGGAGCGCATCCACCGGATCATGGCCATCACCGGGCTCGACTCGGTCTTCGAGTTCGCGGACAGCCGCTCGGAGGCCATTGCGATGGCGCTCGCGACCGCTCAGGAGCCCGAGAGTGACGGCCATGAGAACGCAAGCTGATCGTTTCATGTGAGTTACCGTCATGTGTCTTACCGGGTCTTCTGTCTGGCGATCGGAGAACCTATGCTGTACCCGTCGGTAGGTCTTCGGGGGAAGGCATGACTCTTCCCCGTTAGCGGTCCACCGGCGTCTCCTCACCAGGTGGTCCAGTCCAGGCGCCACGTCGAAGTCGACTGCGTCGGGCAGGAGAACCGTGTCAGGGCACCCGAATCTCATCGCTACTCGCACGCCCCGCTGGCCGCAGGGTCGCCATGTCGGCGAGATGGAGGCGAGCGAGCGCGACGCCCGCACATCCGAACTGCTGCGCCGGGCGGCCATCGCCACCGGCGTCGACCGCCATGAACTGCTCGATGAGGTCGTGCTCATCAACGGTCCGGTCGCGGAGGCCATCGCCAGCCGCTACCGCGCCCGCGGCATCGACTCCGACGACCTTCTGCAGGTGGCCTATCTCGGTCTCGTCAAGGCCGCCCAGGGTTACCGGGAGGGAGAGGGGCCGGGCTTCCTGGCCTACGCGGTACCGACGATCTCGGGGGAGCTCAAGCGGCACTTCCGTGACTTCGGCTGGATGGTCCGCCCGCCGCGGCGCCTGCAGGAGTTGCGCGCCGCCGCGCTCAGCGCCGCCGCCACGCTGCAGCAGGATCTCGGCCGCCCCGCCACCGACGGCGAGGTCGCCGCTGCGATCGGCGTCAACGTCAGCGACCTCGTCGAGGTCGAGATCGCGGACGGCTGCTACAGCGCGTTGTCACTGGATGCCACCGGGCCGGACGACACCGGGCCCACGCTGGCCGACATGCTCGTCGACGAGGCCGACGACTACGGCCACGTCGAGGCCCGGGAGCTGCTGCGCCCGGCTCTGGAGCACCTCAGCGAGCGCGATCGCAAGATCCTCGGCCTGCGCTTCGGGCGGGGTTTCACCCAGGAGCAGATCGGGCATGAGATCGGCGTCAGTCAGATGCAGGTCTCGCGGTTGCTGACGCGCATTCTCCGCGGACTGCGCGAGGAATTGGTCGACGAGCCGACGGACGCCTGAACGCCCGCTGTGCCCTGTGGTGATTGTCGTCGCAGTCGGCGGCGCGGGTCTTGGCGCCAGGTTTGAGTGAGTTACTGTTCGTGCAGCCCGGGTTGTCGGGTTTAGGAATTTCCCGAACAGGGCTCGCTCGCGGCAGTGGGTCCTTCGCGTCCGGACAGGAGGAACGTGGTGACCGAGCCCCGCGCAGCCGATTTCGCCCACATCGCCATGGCGCTGCATGGCGCCGACGGGGTCAACGCCACCCTGGACCGCATCGCTGACCTCGCGTGCAAGACGGTCGAGTCGGACATGTGCGGGGTGATGGTCGTCCATCGCGGCAACCGCGTGGAGACCGCGGCCGTCACGGACGATCGGGTGCGCCAGGCCGACGAGCTGCAGATCGAGTGCGGCGAGGGCCCGTGCCTGGAGGCGATGGACGACCAGTCGGTCTTCATCATCCACGACACCAGCACCGAGACCCGCTGGGAGAGCTGGTGTCGCCGCGTCACCGATCTGGACGTGCGCAGCGTGCTGTCGGTGCGCCTGTTCACGCTGCACCAGACCATCGGCTCGCTGAACGTCTATTCCTCCCAGCCGCACCACTTCACCGAGCGCGACGCGATCATCGGCGGCATCTTCGCCGGGCACGCCTCGGTGGCGCTCGCCGCCGCCCAGACGGAGGCGGGCCTGCGAGAGGCCATGGACAGCCGGCACATGATCGGGCTCGCCCAGGGCATGCTCATGGAGCGCTTCGACCTCGACCGGGAGCACGCGTTCGCGGTGCTTCGCCGCTACTCCCAGGACCGCAACATCAAGCTGCGCAACGTCGCCCAGTACGTCGTCGACCGGCGCGGACTGCCCGAATAGCCCCCGCCCCCGGGCCGCTGCGAGCCCGAGAGCCAGGAGAGCGCCGTGGTGCGCGACACTGTGGCGCATGAGCGTGCGCCCGCCCCGCATCGTGCCCGACCTGCTCGACCGGCTCCGCGACGACCTCACGGCCAGCGAGTTCACCGTCGACGGCATCGAGGCGTTGCTCGGGCCGGTCGTCGGCGGGGCGTTGAGCCGGGAGCAGACGCTGCCCGTCGAGCGCGTCACCCGCACCGCGACGGCCCCGGCGGCCGCGCTCGTGCGGCTGTTCACCCTCGGGGTCGAGGTGCCCTTCGACGCGGTCGACGCCGCGCTGCCGACCCTGGGGGGAGACGGTCTGGTCGAGCTCGGCCTCGCCGACCGCACCGGCGCCGACCTACGGGCGCAGTGCGACCTGCGCCCGTACGGCGACGAGCGGCACACGTGGTGGGTGGCCTCCGACCTGGCGGTCTCGAGCCGGCGCGCCCCGCTGGAGCCCGATCACGTGCTCGGCGTCGGCGGTGCCTCGCTGACCCTCGCCTCCTGGACCCCGCGGCCGCCGGTGCGCCGGGCCCTCGACATCGGCGTCGGCTGCGGCGTGCAGGCCCTGCACCTGGCCGGGCACGCGCAGCAGATCGTCGCGACCGACGTCTCCGAGCGCGCGCTGGCGTTCGCGCGGTTCAACGCCGCGCTCGCCGGTCAGGAGTGGGAGCTGCGGGAGGGCAACCTCTTCGAGCCCGTCTCCGGGGAGCGCTTCGACCTCGTCGTCAGCAACCCGCCGTACGTCATCACCCCGCGTCGCGCCCGGGTGCCGCTGTTTTCCTACCGCGACGCCGGGCGCGCCGGCGACGGGGTCGTCGAGGACCTCGTGCGCGGCGTCGGCGACGTGCTCGTGCCCGGCGGCATCGCGCACTTCATCGGCAACTGGGAGATCCGCGCCGACCTGGACTGGCGGGCGCGCTGGCGCGGCTGGCTGCAGGGCACCGGGCTGGACGCCTGGGTCGTGCAGCGCGACGTGCAGGACCCGGCCCAGTACGCGGAGACGTGGGCGCGCGACGGCGGCCACCTGCCCGGCTCCTTCGTGCACGACGAGCTGTACGCCTCGTGGCTCGACGACTTCGCCTCCCGCGGGGTCGAGGTCATCGGTTTCGGCGTCGTCACACTGCAGCGGCCGGCCTCCGAGCGCGAGCCGTTCGTCGACCTCGCCGAGGTGGGCGGGCCGGTCGCGCAGCCGATGGGCCCCGTCGTGCTCGCCGGGCTGCGGGCCCGCACCTGGCTCGCCGAGCACGACGACGACGCGGTGCTCGCCCAGGCGTGGCGCGCCGCGGACGACGTGACGATCGAAACCCACTCGCGGCCGGGCGAATCCGACCCGCGGGTGATCCTCGCGCGGCAGGGTGGCGGCCTGCGTCTCGCACGCCGGCTCGACACGGTCACCGCCGCGTTGCTGTCGGTCTGCGACGGCGAGCTCAGCGCCGGTGCGGCGCTGAGCGCCATCGACGCGGTGCTCGAGCAGTCCGGCGCCGACGAGACCGATGATCGGGCGCAGACGACGCAGGTGCTGCGGGAGCTGGTGGCCGACGGTTTTCTCGTGCGCGACGAGGCCGGGGGCTCGCCGGAGCGGGAGTAGCCGGGGGTAACGGGCGGCTCAGCCGAACTGCCAGGACCCCTTGGACAGCCCGAACCAGAAGCCCGTCGACCTCGCGGGAGGACTCGTACGCGGAGCCCTCACCGAGGGCGGCACCGAGGGAGACGTACAGCGGCGCCCAGTGCTCGGTGCGCGGGTGCGCCTGCCCGAAGGCCGGTGCGGCGTGGGCGGCGTCGAGCAGGGCGTCGACGTCCTGGCGCTCGACCGCCTGCCGCGCCCAGTCGTCGAACTCCACCGACACGCTCGGCGCCGGGGAGTCGGAGTCGGTGTCGGCGCCGATCCAGCGCAGGTTGTGGGTGGTGAAGCCGGAACCGACGATGAGCACGCCCTCCTCGCGCAGCGGCGCCAGCCGTCGGCCCAGCCGCAGCAGCGTCGCCGGGTCGAGGGTCGGCAGGCTCAGCTGGAGCACCGGCACGTTGGCCTGCGGGTACATCTCGACGAGCGGCACGTACGCGCCGTGGTCGAGCCCGCGGTTCTCGTCGCGACGCACGCCGCCGATCGCGGCCGGCCCGCGCCGGTCGCCGAGCAGGGCGTCGACGCGGTCGGCGAGCGCGGGTGCCACCGGTGCGTCGTAGCGCACCGAGTAGTAGTGCTGTGGGAATCCCCAGAAGTCGTAGTACAACTCGTGCGGAGCGACCGAGGCGGAGACGGTCGCGGGCGAGGCCTCCCAGTGGGCGGAGACGATGAGGATCGACTCGGGTCGCGGCAGCCGCTGCGACCAGTCGGCGAGTTGGCGTGTCCACACGGCGTCATCGGCCAGTGGCGGGGCACCGTGGGACAGATACAGCACGGGAGAGGTCACATATCGAGCTCAACCGAGGTACGTGATGCGTCAAGTAAATCACGTAAGGGAAGGATTCTCGGGTTGTCGGTGGGAGGCGTTACGGTGCTAGGCGCACGTGGTGGTGGAGAACGGGCCACGACGCAGGTTGAGGGTGGAGGGTGCACGTGAGCGACAGCCAACTACGCCGGCTCGTCATCGTCGAGTCGCCGAACAAGGTGCCGTCGATCGCGAGTTACCTCGGCGAGGGCTACGACGTCGAGGCGTCGGTGGGGCACATCCGCGACCTGCCGAACCCCTCCGAGCTGCCGGCGGACATGAAGAAGGGGCCTTACGGCAAGTTCGCCGTCGATGTCGACAACGACTTCGACCCTTACTACGTCATCGACGCCGACAAGAAGAAGAAGGTCACCGAGCTGCGGCGCGCGCTCAAGGAGGCCGACGAGCTCTACCTGGCCACCGATGAAGACCGCGAGGGCGAGGCCATCGCCTGGCACCTGCTCGAGGTGCTCAAGCCCAAGGTGCCGGTGCGCCGCATGGTCTTCAACGAGATCACCCGCGAGGCGATCCAGCGCGCGGTCAACCAGACCCGCGACCTCGACACCCGGCTCGTCGACGCCCAGGAGACTCGCCGCATCCTCGACCGGCTCTACGGCTACGAGGTCTCCCCGGTGCTGTGGCGGAAGGTGCGCCAGGGTCTGTCGGCCGGGCGCGTGCAGTCGGTGGCCACCCGCATCGTCGTCGAGCGCGAGCGCGAGCGGATGGCCTTCAAGACCGCCCAGTACTGGGATGTCGTCGGCGAGTTCGCCCGCGGCTCCGAGGCATTCCGGGCCCGGCTCACCGCGCTCGATGACACCCGGGTGGCCACCGGGCGCGATTTCGCCGACGACGGCACGCTGGTCACCACCAAGGTCCGCCACGTCGACGAGGCCACCGCGCGCGCCGTCGCGGAGGCCGTGCAGGGCGTCACCGCGACCGTCAGCGCCGTCTCCGAGAAGCCGTACACCCGCCGCCCGTCGGCGCCGTTCACGACGAGCACGCTGCAGCAGGAGGCCTCCCGCAAGCTGCGGATGAACAGCCGCACCGCGATGCGCGTCGCGCAGCGGCTGTACGAGAACGGCTACATCACGTATATGCGCACCGACTCCACGACGCTGAGCGAGTCGGCGCTGACCGCGGCCCGCACCCAGGCCCGTGACATGTACGGCGCCGAGTACGTGCCCGACGCCCCGCGCCGCTACGAGAAGAAGGTCAAGAACGCGCAGGAGGCGCACGAGGCGATCCGCCCCGCCGGAGACCGATTCCGCACCCCGGCGCAGGTCGCCGGGCAGCTGCGCGGCGAGGAGTTCGCCCTCTACGAGCTCATCTGGAAGCGCACGGTCGCCTCGCAGATGGCCGACGCCCGCGGTTCGACCGCTTCGGTGCGGGTGCGAGTGCCCACCCAGGGTGCGGCCGGCACGACGACCGCCGACTTCTCCGCCTCCGGCACCGTCATCACGTTCCGCGGCTTCCTCGCCGCGTACGAGGAGGGCCGCGACGAGGAGGAGACCGCCGCCCGCGGCGCCGCCAACGCCGCCCGCGAGGAGGAGCGCAGGCTGCCCAAGCTCAGCGAGGGGGTCGACCTCGACACCCGGCACGCGGAGGCCGACGGGCACGAGACCTCGCCGCCGCCGCGGTACACCGAGGCCACCCTCGTCAAGGCGATGGAGGAGCTCGGCATCGGCCGCCCCTCGACGTACGCCGCGACGGTGACGACGATCCAGGACCGCGGCTACGTGCAGACCCGCGGCACGGCGCTCGTGCCGACGTGGTTGGCGTTCGCGGTCACCCGGCTGCTCGAGGAGCATTTCCCGCGGCTCGTCGACTACCAGTTCACGGCCCGCCTCGAGGAGGATCTCGACGAGATCTCCAACGGCGACATCGGCCGCGTCGAGTGGCTGCAGCGGTTCTATTTCGGCGACGAGGCCAAGAGCGTCGAGGGGCTGCGTCACCTCGTCGAGGATCTCGGTGAGATCGACGCCCGGGAGATCAGCACGATCCCGCTCGGCGAGGGGCTCGTCGTGCGCGTCGGCCGCTACGGCCCGTACCTGCAGGATCTGGCCGACGGCGACGACCAGCCGCGGCGCACCTCGGTGCCCGACGACGTCGCCCCCGACGAGATGACCCCCGAGCGCGCCCGGGAGCTGCTCGCGCAGTCCTCCGACGACGGGCGCGTGCTCGGGCAGGATCCGGCCACCGGCCACGACATCGTCGCCAAGGCCGGGCGCTACGGCCCGTACGTCACCGAGGTGCTGCCGGAGCCGGCCAGCGAGCCCGCCGCTGACGGCGAGAAGCCCAAGCGCACCCGCAAGGCCGCCAAGCCCAAGCCGCGCACGGCCAGCCTGTTCAAGAGCATGGACCTGAGCACGATCGACCTGGAGACGGCGCTGCGACTGCTGTCGCTGCCGCGGGTCGTCGGCGTCGACGACGAGGGCCAGGAGATCACCGCCCAGAACGGTCGGTACGGGCCGTATCTGCGGCGCGGCACCGACTCCCGGTCCCTGACCGACGAGCAGCAGATCTTCGACCTCACGCTGGCGGAGGCGCTGGCGATCTACGCCCAGCCCAAGCAGCGTGGGCGGGCCGCCGCCAAGCCGCCGCTGGCGGAGTTGGGCACCGACCCCGTCTCCGGAAAGCCGGTGGTGGTCAAGGACGGTCGCTTCGGTCCGTATGTCACCGACGGGGAGACCAACGCCACGCTGCGGCGCGACGACGACCCCGAGACGCTCGCGCCCGAGCGCGGCTTCGAGCTGCTCGCCGAGAAGCGCGCCAAGGGCCCGACGACGCGGCGCACCCGCAAGGCCCCGGCGAAGAAGAGCACCGCCAAGAAGACGACGACGCGCTCCAGCGCCGCCAAGAAGACGACGACGGCCAAGAAGACGGCGTCGAGCAGTTCTCGCGCGACGGGTCGCGCCGCGCGCGAATCCTGAGCGGTGGGCCCCGGCGGCCCGCCCTCCGACGGCACGTTGCGCATCGGCGCGCGCTCGTTCGCGCCGAGCGAGCGGCTCGTCATGGCCATCGTCAACCGCACGCCGGATTCGTTCTACGACCCCGGCTCGACGTGGGCGCCCGACCGCGCCCTGGCTCGCGTGCAGGAGGCGGTGACCCAGGGCGCCGACCTCGTCGACATCGGCGGGGTGAAGGCCGGCCACGGGCAGGTCGTCGACGAGGCCGAGGAGATCCGCCGCGTCGTGCCGTTCGTGGAGACGGTCCGCGCCCGCTGGCCGCAGCTGCTCATCAGCGTCGACACGTGGCGCTCCGGCGTCGCGGCCGCGGCCTGCCGGGCCGGCGCCGACCTGCTCAACGACGCGTGGGGCGGCGTGGACCCCGAACTGGCCGGTGTCGCGGCCGAATTCGGCGCCGCGCTCGTGTGCGCGCACACCGCCGGGCTCGCGCCGCGCACCAACCCGCACCGCATCGAGTACGACGACGTGGTGGCCGACGTCATCGACGCGTGCTCGACGCTGGCGCGGCGGGCGCTGGCCGAGGGCGTCGACCCGAGCCGGATCATCGTCGACCCCGCGCACGACTTCGCGAAGACCACGGCCCACTCTCTCGAGGTGACCCGTCGGCTGGGCGAGCTCGTGGCCACCGGCTGGCCGGTGCTGGTGTCGGTCTCCCGCAAGGACTTCGTGGGGGAGAGCCTCGACGTGCCGACCGAGGCGCGGCTGCCGGGCACGCTCGCGGCCACCACCCTCGCCTCGTGGCTCGGGGCGCGGATCCACCGCGTGCACGATGTCGCCGCGGTGCGGCAGGCCCTCGACCTCACCTCGTGCGTCGCGGGGGAGCGGCTCCCGGCGCGCCCGGTGCGGGGGCTGCGGTGACCCTGTCGGCGGTGGCTTTCGCGCCCCACCCGCCGCTGCTGCTGCGCGCCAACGCCGGACTCGTCGACGTCGGC
>NZ_BCNQ01000162.1 GCF_001515525.1 Piscicoccus intestinalis NBRC 104926 | reverse complement strand
CCGGCGCCGACCGCCCCGGGCACCGACGCCGGCGCCGACGACACCGGCGACCGCTGACCGGCTCAGCGCAGCAGCGTCGGCGTGCGGGTGTGCCAGTCGGTGGCCGCCTCGTACGCGGCGCCGGCCCGCAACACGATCGAGTCGGCGTGCCGGGGCCCGACGATCTGCAGACCGATCGGACGGTCGTCGTCGGTGAGCCCGCACGGCAGCGACAGCGCGGGCTGCTGAGTCATGTTGAAGGGGTAGGTGTAGGGAGTCCACGAGGTCCACAGGTCGCTGGGCCAGCCCACGGGGGCGTCGCGGCCGGCCTCGAAGGCCGGGACCGGCATCGTCGGGGTGAGCAGCAGGTCGTAGCGGCGGTGGAAGTCACCCATTGTCGCGCCCAGCGCCATCCGCTCCGCGGTCGCGGCGAGGTAGTCGGCGGCGGAATCACCCGAGTGGGTGCGGATCTCGCGCGCCAGCAGCGGGTCGACTCGCGGAGCCGGGCCACGACCGGGGCGTCGTCAGGCCACGGGCCGGCCGCGTCGACGAGCGTCGAGCCGCGCAGGGTGGGCTGCCCGCGGGTGAGCAGGATGTCCTTGATCGAGGTCGGGATGCCGTCGGCGGGCCCGAGCGGCTCCCCGGCCCGCCAGCGTTCGCGCGACGCGTGCGCCTGCGCAAGCGCCCCCGGCGCGTCGACGAGCACGAAAGCATTGACCCGCGGGTCGTGCGCCTCGATCGCCGCCAGCGCCGCGCGGGTGGCGTCGACGGGGTCGATCGTGCCGTCGGCGTAGCCGGCGCGCAGCTGCGTGGCCGAGCGCATCGACAGCGTCGACAGTTCGGAGTCGGTCACGAATCTCCTTCCGTCGCTTTCGGTTTGCGCGCTAGTTGGTACCGATCGGCACGTAGCCGAGGTGCTTGTCGACGACGTTGCGCAGGGGGCGGTGCTCCAGCCAGCGCTCGGCGTTGTCGACGAACTGACGGGCCAGGGTGTCGCGCCAGCCGACGACGTCACCGGACATGTGCGGGGTGATGACGACGCCGGGCGCGGTCCACAGCGGGGAGTCCGGCGGCAGCGGCTCGGTGTCGACGACGTCGAGGCTGGCGCCGTCGAGACGGCCCGTCTCCAGCGCGGCGAGCAGGTCGGCCTCGACGACCGTCGGGCCGCGGCCGATGTTGATCAGGTGCGCGCCCGGCTTGATGGCCGCGAAGACGGCCGCGTCGATGAGGCCGCGAGTGGCGCTCGTCAGCGGCGCGGCGTTGATGAGGTAGTCGACCTCGGCGACGTGTTGCGCCAGCTGGGCGGAGTCGGTGATCGTCGCGAAGTCGGCGTCCGGCACCTCGGCGGCGCCGTCGGGCCCGTCGGTCTCGCCGCCGCGGTCGGTTCCGTCAGACCTGGCGGGCCCGTCAGACCCGGCGGCCCCGTCGGGCGGGGCGTCGAGATACCCGGGGCGGGCCCGGCTCCCGGCTCCGTGCACCTCGACGCCGAGCGCGCGCAGCAGCCGGGCGATCTCGCGGCCGATGGCGCCGGTGCCGACGACGAGCGCGCGGGTGCCGACGACCGCGCGGGGTTCGCGGTGACGCCAGGTCCGCTCGCGCTGCAGGGCGGCGCTCTCGTGGGTGCGCTTGGCGTGGGCCAGCACGCTCATCGCGACGAACTCGGCGATCGGCCGGTCGAAGGTGCCGCGGGCGTTCGTGACGACGACGCGCGAGCTGCGCAGGTCGTCGAAGAGCAGCGTGTCGACGCCGGCCGCGGCCACGTGCACCCAGCGCAGCCGGTCGCAGTGCGGCCAGGCGTCGGCGAGGGCGGAGGAGAAGAAATCCCACAGCAGCAGCGCGTCGGCGCCGCGCACCGCCTCCGCCAGCCCGGCGGCGTCGGTGAACCGCCAGTGCACGCGGCCGTCCAGCGGTTCCAGGTGCGGCGGACGGCCGCCGTCATCGCCGACGAGCACCGCGATGACCGGCGGATGGTCGGTGGGGCTGATCATCCGGCCACGCTAGCGAACCGGATCGACTGATTGTCAACAATCCGTGTCAGAGGGCACGATGCGTGCATGGACGGCGACGGGCGGGCTCGCGAGCAGGGTCGCGGGCAGGCTCGGCGCGGATCTCGAGGAGGAACTGGACATGCCTGTGCTCACGGCGAATCGGGTGCCGACGCGGAGCGTCTCGTGACCGGCGGCGGCACCGCCGGGCCTCTCGTGACCGGCGGCGGCAACGCCGGGCGTTCCGGCGGCGACACCCGGCAGGGCAGCACGCTGCCCAAGCCGTTCACCGCGGCCGAGCACGAGCAACGGGTGCGGGCGGTGCAACGCGCGATGGCGCGGCACTCGTTCGCGGCGCTCGTCGTCGTCGATCCGGCGAACTTGTACTACCTCACCGGGTACAACGCGTGGTCGTTCTACATGCCGCAGTGCCTGATCGTGCCGGCCGACGGCGACCCCCATCTGTTCGGGCGCGCGATGGACATGCACGGCGCGCACTACACCGCGCACCTGCCGCAGGAGCGGGTGCACAGCTATCCCGAGGAGCTCGTGCACCGGCCCGACGTACACCCGTTCGAGTGGATGACCGCCCGGGCCCGCGAGGTCGGCGTGCTGCCCAGCGCAACCGGCGCAACCGGCTCGAACGGCTCGAACGGCTCGAACGGCTCGAACGGCACAGAGCGCGCGCTCGTCGCGGCGGAGACCGACGCGCACTTCTTCTCCCCGCGCGGCTATCTCGCGCTGACGGCCGGGCTGCCGCACGCGCGGGTCGTCGACTCCGGCGAGCTCGTCAACTGGGTGCGGCTGGTGAAGTCGCCGGCGGAGCAGGACATGCTGCGCGCAGCCGGCCGAGTGGCCGACTCCGTGATGACCGCGGCGCTGACGCACATCGCCCCGGGCCGGCGCCAGTGCGACGTCGTCGCGCAGATCCAGGCGGCCCAGGCGCACGGAGCCGGCGACATCGGCGGCGACTACCCCGCGATCGTGCCGATGCTGCCGACCGGGCCGCGGGCCGGCACCCCGCACCTGACGTGGAGCCAGGAGACGTTCGTGCGCGGCGAGGCCACCGCCCTCGAACTCGCCGGGGCCCACGAGCGCTACCACGCCCCGATCGCGCGCACGGTCAGCCTCGGACGGCCCGCCGCCCAGCTGGCGCGCTGCGCCCCGGCGCCCCGGCCCGCGACAGCCACGCGGCGTTCACCGCCGTGCTCGCGCGCCACGGCATGAGCAAGGAGTCGCGCATCGGCTACTCCATCGGCATCGGCTACCCGCCCGACTGGGGCGAGCACACCGTGAGCCTGCGCGCGGCCGAGGAGACGGTGCTGGCCCCCGGCATGGCCTTCCACGTGATCCTCGGCATGTGGAGCGACGACTGGGGCTACGAGCTGTCGGAGCCGGTGCTCGTCACCGACTCCGGGGCCGAGCGCCTCACGCACCAACCGCAGGAGCTGATCGTCATCGACTGACCGCACGCCCGAGCCCGATCGGCGCGCCGGACCTCCGGCCCCGACCGACCGCCGGCCCGCGAGGCCGGCCGAAAGGACCACATGAGCACCCGCCCGAGCACCCTGCCGAGCACCCCGACGAGCCTGCCCCTGGCCACCCGCGCCGACTACCTCGTCGGCTCCGTCATCGACTCCAGCACCTCGCTGCTCGCCGCGCAGACCCACGACATCGTGCGCTTCGCGATGGGCAGCCCGGCGCCGGACTCCATTCCCGCGCAAGCCCTTTCGCAGCTGGCGCCGGAGGCGATGGGCGCCGCCGCGCCGGACGCCTTCGACTACGCCGCCACCCAGGGCGATCCCGCGCTCGTCGACGCCCTGGTGTCGCAACTGGATGGCACAAGCGACGCGACGACGGCCGACCGCGTGACGATCACCTCCGGCGGCATGCAGGGGCTCGACCTCACGTGCAAGCTGTTCGTCGACCCCGGCGACCTCGTCGCCGTCGAATCCCCCACGTACACCAACGGATCGGCGACCGCCCTGTCGTACCAGGCGGAGCTGCTCGAGGTGCCGGTCGACGCCGACGGCATGGACGTCGACGCCCTCGTCGCGCTCAGCGACCACGCCGGGCGCCGCCCCAAGCTCATCTACACGGTGCCGACGTTCCAGAACCCGTCCGGGGTGACGATGAGCACGCCGCGGCGCCGCCGGCTGCTCGAGCTCGCCCGCGAGTGGGGGTCCGTCGTGCTCGACGACGACCCCTACGGCGCGCTCGCGTTCGACGGCGAGCGCCCTACGACCCTGCACGAACTCGCCGACGGCGACCCGCTGGTTGTGTCGGTGCGCACGTTCAGCAAGACGATCGCGCCGGGCCTGCGGGTCGGCTGGATGGACACCGACCCGGCGCTGCAGCCGCTGCTCATCCACGCCAAGCAGGCCATGGACACCTGTACCAACCTGCCGCTACAACGGCTCGTCGCCGCGTTCCTGCGGCACGGCCTGCTCGACGAGCATCTGGCCACCCAGCGCGCCCGCTACGCGCAGCGCAAGGCGGCGATGCAGGGGGCTCTCGCCGAGCACTTCACGGGGCTGGCCCACTGGACCGACCCGGCCGGCGGCTTCTTCCTGTGGCTGACGTTCGAGGAGTCGGTCGACACCCAGCGGCTGTTCGAGGTCGCCCTCGCCGAGGGCGTGGCGTTCATCCCCGGCAACGCGTTCTCGCCCGCCGGCGCCTTTCCGCACGCGCTGCGGCTGTGCTTCGCCTCCAGCAGCCCGGAGCGCATCGCGCAGGGCGTGACGCGTCTGCGCCGGGCGGTCGATGTCATGGCCGGTCGCAGCGCCGCTACGGTGCGGTCATGACCTCTCGCGCCACCGACTCCGGCCCGCTCGACCCGAACTCCGGTGAGCACCGCGAGCACCGCGAAGCCGACGGATCGGACCGGGCGGCCGCCGCCGTGGACCCCGACGAGGTCGTGCGGATCACGCAGCGGCTCGTGCGCTGCGCCGGCACCAACCCGCCCGGCGAGGAGGCGGCGACCGCGGCCGAGATCGCCGCGATCGCCACCGAACTCGGCCTCGAGGTGGAGACCGTCGAGGTGGCCCCGGGGCGCCCGAACGTCGTCGTCACCCTGCCCGCCAGCGGCGCGACCGGCGCGACCGACTCAACAGCCCCCGACGGCCCGGCGCTGCTGCTCGTCGGCCACTCGGACGTCGTGCCGGTCGGGGCGGGCTGGACGCGGGATCCGTTCGGGGGCGAGCTCGCCGACGGTCGGATCTACGGCCGCGGCGCCACCGACATGAAGGGCGGGGTGGCGGCCGCGCTCGCCGCGATGGGCGCGCTGCGGCGCTGCGGCGCGCGCCTGCGCGGGCCGGTCGTGCTGCTCGCCGCGATCGACGAGGAGGAGACGGGGCTGGGCGCCCGGCACTGGATCGAGCACGGGCTGCCGCGGCTGGCCGGGCTCGCGGGCTGCCTCGTGGCCGAGCCGACCGACCTGCAGCCGATCATCGCCGCCCGCGGCGACTCCTACCTGCACGTCGTCGTCGACGGCCAGGCCGCGCACGCGGGCAACCCCGCCGACGGCCGCAACGCGATCCACGGCGCCGCGCTCGTCGTGGCGGCGATGGAGCGCTGGCACGACGACCTGGCCGCCGCGCCGCCGGTGCTCGACGGGCTCGTCGGCCCGGCGACGCTGAGCGTCGGCACGATCCGCGGCGGGGAGTCGACGGCGATGGTGGCGGCCCGCTGCGAGCTCGAGGTCGACCGGCGGCTGCTGCCCGGGGAGGACCCGGAGCAGATGCTCGCCGAGGCCCGTCGCCGCGTCGCCGACCTCGACCTGGCAGACCGCGGCCTGACCAGCCGGGTCGAGCTCGTCATGGCGCTGCCGGGCTTCGCCACCGACGCCGCGGACCCGTTCGTGGCCCGCACCCAGCGCGCGCTCGCCGACGCGGGCGGCCCCGAGCTGCCGCCGGGCGGCTGGAGCGCCGCGTGCGACGGCGGGCACGTCGCCGTCGCCACCGGGGCGCCGGTCGTCGTGCTCGGGCCCGGCTCGGTGACCGGGCAGGCGCACCGGCCCGACGAGTCCGTCGGCGTCGAGGAACTCGCGACCGCGGCCCGCTGCTACGCCCGCCTGGCGTGCGCGGTGCTCGGCGGGTAGTCGTCGGCGCAGGGCACCTGGCGGCGATGGGAATGGGCGACGAAGCGGAGGAGACCGTGGACGGGAGCGTGCTGGGGCCGCTGACGCAGGAGTCGACCCCGAGCCTGGTCGCGCGCCGCGTGCGCGAGGCCATCGCGACCGGTGAGTTCGCGCCCGGGAGCCAGGTCAGCGAGGCGGCGCTCGCGGCCCGGCTCGGGGTGAGCCGGGGGCCGCTGCGCGAGGGCCTGCAGCGGCTCACCGCCGAGGGCCTGCTCATCGGCATCCGCAACCGGGGGCTGTTCGTCATCGAGATGACCCCCGAGAACGTCATCGACATGTACATCGCCCGGGAGGCGGTGGAGCGCGCCGCGGCCGCCTGCGTGCACGCGCGCGGCCCGGCGACCACCGGCCGGGGGTTGCTGCGGGTGTGCGCGCGGATGGCGGAGGCGGACGCCGCGGGCGAGGCGGCCGCGGTCAGCGCCGCCGACATCGCCTTCCACGAGACCCTCGTCGCGGCGGCGGCCAGCCCGCGGCTGACCCGCATGCACGAGATCCTGCTCACCGAGACCCGCATGTGCATCCAGGCGCTGGAGAGCACCTACGCCGACGGCGCCGAGCGCGTCGAGGAGCACACGACGATCGCGCGCTCGTTCGTCGACGCCGACCCCGCGCGCACCGACCGGCTGCTCGTCGACCACATGCGCGACGCGGTGCGGCGCCTCACCGGCTCCCCCGATCGGCGCCGGGACTGAGACGATCCGGGCGAATTCGGGCCCACCGCGCACGCCGAGGCGGGCGCTGCCGCAGGATGGGGCAACGGCTGCGGCGAAAGGAGCCAGCGTGCCCACTCTCATCCTCGTGCGACACGCCAAGTCGGACTGGTCCCACGGCGTCTCCGACCGGCATCGGCCCCTCAAGGGCAAGGGGCTGCGCCAGGCGCCGGACGTCGCGCGCTGGCTCCTCGCCCACGACCTCGTGCCCGACCTCGCGGTGGTCTCCGTGGCCCGCCGCGCCGAGCAGACCTGGGACGTCATCGCGGCGCAGCTGCCGGCCGGGGTGACGACCTCGATCGAACCCGACGTCTACACCTTCGACGGCGCCGACCTCGCCGAGGTCGTGCACGACCTGCCGCCGACCGTGCAGCGGGCCGCCCTCGTCGGGCACAACCCGGCGCTGGAGGAGCTCGTCGAACGGCTCACCGGGCGGCGGGTGACGCTGAAGACCTCCGCGGTGGCCGTCGTCGAGCTGCCGTCGTGGGGTGCCGCCTCCGGGCGCCTGCGCGCCCACGGCAAGGCCGCCGCCGAGGCGGTCGCCCTCGAGCCGTAACCCGGCCCCGGCGGCCCGACCTCGCCCTCGCCCTCGTCAGGCTGCCCGACGTCGCCGCCACCAGAGCGCGGCGGCGAGCAGCGCGAGCGCCCCGACACCAGCCACGGTGAGCACCGCGGGCCACGGGTCCAGCGCGACGGCGACGAGCCGCACGAGCGCGAAGACGAGCACGGCGGCCGCGAGCAGGCCGGGCAGCGCCCAGCCGCGCGGGTACGGGAGCCGGCCGACGACGCGCCGGGCGGCGAGCACGTAGGCGGGAGCGAGCAGCACCGCGACCAGGCTCATCGCGCCGACGATCGCGACGAGCGAGCCGGCCGCGGAGGCCAGCGCGACCCCGGCGAGGGTCAGCGCGCACACGCTCAGGTGCAGCAGCGAGACGATCACCGGACGGCCGCGCAGGTTGACGACGAGCGCGCTCGGCTTGACGACCGCGTCGGCGAGCATGGCGAACGCGAGCACCGCCAGGGCCGGCCCGGCGAACACGAAGTCGGCGCCCATCCACGCCTCCAGCAGGTCGTCGGCGAGTCCGGCGATGACCACGGCCATGCCGGTGCCGACGACGGCCGTGGCGAGGAAGGCGGGGCGGGCGCGGGCGGCCAGCTCGGGCTCCGGGGCGGCGGAGATGTGCGTGATGAAGGGGTTGGCGGTCCACGAGTTGACCATCCGCGCGCTCTGGTAGATGCGCATGAGCGCGCCGTAGGCCGTGGACGCGACGAGGCCGAGCGTGCTGCCGACGATGAACAGCGGCAGCTGGAACGTCATGAGCGCCGCGAGCGAGCCGACGAACAGCACCGAGCTGAGCCGCAGCAGCGGGCCGGTGTAGCGCGCGAACGCCTCCCGCGACCAGACCGGCGCCCCGAACCGCCGCGCCACCGCGACGCCGCACACCAGCGGGGAGACGGCGGCGCCGGCGACCTCGGCGAGCACGACCCCGGGCAGACCGCCTCCGGTGGCCGCGACGGCGACGAACCCGGCGACCCGCACGGCCATGCCCGCGACGGCGGCCTTGCGCTCGATGTCCTGACGGTCCTGGGCCCACAGCACCGCGTTGGTGCCGCGGGCGATGAGGGCGAGCAGCAGCGCGATCGCGCCGGCGACGACGACGAACCGCTCGTCACCGGGAGCCAGCCCGGCGGTGTCGACCGTGCCCAGGTAGAGCGGCACCGCGACGAGGTAGAGCGCGGTGACGAGCAGCGCCAGCCCCACGAAGATCGTCAGCACGACGCTGACGAACGAGCGCAGCTGCGCGTGCGAGGCGCCGCCGCGCGACAGCGCCCCCATCTGGCGCACGATGCCGTCTCCGATGCCGAAGTCGGCCATGACGAGCAGCTGCGTGCCACCGAACGCCAGCACCCACAGCCCGTACGCCGCGGCCCCCGCGAGCGTCACCGCCCACGGGTAGAGCAGCACGAGCCCGACGATGCTCGTCAGCCCGGCGAGGTAGTTCCACGACATGTTGCGCACCAGCCGACGCCGGCGACCCGGGTCGCCGGCGCTCTCCGGTGGTGAACCGCCCGTCATCCGATCTCCGTCTCTGTGCGCACGGCCTGCGAGGGCCGGTCCGGGGCACCGCGGGAGGCCGGTGCTTCCGCGAGCGATGACGGTGGCAGAACACGGCAACGCCGCAGTTCGCGACCCTAAGAGCGGGCTGTGAATTTGCACCGGCTGCCCACGCGTCTCGTACAGTACGAGACGCCGAGGCTCCGAATGGCCCCGAATTCGGTTCGGCCGAGGAGAAGGGAATCACAGCATGAGGGTCGTCTTCATCTCCGCAGCCCGGCAGGTGTGGGGCGCCGAGGTGAGCCTGCTGACCCTCGCCGAGGCACTGACCGACCAGGGTGTGCGCGTGGGGCTCGTGTGTCCCGACGGCGAACTCGCGGAACGGGCCGCAACCGCCGGCATCGAGCAGGTCTACAGCGTGCGGCCCCGATCCGACTCCCCCACCCAGGGGCGCATGCGCGAGAGCACCCGGCTCTGGGGCCGCTACCTGCGGGCCGCCCGCCGCGGCGACGTGCTCGTCATCTTCAGCTACTACCTGTTGGCCCAGGCCCCGGCGATGCGGCCGCTGCTGCGGGCCCGCGGGGTGCGCATCGTGCTCGACCTGCACGACGATCTCGTCAGCCGCAAGGCCCGCTGGGCCGTGCGCGCCGGCAGCCGCGGGGTCGACGCCGTCATCGCCTGCAGCGACTTCACCGCCACGCAGCTGAGCCGGCACCCTCGGGTGTCCTATCTGCACCGGCCCGTCGCCGAATCGCCCCGACCGGTGCCCGCCGACACAGCGCAGTCCCGCACCGCCCAGCCGCGGTTCGCCCGGAGCCGGTCGCACGCCGACTCCGCGACCGAGGCGGGCGCCGTCTCCGACACGGCCTCCTCCCCCGCATCCCGGCGCACCGCCGCGTCCGTGCCGGCCGGCGCC
>NZ_BCNQ01000161.1 GCF_001515525.1 Piscicoccus intestinalis NBRC 104926 | reverse complement strand
CGGCTGCGACCTGCGCCGCAGCCTGCGCGAGGGCAAGGAGGGCAACCTCGTCGTTTTCCTCGTCGACGCCTCCGGCTCGATGGGCGCCCGCCGCCGCATGGCTACGGTCAAGACCGCCGTGCTCTCGCTGCTGCTCGACGCCTACCAGCGCCGCGACAAGGTGGCGGCCGTGACGTTCGCCCGCGATCACGCCCAGCTCCTGCTACCTCCGACCGGCAGCGTCGAACTGGCCCGCGCCCGCCTCGACGCCGCCGCCACCGGCGGCCGCACCCCGCTGGCCGAGGGCCTCACGGCGGCGCACGACCTCATCCGCCGTGAGCGCGCCAAGGATCCGATGCGCCGCCCGCTGCTCGTCGTGCTCACCGACGGCCGCGCCACCCACGGCCCGAACGCCCTGCCGCGCGCCCGCGGAGCCGCCGCCCGCCTGGCCGGGCTCGGGGTGACCAGCGTCGTGCTCGACTGCGAATCACCCCGCGGGGTGCGCCTGCGCCTGGCCGCCGACCTGGCGACAGTGCTCGGCGCCCGCCTGCTGCCCCTGGCCGAGGTGGACCTGGCCGCCGAGACCCGCCCCGGCGCCGCCTGAGCCGTCTGAGCCGCCGAGGGGAGGGCGACGGCCTCACCCGCTGCGGGCTACTGCGCCGCGAGCAGGGCCGCGGCCGTGCGGTGGTCGATGACCAGGTCGGTGGCCACGCCCGCGTTGAGGGCCCCCATCAGCGCCGGCACCTTGTGCTCCCCGACCACCACGCACATGCGCCTCGGGATGCGGGCGAGCTCGCGCGGCGTGGGTCCGGAGGCGCGGGCGTTGATCTCGATGTCCTCGAAGCTGCCGTCACGGCGCAGGAACACCGTGCACACGTCGCCGACGACGCGCGCCCGCTGCAATTCCCGGGCGTCCTGCGCCGACAGGTAGCCGGCCCGGTAAACCTCCGAGGCGAGCCGGCCCTGCGTCGCACCGACCCCGAACACCGCGAGGTCGGCCCGCTCCCGCAGGTGCAGCACGCGGCGCACGGCGCTCTCGCGCCACAGCGCCGTCTTGGTGTCGACGTAGTCGAAGAAGGCGGGTGTGGGGAAGTAGGTGATCTCGGCGTCGAACGCTCCGGCGATCGCCCCGAACAGCTCCTGGGCGTACCGCACCCCGGAGGCGCGCGTCTGTGCCGACCCGTTGAGCTGCACCACGCGCAGCCCGGGGCACGGGTGGTGCGGTAGGTGGTCGGCGATCGCGGAGACCGTCGTGCCCCACGCCACCCCCAGCACCGACCCCGGCTCCACCCAATCGGCGAGAAGCCGCGCCGCGACGCGGGCCACGTGGTCGAGCCGCACGTGGTCGGGGGCGTTGCCACGCACCTCCACCAGGTGGGCCCGCACCCCGAACCGGCTGGTCACGCGCTGCGCGATCTGACGCCCGAAGCCCGATTCGGGGGCCACCGTGATCGTCACCAACCCGATGTCCCGGGCGTGCTTGAGCAGCCGGGAGACCGTCGAACGGGAGACCCCGAGAGTGGCCGCGATCGAGGCCATCGTCTCGTCCTGCAGGTAGTACAGCGTGGCGGCCCGGTGGGCCTGGTCCCGCGTGTTCATCGGTACTCCTTCACGGTGCACGTTTGTGCACCCTTCTGGACCATACGTGCGCCGGGGGGCCACGGTGGACTCGAGAGCACCGAGAGGCCCCCAGACCACCGACGTGGTGCCCGCGAACCGCCAACGGAGGCGGTGGCACCCGAACCTAAGGACGGATCGCCAATGACATCGACCGCGCTGACCTCACAAACCCGCACCCAGGCCCTGGAGGAGATGAGCTCGGGCGAACCCCTCGACATCCTCGTCGTGGGCGGCGGCGTCACCGGAGCCGGCATCGTGCTCGACGCGGTGACCCGCGGCCTGCGCGTCGGCATCGTCGAGGCCCAGGACTGGGGCAGCGGCACCTCCAGCAGGTCGAGCAAGCTCGTGCACGGTGGCCTGCGCTACCTGCAGCAGCTCGACTTCAAGCTCGTCTTCGAGGCCCTGCACGAGCGCGAGCACCTGCTCGACACCCTCGCCCCGCACCTGGTGCGACCCGTCTCGTTTCTCTACCCGCTGAACAAGAAGTACGTCGAGCGGCCCTACGTCACGGCCGGGGTGGGCCTGTACGACGTCCTCGCCCGCGTCGGCGCGCGCGATTCGGCGGCCATGCCGTTCCACCGGCACTTCACCGCCGAGGGCGTGCGCAAGGAGTTCCCGGACGTCAAGCCGGGCGCCATGGTTGGGGCCATCAAGTACTGGGACGCCACCGTCGACGATGCCCGGCTCGTGCTCGCCCTCGTGCGCACCGCCGTGCAGTTCGGCGCCTACGCCGCCAGCCGCACCCGCGTGGACCGGTTCACCAAGGCCGGCGATCGGGTCGACGGCGCCGTGGTGACCGACCTGGAGACGGGTCGCGAGCTGACGATCCGGGCCCGCACCGTCATCGGCGCCGCCGGCGTGTGGACCGAGGAGACGCAGGATCGCGCGGGCGCTCAGGGTGGCCTGAAGGTGCTCGCCTCCAAGGGCGTGCACATCGTGGTGCCCCGCGAGCGCATCGCCGGGGAGACCGGGGTCATCCTGCAGACCGAGAAGTCGGTGCTGTTCATCATCCCGTGGAGCCGGTACTGGATCATCGGCACCACGGACACCCCCTACCATCACGACCTCGTCCACCCCGCGGTCACGGCCACCGACATCGACTACATCATCGAGCACGCCAATGTCATCCTCGACAAGCCGCTGACCAGGGACGACATCATCGGCACCTGGGCCGGGCTGCGCCCGCTGCTGCAGCCGGGAACCAAGGGCGGCGACGAGGCCCAGTCCACCAAGGTGAGCCGGGAGCACACGGTGGTCGAGGCCACCCCCGGCCTGGTGACGATCGCCGGCGGCAAGCTGACGACCTACCGCGTGATGGCGGAGGACGCCGTCGACTTCGCGCTGGGTTCGCAGCGGGCCAAGGAGGTGCCGTCGCTGACCGACAAGACCCCGCTGCTGGGAGCCGTCGGCTTCCAGACCTACCAGCGTCGCGCCGACAAGATCGCGGCCGAGCACGGCGTGAGCCGCTTCCTCGTCGACCACCTGCTGCACCGCTACGGTGCGCTGCTGCCCGAGCTGCTGGAGATGGTGGCCGAGCACCCCGACCTGGGCCGTCCGCTGGAGCACGCCCCGGCATACCTGCGCGCCGAGATCGCCTACGCGTGCACCCACGAAGGCGCGCTGCACCTGGAGGACATCATGGTGACCCGCACCCGGCTCACCTACGAGATGCGCCGGCAGGGCCGCGACGCGGTGCCGGAGATCGCCGACATCGCGGCGACCTACCTCGGCTGGGACGAGCAGCGCCGCCGCGACGAGATCGCCGCCTACGAGGCCCGCTGCGAGGCCGAGGACGCCGCCGCCGCGCAGTACGACGAGGACGCGGCCGCCGCCGCGCGCGGCGCGGCCGCCGAGGTGACGGACCGCACCACAGCCTGAGGCCCCAGGCCGCTGGCGCCAACCGCGCCAGTGGCCTGACCACCCGCCCGTAAGGGCTCCATCCGGCAGCCGAGGCGCCGACCCCCCGCGGGGTCGAGCGCTCATCGAGCCCTGCCCTGACACCGGTGGCAACACCAACAGCAACGCCAACAGCACCACCAGCAGCAAGACCAGTCCTGACACCACGCCGGCCCCATTCCGGGCCGGCGCGTCACGAGGAGAAACTGACAATGCCGTCGCCCCTGCTCACCGTCGCCGCGACCGCGGCGCCCGTCCCACTCGGCCAGGTGTTCGCCTCCGAGCTATTCGGAACCGCGATCCTGTGCCTGCTCGGATGCGGCGTGGTCGCCAACGCCCTCCTGCCCGCGGCCAAGGGCGCGGGCGGCGGCCCCGTGATGATCCACTGGGGCTGGGGCATCGGCGTGTTCGCCGGCGTCTTCGTGGCCTTCCGCTCGGGGGCTCACCTCAACCCCGCCGTGACGCTGGGCCTGCTGGCCACCGGCGCCACGGAGTACGCCCCGGGCGTCGCCGTCACCGCGGCCTCGACGCTGACCTACCTCGTGGCCGACCTGGCCGGTGGCCTGCTCGGCGGCATTCTCGTCTGGTTGGCCTACAAGAAGCAGTTCGACGCCGACGCCGACCCGGCGCTCAAGCTGGGTGTCTTCAGCACCGGCCCCGAGGTGCGCAGCCCGTTCTGGAACGTGGTGACCGAGGTGATCGGCACGTTCGTGCTCGTGTTCGTCATCCTGCAGTTCGCCAACACGCCGTCGGGGCTCGGCCCGCTCTCGGTGGCCCTGCTCGTCGTCGGTATCGGCGCCGGCCTGGGCGGCCCCACCGGCTACGCCATCAACCCGGCCCGTGACCTGGGCCCGCGCATCGCGCACGCCATCCTCCCGATCCCCGGCAAGGGCGGCAGCGACTGGGGCTACTCCTGGGTTCCGGTGGTCGCGCCCATCATCGGCGGCGTCCTGGCCGGCGTCCTCGCCCAGATCTTCTGAGCGCCCCGAGCCCAACCCAGTCCAACCCAGTCCAGCTCGAGCCCAGCTCGAGGACACCCCGAATCCATTCGCACGCATCCGCCTAACGCGTCACGAGGAAGTGAGCACACCGATGAGTACACCGACGTACGTCATGGCCATCGACCAGGGCACCACGAGCACCCGGTCGATCATCTTCGACCACTCCGGGAGCATCGTCTCGGTCGGCCAGTTCGAGCACGAGCAGATCTTTCGCCGGGCCGGCTGGGTCGAGCACGACCCGATGGAGATCTGGGGCAACGTGCGCCGCGCGGTCGGCCAGGCCCTGTCCGAGTCTCCCGACCTGACCGGCGCGGACCTGGCCGCCGTCGGCATCACCAACCAGCGCGAGACCGCGGTGGTGTGGGACAAGACGACCGGTGCGCCGGTGTACAACGCGATCGTCTGGCAGGACACCCGGACCCAGCGGATCGTCGACGAGCTGGCCGGCGACCAGGGGGCGGACCGCTACAAGGACATCTGCGGCCTGCCGCTGGCCACCTACTTCACCGGACCCAAGGTGAAGTGGATCCTCGACAACGTCGAGGGCGCCCGCGAGAAGGCCGAGCGGGGCGATCTGCTCATGGGCACCACCGACTCCTGGGTGCTGTGGAACATGACCGGGGGCGTCGGCGGCGGGGTGCACGTCACCGACGTGACCAACGCCTCGCGCACGATGCTCATGGACCTGCGGACGCTGCAGTGGGACGAGTCGATCGCCGCCGACATGGGCATCCCGCTCTCGATGCTGCCGCAGATCGCCTCCTCGTCCCAGGTGTACACCACCGGTCGCAGGCAGGGACTGCTGGCGGGCGTGCCGATCTCCGGGATCCTGGGCGACCAGCAGGCCGCGACCTTCGGACAGGCCTGCTTCGAGAAGGGCATGGCCAAGAACACCTACGGCACCGGCTGCTTCGTGCTGATGAACACCGGCACCGAGATCGTGAAGTCGCAGAACGGGCTGTTGACCACGGTGTGTTACAAGATCGGCGACGCCGACACCGTCTACGCCCTGGAGGGCTCGATCGCCGTGGCCGGCTCGCTCGTGCAGTGGCTGCGCGACAACGTCGGCATCATCTCCTCGGCCGCGGAGGTGGAGGAGCTGGCCAAGGAGGTCGAGGACAACGGCGGCACCTACTTCGTGCCCGCGTTCTCGGGGCTGTTCGCGCCGCACTGGCGCCCGGACGCCCGCGGAGCCCTCGTGGGGCTGACCCGCTTCGTCAACAAGGGGCACATCGCGCGGGCCACCATCGAGGCGACCGCCTTCCAGACCCGGGAGGTCATCGACGCGATGAACGCCGACTCCGGTGTCGACCTCACCGAGCTCAAGGTCGACGGCGGGATGACCGGCAACGAGACCCTCATGCAGTTCCAGGCCGACCAGCTCGGCGTGCCCGTGGTGCGCCCGAGGATCGCCGAGACCACCGCCCTGGGCGCCGCGTACGCGGCGGGCATCGCCGTGGGGTTCTGGCAGGGCGAGCAGGACGTCATCGACAACTGGTCGGAGGGCAAGCGCTGGGAGCCGGTGGTGGACGAATCGGAGCGGGAGCGCCAGTACCGCAACTGGAAGAAGGCCGTCACCAAGACCCTGGACTGGGTCGACGACGACGTGCCCGCCTGAGCGGCCTGCGCCGCGCCTCATGGCATCGCGTCGCCGTCGCGTCGCGTCACCGTCCCGTCACCGCTGCGCCGGCTCCCGCTCAGGCGGGGGCCGGCGCTCAGGCGTAGCGCGGACTGACGCCGCCCGCGTCGAGAAACGCCCGCGCCAACGGCGAGGTCGAGGTGCGGGCGACGCGCACGACGAAGGCGTCGTCGAGGGGATCCTCCCCGGTGAGTCGCTGATAGGAGTGCCGCACCTGCTGCAGATCGGCGAACAGATCGCGCAGCCCACCCTCCTCGAGCTGTTGCAGCCGGGCGTACCCGACGAACAGCGCGGCCTTCGGCACCGACTGGCCGTCCTTGGGTGGCCACTCGAAGGCGTACCCGCAGTGCGCCCGCAACAGCCGCATGTCGTCATGGGTCAGCGGCCCGATCGGCACGCGCACGGCGCCGTCGGGCCTCGACGCACCTTCTCGTCCCGCCTCGCGCTGCCCGTGCATCGCCCACCTCGCCTCGGCCTTCTGTCACGATCGGCAGCCCACGCCCGGTTCTTACCGCTGGTGGCCGGCCGGGGTGCCCGATCGGGCGGATCGGCACCGACGAAGACGGCAGCTTCGTACATTCACTCCGGTCGGGCCGCGCGTCAACGCTCTGACCTGCGGCGTCGTCAGGGAGGGCGGCACCGGAGGGCGTTGATGTACGTCGCCGCCGTCTTTGCCGCGGCCGGTTCGATGCGCGCATCCACCGATCCGGTTGGGCGCAGAGCACAATTCGGGCATGACGACCGCCGCCCTCTGGGGAACCGTTGCCGCATCGTCCCTGCTCCTCGGGGCACTGCTGGGCCTGGCTCGCAGGTGGCCGCCGCGCCTGGTGGGCGCGGTGTTGGCGTTCGGCGGTGGAGCCCTCATCGCGAGCATCTCGTACGAGCTGTTCGCCGAGGGTCTGGAGACGGGCGGGCCGGTGCCGCTGGGGCTCGGCCTGGCCGTGGGTGGCCTGACGTACTACGGCGCCAACAAGGCCGTGGAGCGCGCCGGTGCGGGCCGCGGGGACGACTCACCGGCCGGGCATGCCCGTGGCCGCCGTCGGGCGCAGGGCGGCACATCGCTGGCCATCGGCGCCTTCCTGGACGGCCTTCCGGAGCAGGCCGTGCTCGGCATCGGCATCGCCTGGGGCACGGGTGTCAGCATCGCCCTGATCGTCGCGATCTTCGTCTCGAACCTGCCGGAGGCCATCGGGTCGGCCAGCGATATGCGAGCCACCGGCGCGGCCGGCCGCTCGATCGTCCTGCTGTGGACGGGAGTCACCGTGGTGTGCGCGCTCGCCACGATGGGCGGCTTCCTGGTCGCCGACATGGTCGCGGACCCGATGCGCGGAGCCGTCGACGGCTTCGCGGCCGGCGCCCTGCTCGTCATGCTCGTCGACTCGCTGGTGCCCGAGGCGCGCGAGAAGGCGGGGGAGTCGGCAGGTCTGGTCACCGTGCTCGGATTCGCCCTCGCCGCCGGGTTGTCCCTGCTGTCCTAATCCGCGTCGCCGCCGCTGCGGCAGCTCTCGGCCGACCCCGGCGGCCGGCCCAAATCGCGGCACCGGCTCCGGTAGGCTTCCCCCGCGGCCGCGAGGCCGCGACCAGCCATCCACCTTGGACGCGTGACGAGGAAGCCGGTGCGACGCCGGCACGGTCCCGCCACTGTGACCACGGGCCCCAGGCCCGGGGGAGTCAGGAACTCAGCGACGTCCATCAGTTCCCGAGGGCGAGGACGCTTCGAGGAAGGCAGGCAGCCGTGCCGCAGGGTCAGCCGCAGACCGTTCCCGACGACGGTCTGACCACCCGCCAGCGCCGCAACCGCCCGATCACCGCCGTGCACACCGGCCCCGGCAAGGGCAAGTCGACCGCCGCCTTCGGGATGGCGTTGCGCGGCTGGAACCAGGGCTTCGACATCGGGGTGTTCCAGTTCGTCAAGTCCGCCAAGTGGAAGGTCGGCGAGGAAGAGGTCTTCCGGCGGCTCGGGCAGCTGCACGAACAGACCGGCGAGGGCGGCGCCGTCGAGTGGCACAAGATGGGCTCGGGCTGGAGCTGGACCCGATCCAGCAGCGGCGAGGACGCCCAGGAGCGGCACGCCGCCGACGCACTGGAGGGCTGGCGCGAGATCCAGCGGCGGCTGGCCGACGAGCGGCACGACCTGTACGTGCTCGACGAGTTCACCTACCCGATGAAGTGGGGCTGGGTCGATGTCGACGAGGTGTGCGCGACGCTCGCGGGCCGCCCCGGCAAGCAGCACGTCGTCATCACCGGCCGCGACGCCGACGAGCGCCTGTTCGAGGTCTGCACGCTCGTCACCGAGATGACCAAGGTCAAGCACCCGATGGACGACGGCCAGAAGGGTCAGCGGGGCATCGAATGGTGAGTCTGCCGCGCGTGCTCGTCGCGGCGCCCGCCTCCGGGAGCGGTAAGACGATGATCGCCACCGGGCTCATCGCCGCGCTGCGTGAGCGCGGCCTGGCGGTCAGCCCGCACAAGGTCGGGCCCGACTACATCGACCCCGGCTACCACACCCAGGCCGCCGGGCGGCCCGGGCGCAACCTCGACGCGCACCTGGTCGGGCAGGAGCGCCTCGTGCCGCTGCTATTGCACGGCGCCGCCACGCCGGAGCCAGCGGACGTCGCGATCATCGAGGGCGTCATGGGTCTGTTCGACGGGGCGCTGGGCACCGACGGCTTCGCCTCCAGCGCCCACGTCGCCCGATCGACCCGCACCCCGGTGCTGCTCGCCGTCAACTGCGCCGCGGTCTCCCGCAGCGTCGCCGCCGTCGTGCACGGCTTCGCGACCTTCGAGCCGGGGGTGCGGGTCGGCGGCGTGATCCTCAACAACGTCGCCTCGCCGCGACACGAGGCCGAGGCCCGGCGCGCCGTGGCCGCCACCGGCGTGCCCGTCGTCGGCGCGATCCCGCGGCTGCCCGACGTCGTCGTGCCGAGCCGGCACCTCGGGCTCATCCCCGCCGCCGAACGCCGGCCCGAGGCGCTGTCGGCCGTCGCCGCGCTCGGCCGCATGGCCCGCGACCACCTCGATCTGGAGGCGGTGCTCGAGCTCGCCCGCAGCGCACCGGAACTCGACGATTCGCCGTGGGATCCGGTCGCGGCGATCGCGTCCGGTGCGGTCGGGGCGACGCGCGGGGAGCCGGTCGTCGCCGTCGCCGCGGGGGAGGCGTTCACGTTCGGCTACGCCGAGACCCCCGAACTGCTCGCCGCCGCCGGCGCCCGGGTGGAGACGTTCGACCCGCTGCGCGACGAGGCCCTGCCCGCCGGCACGGCCGGCCTCGTGCTGGGCGGCGGCTTTCCCCAGATTCACGCCGGGGCCCTGACCGCGAACACCGAACTGCGCCGGGAGGTGGCCGCGTTCGCCGACGCGGGCGGGCCGATCCTCGCCGAATGCGCCGGCATGCTGTACCTCCTGCGCGAACTCGACGGGGCCCCGATGTGCGGGGTGTTGCCCGGGTCCGCGCGCATGCATCCGCGGCTCGTCCTCGGCTACCGCACGGCGGTGGCCGTCAGCGACAGCGTCGTGGCCGACGAGGGCGCCCGCGTCACCGGGCACGAGTTCCACCGCACCCGCGTGCGCCACGATGCGAACGGATCGGGCGCGCGCGCCTGGGGCTGGCGTGACTCCCGCGACGAGCCGGAGCTCGAGGGGTTCGTGCACGGGCGCGTGCACGCCTCCTACCTGCACACGCACTGGGCCGGGCGCCCCGACGCCGCCGCCCGGCTCGTGCGCG
>NZ_BCNQ01000160.1 GCF_001515525.1 Piscicoccus intestinalis NBRC 104926 | reverse complement strand
CGAGCGGCGCGGCCGACGCGCCCGGCGGGCAGGGCTCGCGGGGCGCCGACGTCGCACCCGCCGCAACCCCCCGTTCGGATGTCGAGACGGATACGCTGCTGGATGCTCTGTTGCTCGACAAGGCGCTCTACGAGGTCGTCTACGAGGCGCGCAATCGCCCCGCGTGGCTCGGCATTCCGGTCGCCGCCGTCGAGCGGCTGTGCGACCCTTCGCCGCAGGCCGTGACCGCCATGACTGCTCCGCCCGACCGACCCGCCCCTGACCGATCCGCCCCGAGCAGCGCCGACGGGGCCGACGAGGTCCACGACACACCGACGGCCCGGCCGTCGGGCCGTTCCGACGAGAGGAATTCTTCCCAGATGGCCACCTCGCAGAACCCACCGAGCAGCCCCGACGGGCCCGCCCCAGCCGAGGCCACCGAGTTCGTCGCACCCCCCACGGCGCAGGCCGAGCAGGACGCCCCGGCCGCCCCCGCCTCCGGACTGAGTTCGGGCGAGCTGTCGCCGACCATCGACACCTCCGGCGCGGACGAGGACGCCCCCGCCGTCGAGGACTCCGCCGACGCGCCCGCGGTCGAGGCCGCTCCTGCGGGCCAGTCCGCTCCCGCCACCCAAGACGCTTCCGCGCAGAGCGCGTCTGCGGGCCAGGCCGCCGCTGCGGGCCAGGCCGCCCCCGCGGGACCGGTGGACTTCCACGACGAGCCGCTGGGGGTCGCGCCGCAGACGATCGACCTGCTCGTGCGCGGCGGCCACGGCGATCCGCACAGTGTTCTGGGCGCTCACCCGCACGACGACGGCGTGACGATCCGCGCGCTGCGCCCGCTCGCGCAGTCGGTGCAGATCCAGTTGCCCGACGGCACGACGTTCGACATGGACCACGAGTACGAGGGCGTCTGGGTCCGGCAGATCAAGGGCGTCACCGTCTCCGACTACCGGCTGCTCGTCACCTACGGAGACGGGGTCGAGCACACCCAGGACGACTCCTACCGCTTCCTGCCGACGCTCGGCGACATGGACCTCTACCTCATCGGGGAGGGCCGCCACGAGGAGCTGTGGAAGGTGCTCGGTGCGCACGTGCGCACCTACCCCGGCCAGATGGGCGAGGTCACCGGCACGTCGTTCGCCGTGTGGGCACCGAACGCCCGCGCGATCCGCCTCGTCGGCGACTTCAACCGCTGGGACGGCCAGGCGTACCCGATGCGGGCGCTGGGCTCGTCGGGGGTCTGGGAGCTGTTCGTGCCGGGCGTCGGCGAGAACTCCACGTACAAGTACGAGATCCTCGGCGCCGACGGCTACTGGCGCGGCAAGGCCGACCCGCTGGCGCGGCACACCGAGTGCCCGCCCGCCACCGCCTCCGTCGTCGAGCAGACGCACTACGAGTGGAACGACGCGGACTGGATGCAGGAGCGCGGCGAGGGCCTGCCGCCGCACGAGCGCCCGATGAGCATCTACGAGGTGCACCTCGGCTCGTGGCGCCAGGGCAGCTCGTACGTCGACCTCGCCGAGCACCTCGTCAACTACGTCAAGGACCTCGGGTTCACGCACGTGGAGTTCCTGCCCGTCATGGAGCACCCGTACGGGCCGTCGTGGGGCTACCAGGTCACCGGCTACTACGCCCCGACCTCCCGGTTCGGCTCCCCCGACGAGTTCCGTTACCTCGTCGACAAGCTGCACCAGAACGGCATCGGCGTCATCCTCGACTGGGTGCCCGCGCACTTCCCCAAGGACGCGTTCGCGCTGGCGAACTTCGACGGGCAGCCGCTCTACGAGCACCCCGACCCGCGCCGCGGCGAGCAGCCCGACTGGGGCACGCACATCTTCGACTTCGGCCGCAACCAGGTGCGCAACTTCCTCGTCGCCAACGCGAGCTACTGGATCGAGGAGTTCCACATCGACGGCCTGCGGGTCGACGCGGTGGCCTCGATGCTCTACCTCGACTACTCGCGTAACGACGGCGAGTGGCTGCCCAACCAGTACGGCGGCCGGGAGAACCTCGAGGCCGTGCAGCTGCTGCAGGAGATGAACGCCACGGTCTACCGGCGCTACCCCGGCGCGGTCACCGTGGCCGAGGAGTCCACCAGCTGGCCGGGCATCACCAAGCCGACGTACATGGGCGGCCTGGGCTTCGGCCTGAAGTGGAACATGGGCTGGATGCACGACACGCTCGAGTACGCCTCGCTGTCGCCGATCTACCGGCAGTACCACCACCACGAGATGACGTTCTCGATGGTGTACGCCTACAGCGAGAACTTCTGCCTGCCGATCAGCCACGACGAGGTCGTGTACGGCAAGGGCTCGATGCTGCGCAAGATGCCCGGCGACCGCTGGGAGCAGCTGGCGGGCATGCGCGTGTACTACGCGTTCATGTGGAGCCACCCGGGCAAGCAGCTGCTGTTCATGGGTCAGGAGTTCGCCCAGGAGTCCGAGTGGGCCGACGCCCGCAGCCTCGACTGGTGGCTGCTCGACCACGAGCCGCACTGGCGCATGCACAAGCTCGTCAAGGACCTCAACCACCTGTACACCACGCGCCCGGCGCTGTGGGAGCTGGACAACGACTGGCAGGGCTTCAGCTGGATCGACGCCAACGACGCCAGCGGAAACACCTACTCCTACCTGCGGTTCGGCAAGGCCGGCGAGAACGGTGAGCGGCCGACGGTGGCCGTCGTGACCAACTTCTCCGGCTCCGAGCACCACCACTACCGGGTGGGGCTGCCGAAGAAGGGCCCGTGGAAGGAGATCCTCAACACCGACTCCCTCGACTACGGGGGCGCCGGCGTCGGCAACCTCGGTCAGGTGGAGGCCGAGGAGATCCCCTGGCACGGCCAGCCGTACTCGGCGCTGGTGACCCTGCCCAAGCTGGGCGCGGTCTACTTCGAGCCGGCCGACGAGGAGCCGGTGTCGGCGGAGGCGTTCGAGACCGCCTCCGAGAACGCGCCCAAGCCGGCTCAGCAGGAGGCGCTGCGGGCCCAGACCAAGGGCCAGGACCGCCCCGAGCTGTCGCAGTCCCCGGTGCACGAGGACGAGGCGGTGGCCTCCGGCATCGAGCCCGAGCACCTCGCCGAGCCGCGCGTCGGCACCTCCGGCGGTCATGACAAGGCCGGCACGTCCGAGACCACCCCGGGAGCCGGCACCGCCTGACGCCCCCGCTCCCCTATCCCCCACCCCACACGACCCTGAGAACTGCGTGTCGTGGTCGGGACTGCGGTTCGTGCCGCAGTTCTCACCGCGACACGCAGTTCTCGGCGTCTGGGGGCACGCTCTGGGGTCGGCGGGGCTCCGGAGTCGGCGAGGCTACGGACTCGCGGGGCTCCGGGCGCGGCGTCGGCTCTGGGGTCGCGGGTGTTCCGGGGCGACGGGCACGCCGGACCGCCGGGTCGGTGACCGGACACCTCAATGCGGCTCCGGACACCTACTGGATCGCGGGACACCGGTGAGTCGACGGGACACGCGCGATCGCAGGTGTCCCGTCCCAGGAACCGGTGTCCAGTCGAGAAACCGGTGTCCAGTCGAGAAGCCGGTGTCCAGTCGAGGAGCCGGTCCGCGGAGGAGCCGCTGCCCGCGGCCCTCCTCGCTCTCGACGTTCCCCATCGCACCAGAGCCCCTCGCCCGGCCGGGTTTCGGCCGACCCCCGGGCCCCGAGTCCACCGATTACCGCCGGGTAACCTTTGGGGTGAGCATCTTTCACCGCATCGAGCACCACGAGTTGTGACCTGGAGGTCCTGGGCCATGGGGCCGGAAAATCGCATCTGGGAGCGCTACATCGCGATCGGGGATTCGTTCACCGAGGGGCTCATGGACGTCTCGGCGAACGATCCCGACGTCTTCGTCGGCTGGGCCGACCGGCTCGCCGCGCGGCTGGCCCGCCGCAACGCCGACCTGGGCGCGAACTTCGGCTACGCCAACCTCGCGGTGCGCGGCCGCTTGCTCGCCGACATCGCCGGGCCCCAACTCGACGCCGCCCTCGAACTGACTCCCGACCTCGTGAGCATCTCGGCCGGCGGGAACGACCTGCTGCGGCCGCGGGTGAGCATCCACGAGGTCGCCGACGGTCTCGAGGAGGCGGTGACCCGACTCCGCGACACGGGTGCGGACGTGCTCATGGTCTCGGCCCCCGACATCGGTTTCGCGCCGCTGGTCAATCGCGTCAACCCGCGCATGGCGGAGCTGACCGCGCACGTGTGGGGCATCGCGCAGCGGCACGGCTGCCGGGTCGTCGACCTGTGGACGCTGCGGGAGCTGCAGGATCCGCGGATGTGGGCAGCGGACCGGATCCACTTCACGACCGCCGGGCACCGGCTCGTCGCCGATCAGGCCGCCTGGACCCTCGGGCTGGCGATCGAGGAGGCCGATCACACGCTGCCTCCCGCCCCGCACCTGACCCGGCTCGCGACGATCGCGGCCAATCGCGAGTGGGCACGCACCCACTTGGCCCCGTGGATCCGCCGGCACCTGAGCGGTCGCAGCAGCGGAGACGGTCGCAGCGCCAAGCGCCCGGCGGTGGAGTCGGTCGACTTCGAGATCTGAAGCGGATCGAACGGGGGTCGTGCTTCGGCCGCCCGCGCACGGCGCTCGCTGCAAAGATGGGCGCATGAACGACTCCCGCGCCGGAACCCCCGCCCAACCCAGTGACCTCGTCGATGTGCCTCATCTCATCACCGCGTACTACACGCAGCGGCCGGACCCGGAGAACGTCGATCAGCAGGTGGCTTTTGGCACCTCGGGCCACCGCGGCAGCGCCCTGAAGACGTCCTTCAACGAGGACCACATCCTCGCGACGACCCAGGCGATCGTCGACTACCGCACGCAGCAGGGTTTCGACGGCCCGCTGTTCATCGGCCGCGACACCCATGGGCTGTCCGAGCCCGCCTGGGCCTCGGCTCTCGAGGTGCTCATCGCCAACGACGTCACGGTGCTCGTCGATTCCGAGGACAGCTACACCCCGACTCCCGCGGTCTCGCACGCGATCCTGCGCGCCAACAAAGGCAAGATCGGCGGCGTCGACGACCTGCCGGCGCACACGGGGCTGGCCGACGGCATCGTCGTCACGCCGAGCCACAACCCGCCGACCGACGGCGGCTTCAAGTACAACCCGCCGCACGGCGGGCCGGCCGACACCGACGCCACCGGGTGGATCGCCGACAAGGCGAACGAGTACATCAAGGCCGGCCTGGAGGGCGTCAAGCGGGTGCCGTTCGCGCAGGCCCGGGCGGCGTGCGAGCCGTACGACTTCAAGGGCATCTACGTCGCGGACCTGCCGAACGTCATCGACCTGCAGGCCATCAAGGACGCCGGCGTGCGCATCGGCGCCGACCCGCTCGGCGGCGCCTCGGTGGAGTACTGGGGCGCGATCGCGGAGGCCCACGGGATCGACCTGACGGTCGTCAACCCGCTGGCCGACCCGACGTGGCGGTTCATGACGCTGGACTGGGACGGCAAGATCCGGATGGACTGCTCCTCGCCGTCGGCGATGGCCAGCCTCATCCAGCAGAAGGACAAGTACGACATCGCGACCGGCAACGACGCCGACTCCGACCGGCACGGCATCGTCACCCCCGACGCCGGCCTGATGAACCCGAACCACTTCCTCGCCGTCGCGATCCAGTACCTGTACGGCGCGCGCGAGAACTGGCCGGCCGACGGCTTCATCGGCAAGACGCTGGTGTCCAGCTCGATGATCGACCGGGTCGCCGCCGATCTGGGCCGCAAGCTCGTCGAGGTGCCGGTCGGCTTCAAGTGGTTCGTGCCCGGGCTGCTCGACGGCTCCGGCCCGTTCGGCGGCGAGGAGTCGGCCGGCGCGAGCTTCCTGCGCTTCGACGGCACGGTGTGGAGCACCGACAAGGACGGCATCATCCTGGCCCTGCTGGCCAGCGAGATTCAGGCCAAGACCGGCAAGAGCCCGAGCCAGCACTACGCCGAGCTCGTCGCCAAGCACGGCGACCCGGCGTACGCCCGCGTCGACGCCCCGGCCAACCGCGAGCAGAAGGCCAAGCTGAAGAACCTGTCTCCCTCCGACGTCACCGCCGACACCCTCGCGGGCGAGCCGATCATCGCCAAGCTCACCGAGGCCCCCGGCAACGGCGCGGCGATCGGCGGCCTCAAGGTCGTCACGGAGTCGGCGTGGTTCGCTGCCCGCCCGTCCGGCACCGAGGACGTCTACAAGATTTACGCCGAGTCGTTCAAGGGCCCCGAGCACCTGGCCCAGGTGCAGTCCGAGGCCCGCGAGGTCGTCTCCGCCGCCCTCGGAGGCTGACCGCGGGAGTTCGCGCGAGTTCACAGCAGGGGCCCGGCCACGCAAGTAGCACCGTGGCCGGGCTCCTTCGTCCCCACGGACTTAGCCCGCTCTGTCTCCCGCTTACCGTCGAGGGGGATGTGAGGCAGAGGGGCGGGCAGCGTTCTGCAACGGGTCAAAAGCCACCTCGGCATCCTTTGGTGAATCAGCATGCCTCTCGCCGTGCATCATGATGCTACTGTTGATACATGCGTACGACTATCACGATCGCCGACGACGTGTACGCCGAGATGGAGCGGCTGCGGCGCGAAGAGGGTGTGGGGCCAAGCGAGGCGTTGAACACGCTGGCCAGACGAGGTATGGCCGCGAGGGTGACTCCGAAGTCCTACGTGCACTCGGCCCGTCGCCTCGGCGCCCGCCTCGACGTGTCGAACATCGGCGACGTGCTTGACGTCCTCGACGACGAAGGGCACCGCCGGTGATCGTCGATGCCAACGTCCTCCTGAACGCCGTCGACACGGGCTCCCCGCACCACGAAGCCTGCGCGGGGTGGCTGACGCGGGCCCTCAACGACGACCGCCGCGTCGGCTTCCCGTGGCAGACAATCGGGGCCTTTCTACGCATCGCCACGCATCCCCAGGTCTACGAGGAGCCGCTGTCGTCACGGGAGGCCCAGCAGCACATCGACGGCTGGCTGGCATCGCGGTCCGCCTGGGTCCCGGCAGCGGACGAATCGACCTGGCGCATCCTGCGGCGGCTGCTCACCGAGCACGCGGTGACGGGCAATCTCGTGACCGACGCGCAACTCGCGGCGCTTGCGGTGCACTACGGGGTCGGCGTCGTCTCCGTCGACAGCGACTTCGCGCGCTTTCCGGAGGTGACGTGGATCAACCCACTCACGACCTGAGCCGGCGCACCCGAAGGCGATCGGCGATGAGTTCCGGGGGCGAGGGCGGTCTGTCAGGGTGGAGCCGACGCACACGGCACCGGCCGCCACCGGAAGGACCGCCATGCACCAGATGATCTTCGTCAACCTGCCCGTCGCCGACCCGGCCGCCTCCCGGCGCTTCTTCGCCGGGCTGGGGTACGGCTTCAACGAGGAGATGTGCGACGACGAGCGTTGCGTCGCCGTCGAACTGGGCCCGAACATCTACGCGATGCTGCTGCGCCGCGACTTCTTCGACAGCTTCCACGACGGTCCGAGCGCGCCCGACACCCCGACTCGGCCGGCTCCCGAGGCGCTGCTGTGCCTGTCCGCCGACGACCGCGACCACGTCGACCGGCTCACCCAGGCCGCGGTCGCCGGGGGCGGGCGCGTCGTGCGCACCCAGGACGAGGGCTTCATGTACGGCGTCTCCTACGAAGACCTCGACGGGCACATCTGGGAGATCATGTGGATGGACCTGGCCGGAGCCCGTGCCGCGGGCGCCTTTCCCGGGGAGGAGTCGGCGATGACCGACGCGATGCCGTCATGACCGGCTCCCGAACCACCCGCGAGTCCGTGACCAGCACAGTGAACGCACCGAGCACCGCGCGGCCGGAGCCGGGAGACCGCTCGCCGGAGACGTTCACCGCGCTCGCCGCGCCGCTGCGCCCGGAGCTGCTCGCGCACTGCTACCGCATGCTCGGCTCGGCCACCGCGGCCGAGGACCGCGTGCAGGAGGCGTATCTGCGCGCCTGGCAGGCCTTCCACGCCTTCGACGGGCGCTCCTCGGTGCGCACGTGGATGTACAAGATCGCGACCAACACGTGTCTGTCCGCGCTGACCTCGGCCTCCCGGCGGGTGCTGCCGACCGGTCTCGGGCAGGGTCCTGGCGACCCGCGCGCCGACCTCGTCAGCCGCGACGACCTCGCCTGGGTCGAGCCGCTGCCCGACCGGGTCCTGTGGCAGGGCGCCGCGCCCGACCCGGCCGAGGCGAGCGTGGCGCGCGAAGGCGTCGGCCTCGCGTTCGTCGCGGCCGTGCAGCTGCTGCCGCCGCGGCAGCGGGCGGTGCTCGTGCTGCGCGAGGTGCTCCGGTTCAGCGCCGCCGAGACCGCCGAGCACCTGGACATCACGGTGGCCGCGGTGAACTCCGCCCTGCAGCGCGCCCGCGCCGCGGTCGGCGACGTCGAGCCCGAGTCGCTGCCCGCGCTCAGCCCGCAGGACGAGCAGGCGGTCGCCGACTTCGTCGCCGCCTTCGAGGCCCACGACCTGGCCCGCCTGACCGACGTGCTGACCAGCGACCTCGTCTGGCAGATGCCGCCGTTCGACCGCTGGTACTCCGGCGTGCAGGACGCGATCGACCTGTCCGCAACCCACTGCCCCGCCGCCGCGGCCGACGACCTCGCCTTCCTCGCCGCCCGCGCCAACGGCCGGCCCGCCCTCGGCATGTACCTGCGCGACGAGTCCGGGTACGCCCGGTTCCAGTTCCAGGTGCTCGACGTGCGCGACGGCCGCATCGAGGCCGTCACCGGTTACTTCGGAGACGGTGTGTTCGACGCCGCCGGCCTGCCGCACCGACTCCCGCCGATCGACTGAGCACCGGTCGGCCGCTCGCCGCGCGTCGAGTGGTCGATCGATGGTGGCCCGGCGTTCGCCGCCGATCCGGCTCCCGGTCACCGGGGTTGGGCAGACATACAGGGTGCGGACCATCGCCCTCGCCTGCCTCGCCCTGGTCGTCGCCGAGTCCACCGCCGACGTGCTGCCGGACGCCGCGATCGTCGGCGTGCTGACCCCGCTGCGACTCGTGCTCCTCGTCGGGCTCCTCGCGCTGCTCGTCTCGACCGGGCGCCTCGGCGCCCGCGACCTGCGCTGGCGCCGCCCGTTCGACGTCGCGGTCGCGCTGCTCCTGCTCGCCGCCGCGCTCGCCGCCTGGCGCCAGGGCGACTGGACGCTGTGGCGCGCCCTGCTCACCGCGGTCGGCGCCGCCTATCTCGCCATGGGCGTCCGCCGCGCCTCGCCCGACATGTGGGCGGGCATCTCGCTGCTCGGACTCCTCGCCGTGGCGACCGCCGCCCTCACCGCGGTGCGCCAGACCGCCTCCGGCATCCCGGCCGGCTACTGCCGCGGCGCCCTCGACGGCAGCGTCGACACGTGCGGTCAGGCCGGGGTGCTCGTGCGGGCCGTCGGCCCGTTTCCCAACCCCAACCTGCTCGCCGCCTTCCTCGTCATGCTGCTGCCGCTCGCGGTGGCCGCGGCCATGTCGTTGCCGCAGCGCTCGCAGCGCGCCCTCGCCTACGGGGTCGTCGGCGCGGGGGTCGTAGCCCTCGTGCTGACCGGCTCCCGGGGCGGGATCATCGCTGCCGGAGTCGGTCTCGCCGCCTGGTTCGTGCTGCGCCGCCCCACCCGCCGGCGGTTGATCGGCGGGGGCGCGCTCGCCGGGCTCGCGGTCGCGGCGACGGCGGTGGCGATGGTGACCGGCCTCGGCGGCGGCGTGCGCTCCCAGGTGTGGGCCGCCGCGCTCGACGTCGCGGGTGCCAACCCGCTGGGGGTGGGGCTCGGGCGTTCCGGCGACGTCATCGCGGCCCGGGTGCCCGGCGACGAGGCCTTCCGGCACGCGCACAACCTGTGGCTCGACCAGCTGGTCACGACCGGCTGGCTCGGCCTGGGCGCGCTGCTCGCGATCACCGGTCTCCTCGCCTGGCACGTCGTGCGCGCGGCCCGGCGCGGGTCCGTCGC
>NZ_BCNQ01000159.1 GCF_001515525.1 Piscicoccus intestinalis NBRC 104926 | reverse complement strand
GGTCGAGCAGTTCCAACCCCGCCCCCAGGTCACCGCCGGAGTCGGTGCGCCGCCCGCGCCCCCCGCGCCCCTCGCGCTCCCCGCGCCCCTGTCGCGCCCCGCGCCCCTCGCGCCCGTGTCGCGCCCCGCGCGACGGGCTCGCCGACGCGGGCCTGCCCTGGCTCGCCGTTCCATGCGGCACCTGGGTCTCCGTCTGGGTCTCCGTCTGAGCCTCCGTCTGAGCCGCCCGAGCCACTGTCTGGGCCACTGTCTGTGTCACCGAGGTCACCGTTGCCTGTGTCGTCGTCATCACCCTGTCCTTTCTCGCCACCGTCACTGCCGCCTGCCGACACTGCTGCCCCACACCTGTTTCTCTGTCCACTGATCGCCGCGCTGATCGCCGCCGGCCAGGGCGGCGATCGGACTCCGCCTCGATCCGCCTCAATCCGCGACGCCGATGAGGCGCCATCGACCGGCCGCGCGATCGGTCTCGCGATCGGCCACGCGATCGGCCATGCGATCGGACTCGGAGCGCCCGTCGGGCCCGAGATCGACGAGGTCGTAGACCCCGCTGATCACCTCCGGAGCGCCGTCTCGCTCGCCCGCCCGGCCGCCCGAGATCGCAGCGACGGGACGGGCCCGCGTGGCCTCCACCCGCCAGACGTTCTCCTCCAGGTCGGCCAGCGCCGCCCGAGCCGCCGCTGCCGCGCCCCTCACCTCGGTCGCCGCTGCCCCCCTCACCTCGGTGGCGCCAGCCGCGCCCCTCACCTCGGTGGCGCCAGCCGCCGCACTCCCCGCCTCGGCGTGCGCCCAGTGCTGCGCGGGCAGCGGATCGAGCGCCAACCGCCACCACGGCCGACGCCGCACCCACCGGTCGAGCACGGCCTCCACGCGGTACGACCGGCCCCGCCACACGAAGCCCTCGGGTTCACCGACTCCGACCGGCCCGTCCGGATCACCGCCCGAACCTCCACCCGACCCGCCGAGACCGGGAGCCGACCGGAGGTGCACGATCACCGCCTCGTCGTACGTGCGCATGACGCCATCGCCCCTCTCTGCACACCGTGGAACACGTCGAACACCGTGAAACCCTGGACACCGCGTCGCGGTCGCGACGCCTCGAACAGGTGCCGCGAGCCCGCCGAGGCCCGGATCCGGGCGCGACACACCCGGATTCGGACACCGTCAAGCCGACTCGAACACTTGACCTACTATCGAACATCCGTTCGATGCCTCGACGATACCTCGGGCCACCGACAAGACGTCAAGACGCGCCCGGCCCCACCCCCTGGGACGCAACGAGAAGTCTGCGGTGAACGGCCTGGTCACCCCGGAATGCGCGGATCCTTCGGAGTGTTGACGCGCTGTTCGCCCTGGGCGAACCGACGCTGGAGCACAGCGACCGACGGCGCAGGGCGTCCCGGGTGGCCGGGACAAGACCGATGGGAGACCACATGGCGGCAGAGCTTCTCGCGTGGAGTTTCACGGCGGGCTGGTCCAGCGGCATCAACGCGTACGCGGTCGTGCTCGTCATGGGCCTGTTCGAGCGGTTCGGGCACGTCGCCGCGATCCCGGACGTGCTGGCACGCACCGACGTGCTCGCCGTGGCCGGCGTGCTGTTCGTGCTCGAGGCCTTCGCCGACAAGATCCCCTACCTGGACTCGGTGTGGGACTCGGTGCACACCGTCATCCGCCCGGCGGTGGGGGCGACCGTCGGCTACCTCATCGGGCACGAGAACTCCGACCTGACGGCGGCCCTGTTCGCCGCGACCGGCGGCGCCACCGCCCTGCTCAGCCACCTCGTCAAGGCCGGCATGCGGGCCGGGGTCAACACCTCACCGGAGCCGGTGAGCAATGTCGTCGTCTCCACCGCCGAAGACGTCACGGTCGCGGGCGTCATCGCGTTGGCCGTCGCCAACCCGTGGATCGCCGCCGGGGCCGCCGGCGTGCTGCTCCTGGCCGGCGCCGCGATCGCGCTCTACCTGACGCTCACACTGCGCCGCCTGCACCGATCCCGACAGGCCCGGCGCGCCCAGCCCCAACGCCCCTGACCGACTCCCCGAACGACTCCCTCGACCGACTCCCCGAACGCCGCACCCGACCGACTCCCCCGAACGACCGTGAAAACTGCGTGTCACGGTGAGGACTGCTGTCCGTGCCGCAGTCCTCACCGTGACACGCATGTTTTCGGGACGTTGAC
>NZ_BCNQ01000158.1 GCF_001515525.1 Piscicoccus intestinalis NBRC 104926 | reverse complement strand
CGGTCGAGCATGGCGACGAGGATGCGCTGTAGCTCATCGACGACGGGCGGGACGGCGCCGTCGCGGCGCACGAACGAGGTGCGCCGCAACCCGAGCTGCTGCACGCACGGTCGGGCTTTGACGGCAAACCGGGTGTCGACGGCCGACGGGGCGATGACCGTACAGCCGAGCCCCTCGGCGACCAGGCCGTGGATCATCGTCAGGTCGTCGGTGCGCATGAACACCCGCGGCTCGAATCCCACTGCCCGACAGGCGCGCCGCAGCACCCGGTTGGGCGTCTCGCCCTCGTCGCGGCTGCCGATCCAGTCGGCGTCGGCCAGCGCCGTCAAGTCGATCCGGGAGACCGAGGCGAACGGGCCGCGCGCCGGCACCAGCACCCGGTAGTCCTCCTCGAGCAGCACGTCCATCCGCAGGTCGGGGGCGGTGAACGCCGGGTCGTCGGCGGAGTCGTAGATGAGGCCGGCGTGCAGCTCACCGGCCTCCAGCAGCTGCACGACGTCGGTCGGTTCCGCCTCGACGACCTCCACCTGCACCGCCGCACGGGCCCGCAGTTCCCGGATCGCCCGGGGCAGCAGCCGTGAGCCGATGGACGCGAACGTGCCGACCCGCAGGGTCGCGAGCCCCAGGTCGCGTTGCGTGGTGACCAGCCGTTCGGCCTGGTCGAGCCGGGCGAGGATCTGCTCGGCCTCCTCGACGAAGACCTCGCCCAGGGGCGTGAGCCGGGCGCCGCGGCGGTCGCGCTCGACGAGGCGGACCCGCAGGTGGCGCTCCAGCGACGACAGGTGATGCGCGATCGTCGGCACCCCGTAGCCCAGCACCTCCGCCGCCCCCGACAGCGACCCGCGGTCGCGGATCGCGACGAGGACACGCAGTTGCTGCGGCTGAAGCATTCATACAGCGTATGACGAAACCTTCGACAACGTGGTATTCCCTCGAAGTCACCCCGCGGCTACCGTCGGCGGGGTGAACGCCTTGAACCCGCTGGTCAGCGCCCTCCCGGGCGAATCCCTCACAGACCTCGACGACGCGCAGCGGCGCGTCCTCGACGCGATCGACGAGCACGCGCTCATCGCCGACCTCGTCGAGCTGATCCGCGTGCCGAGCGTGACGGGCACCGACGCGGAGTCCGATCTCGTGCACCAGCAGGCCAACCGCCTGGGCGCCCTCGGTTTCGACGTCGACGCGTGGAAGCTCGACCTCGACGAGCTCGCCGCCCGCCCCGACCACCCGGGCACCGAGGCGCCGCGCACCGAGGCGTACGGGGTCGTCGGCACCCTGGGCGGGGCCGGCTCGGACGGCGAGCCCGCCCTCGTGCTGCAGGGCCACGTCGACGTCGTGCCGACCGGCGACCTCGACAAGTGGCCCGAGCGGGACCCGTGGAGCGGCGCGATCCGTGACGGCATCGTGCACGGCCGCGGCGCCTGCGACATGAAGGCCGGCGTCGCCGCCAACCTCGCGGTCGCCCGCGCGCTGGCCGTCTCCGGGGTGCGGCTGGAGCGGCCGTTCGCGATCCACGGCGTCGTCAGCGAGGAGGACGGCGGGCTCGGCGCGTTCGCGACGATGCTGCGCGGGCACCGCGGTGCGGCGGCGGTCATCACCGAGCCGACGAGCGGGCGCGTCGTCGTGGCCAACGCGGGTGCGCTGACGTTCGAGTTGCGCGTCAACGGGCTTGCCGCGCACGCCGGCTCCCGGCTGGCGGGGCGCAGTGCGTTCGAGGCGTTCCTGCCCGTGCACGCCGCGCTTGCCGACCTCGAGCGGTCCCGCAACGTCGCGCCGCACCGGCTCTTCGACGGCAACCCGCTGCCCTACCCGATCTCGGTCGGCACGATCCGCGCCGGCGACTGGGCCAGCAGCGTGCCGGACCTGCTCGTCGCGCAGGGCCGCATCGGGGTGCGGCTCGACGAGCCCGTCGAACAGGCCCGCGCCGCCCTCGAGGAGACGGTGGCCGGGGCCTGCGCCGCCGACCCCTGGCTGCGCGAGCACCCGGTGCAGGTCACGTGGCCGGGCGGGCAGTTCGCCAGCGGGCATCTCGACGAGGCGGATCCGCTGGTCGGGCAGGTGCTGTCGGCGATCGCGGAGACCGAGGGCCGGCGCGCAGCGTGCTCCGCCGCCCCGTACGGTTCCGACCTGCGGCTTTACCACGGCATGGGCGGCATCCCCACGCTGCACTACGGCCCGGGTGACGTCGACTTCGCGCACGCGCCGCGCGAGCAGGTGCGTGTCGAGGATGTGGTGGCGACGACCCGCTCCCTGGCTGTGCTCGCCGCCCGCCGCTGCGGCGCCCACGTCTGACCGCCTCCGCCGACTCCGACCCCGGTCGACCCCGCCGAGCGACCCGACCGGCCCCGCTGACCGACTCCGACCGACCCTCGACCGACCCCGGAACGACGCTGAGGAACTGCGTGTCGTGGTGAGGACTGCGGCACGAACCGCAGTTCCGACCGTGACACGCAGTTTTCAGGGAAGTGGGGTCAGGCAGCGGGGCCGGGGGGAAACCGGGGGTCAGGGAAGCGGGGCGGCGGCGGGGACGCGGCGCGGGATGGGCACGGGGGTGCGCAGGCGGCAGTCGGTGGGGATGCCGCCGAGGCGGTCGAGCACCTCGAGCGTGGCCGTCGAGCGGTTCATCGTGATGAAGTGCAGGCCGGGGGCGCCCTCGGCGAGCATCCGCTCGCCCAGTTCCGTGGCGATGGCGACGCCTTCGGCGCGCAGCGCGGCCCGGTCGTCGGCGAGCGGCTCGAGCCGCGACACCACGGCCTCCGGCAGCGGGGTGCCCATGAGCTGGGCCATGCGCGCGATCTGCGCGTAGTTGGTCACCGGCATGAGGCCGGGCACGATCGGCAGGTCGCGGCGGGCCGAGACGGCGTCGCGCATCCGCAGGTAGGCGTCGGCGTCGAAGACCATCTGGGTCACGGCGAACTGCGCGCCGGCGTCGGCCTTACGCACCAGGGTCTCGACGTCCTGGGCCAGGCCGGAGGACTCCGGGTGCACGTCAGGGAAGGCCGCGACCCCCACCGTGAACGAGCTCAGCGCGGAGATCAGCTCGACGAGTTCGTCGGCGTGCGAGAGTCCCTCGGGGTGCGCGTGCCACGCCCCCCGGGCGTCGCCGGGCGGGTCGCCGCGCAGCGCGAGCACGTTGTGGATGCCGGCCGCCGCGTACGAGCCGATCACCTCGCGCAGCTCCTCCACCGACGCCCCGACGCAGGTCAGGTGCGCCATCGCGGTCAGCGTCGTGGTGAGCGCGATCTGCTCGGTGACGCGCACCGTGCGGTCCTGCGTGCTGCCTCCGGCGCCGTACGTCACGGAGACGAACGCGGGGTCGACCCGCTCGAGCCGCCGGATCGCCGCCCACAGGGTCTCTTCCGCCGCGTCGTCCTTGGGCGGGAAGAACTCGAAGCTGAAGGCCGGTCGCGGAGAACGCAGCAGATCAGGAATGGTGGGCCGGGCACGCATGCACGTAAGCCTAATAACGGCCCACACCGTAGGCTGCGAGCACCCACCATCCGGGAGGCCACCGTGACCCGTGTTCGCGACCTGCACGACCTGCGTCGTCGCGTCCAGCAGCAGATCGAGACCGAGCTGGCACACCAGCGGGACGTGCTCGCCGAGCTCGGCGAGGAGGGCACCGCCCTGCTGGAGGTCATCGCCGCGCTCCTGCAAGGTGGCAAGCGGTTGCGCGCGGCGTTCTGCTATTGGGGGTACCGAGGGTTCGGCGGTACCCACGACGACGCGGCGGTGCGGGCCGCGAGCGCGATGGAGTTCTTCCAGGCCGCGGCGCTGTTGCACGACGACGTCATGGACGACTCCGACGTGCGCCGCGGCGCCCCGACCGCCCACGTGCACCTCGCCGACCGGCACGACCGGGCGGGGTGGACCGGCCGGGCGGAGCGGTTCGGGCAGGCGGGCGCGATCCTCGCCGGCGACCTGTGCCTCGTGTGGACCGACGAGGTGATGGCCACCAGCGGCCTGCCCGTCGACGAACTCGCCCGCGCCCGGCGCTGCTACGACGAGATGCGCACCCAGCTCATGGCCGGTCAGTTTCTCGACATCCTGCACGCGGCCCGGGGCTGGACGTCGCTGGGGCACGACGAGCGGATCGCCGCGGCCCGGCAGGTGGTGCGGTTCAAGAGCGCGAAGTACTCGGTCGAGCAGCCGCTGCTCATCGGCGCGGACGCCGCGGGGATCGCCCCCGACGACCGCGCGCACCTGTCGCGGTTCGGGCTCGAGCTCGGCGAGGCGTTCCAGCTGCGCGACGACGTGCTCGGCGTCTACGGCGACCCCGAGGCCACCGGCAAACCGGCCGGCGACGACCTGCGTGAGGGCAAGCAAACGGTGCTGGTCGCCCTGACGTTGCAGCGGTGCGCTCCCCGGGAGGCGGCGCTGCTCGCCGAGGGGCTGGGCAACCCGGAGCTGACGACCGGCGACGTCGAGCGGCTGCGTCTGATCATCCGCGACAGCGGCGCGCTCGACGCGCTCGAGGACATGATCGAGGTGCGCACCCGGGCCGCCCAGGAATCGCTCGCGTGCCTGCGCACGATCAGCGGCGAAGGCACCGCGGCCCTGGAGGAACTGACACGGCTGTCGACCGAGCGCGCCACCTGAGCCGGGCCCGCGCCTGGGGTCCCGGGGCCGGCTGACGGGGCGGGTTCAACGGGCGTTTTACCGGCGGCTCAGAACGCCGTCTCCATGGCTCGGCGGCGGATCTCGGTCTTGTGCCCGGCGAGCAGCGACCCCATCGGGGTGCCGTCGGCGGGCAGCGCCTCCTGCGCGGTGAACAGCCAGCGCACGATCTCCTCGTCGTCCATGCCGCCGTCGCCGAGGACGATGATCGTGCCGCGCAGTTCGGGCCGCGGACCGTCTCCGGTGACGAACACCTCGGGGATCGAGATCGCGTTGTTCGGTCCGCGCCGCACGGCGACGAGGAGGCGGTCCTTGAGCTGGTTGCGGACGGTGCCCATCGGCACGCCCTGGCGCTGCGCGGCCTCGGGCACCGACAGCCACGAGCCGACGAGAGCATCGAGGCTGTCGCTCGCCGGGTCGGAGCCGGTGCCGGCGCCGGCCTCGGAGCCGGAGCCGGAGGCGGAGGCGGTGTCGGCGGTCGTGGGGGCGGGTTCGTCGATGTCGTGCACGCCTCTACAGTGGCATGCCGCACCGACACGCCCCGCCGGAGGCGGGCGCTCACGCTGACGCGCGGACCCGGAAGAGTACTGGGCCGCGCCGTGTGCGGCGCGAGGCGCGCCGGTGCGCGGCGACATCCCCGATCCGTGGCCCGGCCTTCGCTACATTCGCGACGTCACTGCGCACGCAACGAAACTCCCGATCCGCTCGGCCGATTCCGCCAGCCGCCCGGTGACCCTCAGGAAGGACTCTCGTGCCCATCCCGCTCGTCGGACCCGCCATCTCGCCGACCCTGCCGTACCCCGAGACGCTCGCGGCGCACGTTCGCGGGCCGGCGCGGTCGGCTCAGTCGACCGCCCGCTGGGGCCGGTACGTCGTGCAGCCCGGCGACACGCTGCTGGCCCTGGCCATCTCGCGCGGCACGAGCGTCGAGGAGATCGTGGCGCGCAACATGCTGGGCAGCGCCGACTCCGTGCTGCGCGCGGGCCGGGCGATCGCACTGCCGGGTGGCACGCTCGCCGGGCACACCGGCCACGCCTCCGGCGGCCAACGCGCCACCGGCTCCGGCTCGACCAGCTCCTCCGGCTCCCCGGGTGACGGCAGCCATGTCGTGCGGCCGGGCCAAACGCTGTCGGGCATCGCGGCCCGCCACGGCGTGAGCACCACCGCCCTGGCCGCGGCCAACGGCCTTGACGGCGAGACGATCCGCCCCGGGCAGCGCCTGACGATCCCGCAGGGCCGCGCGCTCGCGCGCGAACGCACGACGTCCGCGCGCGCCCAAGCGGCCGGCACCCGCACGGTCATCGCCACCGTCCGCCCCGGAGACGGGCTCGCCCGCCTCGCGCAGCGCTACGGGGTCTCCCGGGCCTCGATCCTCAAGGCCAACAACCTCTCCCCCGGCACGATGCTGCGCGCCGGACAGGAGCTGCGCATCGTCGGCACCCGCGTCGCCGGGCGCGCCCCGGCCTCCGAGCGGCTCTCCCGCTCCTCGGAGGTCAACCGCGCCCACCTGCACCGACAGGACGTGCCGACCCGCACCCAGGCCCGCCGGCTCATCGCCGCCGAGGCCCGCCGGCAAGGCGTCGACCCGACCCTGGCGGTCGCGGTCGCCTACCAGGAGTCGGGCTGGTCGCAGCGGGCGGTCTCGCACAAGAACGCCATCGGCGTCATGCAGTGCCTGCCCTCGACCGCGGGCTGGGTCTCCGGCCACGTCGGGCGCGACCTCGACCTGCTCGACACCCGCGACAACGTCACGTGCGGGGTCGCGCTGCTGCGGAGCCTGACCCGCTCGGCCCGCGACCTCGACGAGGTCATCGGCGCCTACTACCAGGGCCTGACGTCGGTGCGCGCCAACGGCTACTACGCCGACACCACCCGCTACGTCGCCAACGTCCGCGCGCACATGGAGCGGCTCGCCGACTCCTGAGTGCCGCACCGCCCCACCGCGATCGGCCCGCGATCGGCCCACCGCGATCGGCGCGCCGCACGGCGGGTCGCTACCCGGGGAGCCGGTAGGCCCGCCCCTACACTGCGAGCGTGGCCCTCGCCGAGCGCACCGCCCTCATCGACCGCGTCATCGACGGTCGGTACCGCGTCGTGCGCCACCTGGCCGACGGGGGCATGGGCTCGGTGTACGTCGCGATCGACCTGCGGTTGGAACGCGACGTCGCGCTGAAGGTCATGCGCGAGGATCTGGCCCGCGACCCCAGCTTCGTCGAGCGGTTCCGCAAGGAGGCCCGCTCCGCCGCCCGCCTGTCGCACCCGAACGTCGTCGCCGTGCACGACCAGGGCGAGGACGACGGCATCGTGTTCCTGACGATGGAACTCGTCGAGGGCTACACGCTGCGGTCCTGGCTGCGGAGGGTCGGGGCGCTGACCCCGGCGGAGGCGCTCGACACGATCCAGCCCGTGCTGTCGGCGCTGTCCGCCGCCCACCGCGCCGGCATCGTGCACCGCGACGTCAAGCCCGAGAACGTGCTGATCTCCACCGAGGGCGTCGTCAAGGTCGCCGATTTCGGGCTGGCGCGGGCGGTGACGAGCACGACCTCCAGCGCACTGTCCGGCACCGTGCTCGGCACGGTCGCCTACCTGGCCCCCGAGCAGGTCGAACGCGGGGTGGCCGACGCCCGCAGCGACGTGTACGCCGCCGGGCTCATGCTGCACGAGATGCTCACCGGTCGCCCCGCCGTCTCCGGTGATTCGCCGTTCCACGTCGCCTTCCAGCACGTGCACGGCCGGCTGGCCAGGCCCTCCGAGCAGGTGCCGACGCTGCCCGCGGCCCTCGACGACCTCGTCGGTCAGGCCACCGGGCGCGACCCCGACGAACGCCCCGCCGACGCCGCCGCCTGGCTGAGCCGGGTGCGTGAGTGCCGCGCCCGGCTCAGCCGCAGCCAGCTCACCGCCCGGCCCCGGGTCACCTCGGGTGCCTCGGGTCACTCGGCGGCCTCGGCGATCTCGGCGGTCTCGGCGGAGGCGGCCGCCGACGATGCCACCGGTCGGGTCCGAAGGTCGCGCCTCGGGGCGCTGACCGGCCGGGCCGCGGCGCTGCGCTCGATGCGTCACGGTTCCGCCCCAGCCGACGAGCGGCTCGAGCCGGACTACGAGCTGCCGCCCACCGCGGGTGGCGCGGCCGAGAACGACACCGGCGTGCTCCTGCGCCACACCCAGATCCTCACCGTCCCAGGCGGATCGGGCCGCTCGGGCGAATCGGGCGGATCGGGCGCAGCAGCGGCCGGCCGGTCGGCCTCGCCGGGCACCACGG
>NZ_BCNQ01000157.1 GCF_001515525.1 Piscicoccus intestinalis NBRC 104926 | reverse complement strand
CCCCCCGCGTCCAGCGTCGGCCGGTCGAGCACGGCCCACGCGTCGAGCAGCAGCGCCGCCGCGTAGCCGCCCTCGACGAGCGGTTCGGCCCCCGGCGTGGCGATGACCAGCGCGGGAGCCGGTGGCACCCGTTCCAGCACCTCCCCGGAGCCGGAGGTGCGCACCGGGGTGCCGGGAAAGGCGCGGCCCAGCTCCTCGGCGGTGCGGCGCGCCCCCACCGCGCTACGGCGCAGCTGCCGCCCACCGCATTCGGGGCACTGCCACTGCCGCGCCTCCAGGCCGCACGTCACGCAGGTCGGTGCCCCCTGGGCGGCGCCGACTGCGAGCGGCGCGTGGCAGGCGGGGCAGCGCGCGCGTTCGCGGCAGTGCGCGCACGACAGGGCGGGCAGGTATCCGCGGCGCGGGACCTGCACGAGCACCGGGCCGCGGCTCAGTGCCTCGCGCGCCGCCCGCCACCCCGAGGAGGGCAGGTGGGCGCGCACGGCGGGGCCGTCGCGTTCCTCCTCCTGGCCCTGCCCGGCGACATGCACCCGCGCCGACAGGCTGCGCCGGGTCGAGGGTTCGGGCAGGATCTCGCGCAGCGCCCCGCTGCGCACCAGCTCCTGCACGGCCACCGACCGGGCGAACCCCCCGGTCAGCAGCGCGCCGCCCTCGAGGCGGGCGCGGGTCGAGAGCACCTGGCGCACGTGGAAGTAGGGCGCCCGCGGCTCCTCGTGCAGGTCGTCGCCGTCGTCCCACCACGCCCACAGCCCCGGATCGCGCACCGGCGCCAGGGCCGCGGCGCGGCTGCCGACGACGCAGCGCACGTGCCCACGCAGCAGCGCCAGCCAGGCGGAGTAGCGCGCCTGCGGTCCTTGATCGGCGGTGAGCCGCACGTGCCGGCCCGAGCCCAACCGGGCGGTCAGCGCCGCGTCGACCCGCCCGACATCCCGATGATCGGGAACCACGATGACCACGCCGCGCCCCGACTCCAGCGTCGCGGCGGCGGCCACCGCGAGGGCCTGCGCCCAGTCTCCGCCGTCGATCGGCAGCGCGCTCCAGGCCGCCGCGGGCGACTCCCCCGCCCGCAGCCGGCGCACGAAACTCGCCCCGGCGGGATACCGGCTCCACGGGCCGATGTCGGGCTCGTCGCCCCCGGCCCCGCTCCCAGACCCGGCCTCGTCCTCCCCCGACGGCTCGGTGTCGGCAGCGGCCACCCGGGGAGCCGCCCCAACTGGTCGCCGGTCCACCTCGGCCGATTCCGCCGACTCGACCACCTCCGGCGCACACGCCTTCTCGGCCCGCGCATGACGCGGCGGAATCGCCAGCCGCAGCACGTCGGCCCGGGTGCCGGCGTGGCCGGCCGCCAGCTCGGTCGCCAGCGCAGCGAGGGCCGGAGTCAGCACGGCGTCGGCGCCGATGACGCGCCGGATCGGGCTCAGCCTGCCTTGATGGTCCGGCTCCGCTACCCGCTCGAGCACGTAACCGGTGACCTCCTGCCCGGCGAACCGCACCTTGACGCGCACCCCCGCGCGCACGAGGTCGTCGAGGTGGGCGGGCACGAGGTACTCGAAGGGGCGGTCGAGGTGCGCCGGCACGACGTCGACGAGCAGTCGCGCGACCGGCAGCCGCTGCGCGAGGGCCTGCGAGTCGGGCAGGTCGTGCCCCGACGCGCGGGTCGCGGTGCGCGGACGGGCACCCTCCGGCCCCGACTCCGGTAGCGCCACCCCCGGCAGCGTCGGTTCGGCACCACCGTGCTCCCCGGACGCCGCAGCCACCGGAACCCTAGCCGCACCAGGCACGCCAACCGCACGAGGCGAACCAACCGCACGAGGCGCCGGCTCGTCGAGCGCACGCGCGGACGCCTCGCGCGGCGACTCGCCCGCCCCGGTGCCCGCTGCAGTGACCATGTCGAACTTTCTATCCCAGACCACCGACAAGCTCGCTGACGCCGCCCGCGCCCAGCGCGCCTGAACAACGTCCCCACTAGGTACTGTGCCCATTTCGGCGTGTGGACCCACTCGGAAGGGGTACCTCGTGACCATGACCCGCCCCCGCATCCTCGCCATGGTGCTCGCCGGTGGCCAGGGTTCGCGGCTCGACGCGCTGACCCGCGAACGGCCCAAGCCCGTGCTCCCCTTCGGCGGCACCCACCGGCTCATTGACATCCCGCTGAGCAACCTCACGCACAGCGACATCACCGACGTGCTCGTCTGCGTGCAGTACCACGCGGGCGACATCGAACGCGCGGTCGCAGGCGGCCGCCCGTGGGACCTGGACCGCACCCGCGGCGGCCTGCTCGTGCTCGGCCCCGAGCAGGGCCGCGGCGAGGAGCGCAGCGGCTTCGCGCAGGGCAACGCCGACCTGCTGCGCCGCATGCGCCACGAGATCCGCCAGGCCAAGCCCGACGCGCTGCTCGTGCTGTCGGCCGACCACGTGTACCGCTCCGACTTTCGCGAGCTCATCGCCACCCACCTGGAAGCGAAGGCCGCGTGCACGATGCTCACCTACGACCTCAGCAAGACGGAGGCGGTCAACCACGCCGTCGTGCAGACCGCCTCCGACGAGCCGGGCGCGGTTGTCACAGGCTTCGACTACAAGCCGTCGACGCCGAAGGGCTCCGTGGTCGCCACCGAGGTCTTCGTCTACGACCCCCTGATCCTCGAAGAAGCCCTCGGTGTACTACATGCGCAGTACAGCAGTGGCGACGACAACGACACCGGCCTCGGCGATTTCGGGGATGTGCTCATCCCGTACCTCATGGAGCACCACACGGTCGTGGCCCACCCGTTGACCGGCTACTGGCGCGACGTCGGCCGGCCGGAGTCGTTCCTGCGCGCCCACCGTGACCTCATCAACGGCAAGGTCGACCTCTTCGACGACCGGGACTGGCCCATGCTCGGCTACACGACCACCCGGGTGGCCGCGCAGGTGCGGGCGGGCGCCGAACTCGTCGACTCACTTGTGTCACCCGGTTGCGACATTTCGGGGCGGGTCGTGCGCAGCGTGCTCGGTCCCGGTGTCACCGTGGAGGCGGGCGCGGAGGTCGTCGACAGCGTACTCTTCGAGGACGTCACCGTGCTCCGCGGCGCGTTCGTCGGCACGGCGATCGTCGACCACCTCGTGGAGTTCGGAGCCGGGTCGCGCGTCGGGGTCGAGACGGGCACCCGCCTCCCCGACCCGGACGCGATCTCGATCGTCGGCCGCCAGAGCGTCATCGCGCCCCGCGTGAAGCTACCCGCCGGCTCCTACCTGGAGCCCGGCACGACCGCCTGAGCCGACCGACCAACCCACCCCCACCACGCCGAAAACTGCGTGTCACGGTCAAACCTGCGGCACGAACCGCAGTTCCGACCACGACACGCAGTTTTCAGGGAACTCAGCCGGCGGCGCGGCGCAGCTCTTCGACCTTGTTGGTGCGCTCCCAGGTGAAGGCGTTGCTCACTTCGGCGGAGCTCTCGCGGCCGAAGTGACCGTAGGCGGCCGTCACCTGGTAGATCGGGCGCAGCAGGTCGAGCTCCTCGATGATGGCGGCCGGGCGCAGGTCGAAGACCTGGCCGATGGCCTTCTCGATGACGTCCAGCGGCTTGGTCTCGGTGCCGAAGGTCTCGACGTAGAGACCGACCGGCTGGGCCTTGCCGATGGCGTAGGCGACCTGCACCTCGCACCGGTCGGCCAGCCCGGCGGCGACGACGTTCTTGGCGACCCAGCGGGTGGCGTAGGCGGCGGAGCGGTCGACCTTCGACGGGTCCTTGCCGGAGAAGGCGCCACCGCCGTGACGGGCCATGCCGCCGTAGGAGTCGACGATGATCTTGCGGCCGGTCAGGCCGGCGTCACCCATCGGGCCACCGACGACGAACTTGCCGGTCGGGTTGACGAACAGGCGGTAGTCGTCCTGCGCGAGCTTCAGGCCGGCGTCGGCCAGGTCCTGCAGCACGGGCTTGATGATGTACTGCTCGACGTCGGGCTGCAGCAGGGCCTCGAGGCTGACGTCCTCGGCGTGCTGCGTGGACAGCACGACAGTGTCGAGGCGCACCGGGGTGTTGCCGTCGTACTCGACGGTGACCTGGGTCTTGCCGTCGGGGCGCAGGTAGGCCATCTGACCCGACTTGCGCACGGCGGTGAGGCGCTCGGCGAGGCGGTGCGCGAGGTGGATCGGCAGCGGCATGAGCTCGGGGGTCTCGTTGGAGGCGTACCCGAACATCAGGCCCTGGTCGCCGGCGCCCTGCTTGTCCTTGGGGTCGATGCCACCGGTGCGCGACTCGTAGGCGGTGTCGACGCCCTGGGCGATGTCGGAGCTCTGCTCGCCGATGGAGACCTCGACGCCGCAGGTCTTGCCGTCGAAGCCCTTGACCGAGGAGTCGTAGCCGATGTCGATGATCGTCTTGCGCACCAGGCTGGGGATCTCGACGTAGCCGGTGGTGGCGACCTCGCCGGCCACGTGCACCAGGCCCGTCGTCACCATGGTCTCGACGGCGACCCGCGCGTGCGGGTCCTGGCCGAGCATGGCGTCGAGGATGCCATCGCTGATCTGGTCACAGATCTTGTCCGGGTGGCCCTCGGTGACGGACTCGGACGTGAAGAGGCGGGACACGAACTACTCCTGCGGTGTCGGGAAATCGGATGGAGCGGTCGGCGACCGCGAAACGGCCGACGGCACAACCCGGACCACTCTATCCGCGCCCGGCCGGCAGCTTTGTCACGCCCATCGTGTGGACGCGGCGCGTCGCCGCTCGCACCGCCGAACGCGCACTTCCAGCGGTCAACGAGCCGTCACAGGGCGGTCAGCGAGACAGCAGCCCCTCCACGGCGTCCCACACGCCGTCGGCGAGCACGTCCTTGGAGGCGGGCCCGACGGTGACCGGGTCGCCGGGGTCGTCGGCGCGCAGCAGGTGCACGGTCGACTCGTCCTTGCCGAACGTCACGTCGCGGCCGACCTCGTTGGCGGCGAGCAGGTCGCAGCCCTTGTGCGCGAGCTTGCGCCGGGCGTGGTGGAGCACGTCGCCCTCGGCGTCGCCGGTCTCGGCGGCGAATCCGACGATGAGCGGGGAGTCGGTGCCCTCCTCGCGCCGGCGCGCCACGAGCCCGGCGAGGATGTCGGGGTTGCGCACGAGGTGGATGATCGGCGCGTCGTCCTCGTGGCCGGCGTCGTGGGACTTCTTGATCTTGGCCTCCTCGTAGGAGGCGGGCCGGAAGTCGGCGACGGCGGCGGCCATGACGATGACGTCGGCCCCGTCGAATCGCGCGTCGACCTCGCGCTGGAGGTCGAGGGCGGACTCGACCCGCACGATGTCGACGCCGCCCAGGTCGGGCAGCTCGACGTTGGCCGCGACGAGCGTGACGCGCGCGCCGCGGGCGGCGGCGGTCCGGGCGAGCGCGTAACCCTGCTTGCCGGAGCTGCGGTTGCCGAGGAAACGCACGGGGTCGAGCGCTTCGCGGGTGCCGCCGGCGCTGACGACGACCCGACGCCCCGCCAGCCCGCTCTCCGGCACGGCGTACAGCGCGGGACCGGAGGCGGCCAGGGCTGCCACCGACTGGGCCACCGACTCCCCCGGCTCCCCCGGCTCCCCGGTACTCCCGGACTCCACCGAATCCACGGTGCCCACGGAGCCGACGGGACCCTGGACAGCCTCGGGGCCAGCAGAGCCGTCGGCGCCCTCGGCCGGGGTCGGGGTCGGGGTCAGCGGCGGGGTCGGGGTCGCCCGAGCCGCCCGGGCCTGCGCGCCGAGCACCTCGAGGCACACGGCGTGGATCTCCTCCGGCTCGGGCATGCGGCCGGGTCCGGTGTCGACGCCGGTCAGCCTCCCGGAGGAGGGTTCGATGACGCGCACGCCGCGGGCGCGCAGGGTCGCGACGTTGGCGACGGTGGCGGGGTGCTGCCACATCTCGGTGTGCATCGCCGGAGCCAGCACGACGCCGGAGTGGGCGGTGAGCAGCACGTTCGTCAACAGGTCGTCGGCGAGACCGTGCGCGGCCTTGGCGAGCAGGTCGGCGGTGGCGGGGGCGACGACGACGAGGTCGGCCTGCTGCCCGAGCCGCACGTGCCGCACCTCGTGGACGTCGTCGAAGACGTCGGGGGTGACGGGTTTGCCCGACAGCGCCGACCAGGTGGGTGCGCCGACGAACCGCAGCGCGGCGGCGGTGGGCACGACCGTGACGTCATGCCCGGTCTCGGTGAACCGCCGCAGCAGGGCGGCCACCTTGTAGGCGGCGATGCCGCCGCCCACCCCGAGCACGATGCGGCTCATCGCGGGCTCAGGCCTCGATGGGCGTGGAGGTCAGCAGGCGCTCGTTGATCTCGCGCAGGGAGACCGACAGGGGCTTCTCGTGGATCTGGGTCTCGACGAGCGGGCCGACGTACTCCAGCAGGCCCTCGGAGAGCTGGCTGTAGTAGGCGTTGATCTGGCGGGCGCGCTTGGCGGAGTAGATGACCAGCGCGTACTTGCTGTCGGCGACGTCGAGCAGCTCGTCGATCGGGGGGTTGGTGATGCCTTCGGGCTGGGCAATGGTGCCGGACAAGGTATCTGCCTTCTGGTAGAGGTGCGTTCAGGCGGTGCCCGCGCCGGGCCCCGCGCACAGCGCCGCGGGCGCGTCGGCGGGCCGGTCGGTGCCGCGGTGGTCTCCCGGCGGGGCGGGCGAACCCATCAATGATACGAGTTCCTCGCTCGCTCGCCGAACATCGTCGTTGACGATGACGTGGTCGAACTCGGAGGCGGCCGCCAGCTCGACCCGAGCGGTCGCCAGCCGGGTCTCACGTTCGGCCAGACTCTCGGTGCCGCGGCCGACGAGGCGGCGTTCGAGTTCGTCCCAACTGGGCGGGGCGAGAAAGACGAAGACGGCGTCGGGCATCGTCTCGCGCACCTGCCGGGCGCCCTGCAGGTCGATCTCCAGCAGCACGGGGGTGCCGGCGGTCAACGCCTTCTCGACGGGGCCGCGCAGGGTGCCGTAGCGGTTGCGGCCGTGCACGGTGGCCCACTCGAGAAAGTCGCCGGCCTCGACGCGGGCGCTGAACTCGGCGTCGGACAGGAAGTGGTAGTGCCGGCCCTCGATCTCACCGGGCCGCGGGTGGCGGGTGGTCGCCGACACCGACAGCCACACGTCGGGGCGGTGGGCTCGGATCCAGGCCGCGACCGTGCCCTTACCGACCGCCGTCGGCCCGGCGAGCACAACGAGGCGCACCGGCCGGGTCGCGTGCCGAGGTCGACTCGGGGCGGACGTGGCGTCGGGCGAAGCACCCCCGGGCACAGACGCTCCGCCGGGCGCGTCGGCGCCGGCGGAGTGCGTCTGCGGTGCGGGAGGGATCTCAGGCCTCGCCGAAACGGTCGAGCAGGGCCGCGATCTGGTTGGCGCCAAGACCGCGCACCCGCCGCGTCTCGGAGATGCCGACCTCTTCCATGATCTGGCGCGCCCGCACCCGACCGACCCCGGGCATCGACTCCAGCAGCGAGGACACCTTCATCTTGCCGATGACTTCGTTGGTCTTGCCCTCCTTGATGACGGAGGACAACGACCCCTGCGAGGACTTCAGGCGGTTCTTCACCGCGGCGCGCTCGCGGCGGGCCGCGGCGGCCTTCTCAAGTGCTTCCGCGCGCTGCTGCGGGGTCAGCTGGGGTAGGGCCACGGTGTCTCCTCGGTCTGACTCGGCGGGCGAGGCGGCGTCGCTGCCCCTGAGCCTGGTAACCACGTGCAGGGTCGGTGTTCCCAACGAACCTAGCGACCAGGTCGGATGTGCGCAACGACAGGACGCACAATATGCGACCACGGCTGTTACCGGCCCCGATCCCGCGATGAGCGGGCCTTTTGTCACCGTCGGCAGTCCCGGGAATTGTCCGCACGGGCCTGTGCAATCGCCCGCCTGAGCCCGGCCGCGCCCATCCCGAACGAACCGGCTCCCGGAGCCGGTGGCCGGGCCAGTTGCGCTGAACCACAGAGTCGTTCGCGTTTCGTGCCGGTTCTGGGCGGCGGTCGCCCGAGCGGGAGGCGGTCAGCCTCGTTCGGGGGTCTCCCCCGCCGCGATCGCCCGGTGGTGGCGGATGACCTCTTCGACGACGAACGCGAGGAACTTCTCCGCGAAGGCGGGGTCGAGGTCGGCGGTCTCGGCCAGGGACCGCAGCCGCTCGATCTGCTGCGCCTCGCGCTCGGGGTCGGCCGGCGGCAGCCCCGCGGACGCCTTGAGGTGCCCGACGCGCTGCGTGCAGCGGAACCGCTCGGCGAGCAGGTAGACGAGCGCGGCGTCGATGTTGTCGATGCTGTGCCGCAGGTCGAGCAGCTCCTCCCAGGGGTCCCGGTCCGGGGCCGTCACGGACGCAGCTCCTGCGTGAGGCGGGCGGCGGTGTCGAGGGCGGCCGCCCGCAGCGCCGCGACGTCGGGCCCGGCTCCGAGCACCTCGCGGCTGCTGGAGGCGAGGATCGCGCGGCTCGCCACCCCGACGGCTCGCGCGAGCTCCTGGCCGGACCCGCCCTGGGCCCCGATGCCCGGCGCGAGCAGCGGGCCGTTGGCCGACTCGAAGTCGAGCCCGAGTCGCTCGATGTCGTCGGCGATGGTGGCGCCGACGACCATGCCGACGCTGCCGAGTTCGGTGCGGGCCCGGGCCGCGTTGTTCTCGGCCGACACGGCGGCGATGATCTCGCCGGCCACGGTCGCCGAGCCGACCTGCCCCTCGGAGACGGGGGCGCGGGCGTGCTGCACCCGCCGGCCCTCGGGGTTCGAGGTCAGCGTCAGCACGAACACGCCGCGGCCGTTGGCGGCGGCCAGATCCAGCGCCGGGCGCAGGGATTCGTACCCGAGGAACGGGGACACGGTGATCGCGTCGACCGCGAGCGGGCCGTCGGCGAGGTAGGCCTGCGCGTACCCGGCCATCGTCGAGCCGATGTCGCCGCGTTTGACGTCGAGCAGGCACAGCGTGCCCGCCTGCGCGAGGCCGGTGACGACCCGTTCGAGGACGGCGATGCCGGCCGACCCGTGCCGCTCGAAGAAGGCCGACTGCGGCTTGACGCAGGCGACGTGGCCGCCGAGCGCCTCGACGCAGGCCATCGCGAAGCGTTCCAGGCCGGCGACGTCGTCGGGCAGCTCCCAGGCCGACAGCAGCCCGGGGTGCGGGTCGATGCCGACGCACAGCGGGCCGTGCTCGTCCATGGCGGCGGTGAGGCGGGCCCCGAACGGCCGCGTGGCGGTCTGGTCGTCGGTCATGAGCGCGGCTCCGGAATCCGTCGATGGGCCAGGCCGACGGCGTCGGCCGGCGAGGCCAGGCCCCGGGCGCGCAGCTCCTCGGCGAGTTCGTCGCGCACGCGCACGGGCGCGTGCGGGTCGTTGAAGATCGCGGTGCCGACCTGCACGGCGGTGGCGCCGGCGGCGAGGAAGCCGAGGGCGTCGCGGCCGGTGCGCACGCCGCCGACCCCGACGATCGGGCGGGCGGGCACGTCGCCGGCCTGCATCGCCGCGTAGACCTGCCACACGGCGCGCAGCGCGACGGGCCGCACCGCAGGGCCGGAGAGCCCGCCGGTGAGCCCGGCCAGCGCGGGCCGCATCGTCAGCGTGTCGATCTCGAGCCCGAGCAGGGTGTTGATCATCGTCAGGCCGTCGGCGCCGGCGTGCACGGCGGCGCGCGCGATGGCGACGATGTCGGTGACGTCGGGGCTGAGCTTGACGAGGATCGGGATGCCCGGGGGCACCTGGGTGCGCACCCGGTCGACGACCTCGGTGGTCGCGGCGGGGTCGCACGCGAAGACGAGTCCGCGGTTGGCGACGTTGGGGCAGGAGATGTTGACCTCGACCCCGACGCACGCGTCGAACGCGGGGCTCTCGGCGAGCCGGTTGGCGACGGTGGCGAATTCGCGGGGGTCGTTGCCGCCGATGGAGACGATGACCCGGGCGCCCGCCGACATGAGCCAGGCGAGGTCCTTCTCGACGAAGGCGTCGATGCCGGGGCCCTGCAGCCCGATCGAGTTGAGCATGCCGCTGGCGGTCTCGGCCATCCGCGGCGTGCCGCGGCCGGCGCGCGGGTCGGCCAGCACGGTCTTCGTGACGAACGCGCCGAGGGTGGAGACGTCGAAGAAGCGATGCAGCTCCGCGCCGTTGGCCGCGCACCCGGACGCGGTCATCACCGGGTTGGGGATCGTCAGCGGCCCGAGCACGGTCGTCAGGTCGAGCGACTCCCCGGGAGCCAGCGTGCGCTCCCACGGCGGCACCGCGCCGGGACCGAGGCCGGAGGCGGGTGGTACGCCGACACCGGAACCCCCGGCTCCGGAGGCGGCGCCCGAACCGTCGGGGGCGGGCTCGGTGACCGCCGGGCCGTTCGCGGCGGCGTGGCCGCTCGCGGCGGGGGCGGGTCG
>NZ_BCNQ01000156.1 GCF_001515525.1 Piscicoccus intestinalis NBRC 104926 | reverse complement strand
CGGTCCGCGAGAGACCCTCGCGGCCGCCCGCGCTGCCGGCGTCGAAGATGCTCCGGCCCGCGGTTCCCGGGGCGCCGGGACGCGCGGGGCTGTCGCCCACCTCGCCGACCCGCGGCGTGAAGGTCAACGGGGTCTCGTCGCTCATGACCGCCTCCCGATGAACGAGGCGACGCCGATGCCGAGCATCGCCAGGCCGGCGTATCCCGCCTTGCGGAAGATGTCCGGCAGGTCGTGGGTGGTGACGATCGGGTCCGGCGGCAGACCGTAGACCTCGGGCTCGTCGAGCAGCAAGAAGACAGAGCCGGTGCCGCCGACGCCGTCGTCGGGGTTCGCGCCGTAGAGCCGGGCCTCGGTGTAGCCCTGTGCGTGCAGCGCCTCGACCCGTGCCTGCGCGCGGCGGCGCATGTCCGACAGGTCGCCGAACTGGATCGAGGTCGTCGGGCACGTCTGCGCGCACGCGGGCTGCTGACCGGCTCCGATGCGGTCGTAGCACAGCGTGCACTTCTGGGCGATGCCCTCGTTGACGACCGCGGTCTTGCGGGGGCTGCCGTCGGCCTGCGGCGGGGTGGTGCGGCGCTCGATGACGCCGAACGGGCACGCCGCGACGCAGTAGCCGCAGCCGTTGCAGATGTCGTCCTGCACGACGACCGTGCCGAACTCGGTGCGGAACAGCGAGCCCGTCGGGCACACGTCGAGGCAGCCGGCGTGCGTGCAGTGCTTGCACACGTCGGAGGCGATGAGCCAGCGGAAGTCCGGGGTCTCGGCGGCGGGCGCGCCGTCGGGGATCGTCGCCGGCACCGGCTCCGCGGCGAACTCGCCGGAGAGGCCGGTCAGGTCGGTGCGGTCGCCGCTCAGCGCCGAGGCGCCTGACGGACCACCCGGCCCCGACAGCCCCGAGGCGTCGCGGTCGGCCCAGCCCGCCCCGTCGACGGAGGCCGAGGTGCCCGGCCCGGCCAGCGGCAGCCCCGTGGGCGGGGCGCCCGAGACGTCGAAGGCGGTGGCGCGGCGAAGCGGGGGTGCGTCGGGTGCGGGCGGGCCCATCGTCGGCATGCCGAGTTCGACGGCCTGCCGCCGGCCCGACTCCCGCGCGGCCTCGATGCGCTCACGGCTCTGCTCGACGAACGCGACGTGCCGCCACGTGCTCGCGCCGAGCTGGCCGGTGTTGTCGTAGCTCGATCCGAGCAGCCCTAGCCCGTCTTCGGGCACGTCGTTCCACTCCTTGCACGCCACCTCGCAGGCCTTGCAGCCGATGCAGATCGAGGTGTCGGTGAAGAACCCCTTGCGCGGCGGCGGGTCTTGCCAGTTCGCGTCGCGCGCGGGGTCGGTGGGGCCCGACAGTTGCTGCTGCCAGAGCTTCACGAGGTATCACCGTCCTGGGTCGGCAGCTCGAGGTCGGGGTTGACGTCGCCCGCGCGCGGGTCGCCCTGCGGGGCGGCGTCGGCATCGCGCAGCCGGTTGCCGGTCTCGCTGGTCAGCCCGGCCAGCGACTGGTACTCGGCGATGAGCCGCAACAGCGCCTCGCCGCGCGGCCGGCGCCCGGGCCGGATGTCGCACGAGGCGACCTTCGACTCCTGGATGTGCACGTTCGGGTCGAGGGTCACGCCGAGCAGGTCGTTCGCGGCGTCACCGGTGACGAAGGCACCGTCGCCTCCGACGCCCCAGTGGTACGGCAGCCCGATCTGGTGCACGGTGCGGCCGTTGGCGATGAGCGGGCGCACGCGGTCGGTGACGAGCACGCGCGCCTCGATCGCCGAGCGCGGCGAGACGATCGTCGCCCAGCCGCCGTTGGTCAGCCCGCGTTCGGCGGCGAGCGCGGGGGAGACCTCGCAGAAGAACTCCGGCTGCAGCTCGGCGAGGTAGGAGAGCCAGCGGCTCATGCCGCCCGCGGTGTGGTGCTCGGTGAGCCGGTACGTCGTGAAGACGTACGGGTACACCTCGACCCCGGCCTCGCCCGCCGACGGCGCGCTGAGGTTGTCCTTGCGGGGGTAGACGTGCCGCGCCGGGTTGCGCTGCTGGTCGTACAGCGAGTTCGCGACCGGCGACTCCTGCGCCTCGTAGTGCGTCGGCATCGGCCCGTCGACCATGCCCTTCGGCGTGAACAGCCAGCCCTTGCCGTCGGCCTGCATGATGAACGGGTCGTCGCCGGCCAGGCCCGCGACGCCGCCCGTGCCCGGCTCCGGCTGGTGGTGGGGGTGCTTGTCGAGGGGGAAGTCCGGCACGTCGTGGCCGGTCCAGGTGCCCTTCTCCTCGTCCCACCACACGTATGCCTTGCGCTCGCTCCACGGCTTGCCGTCGAGGTCGGCGGAGGCCCGGTTGTAGAGGATCCGCCGGTTGGCGGGCCAGGCCCAGCCCCACTGCGGGGCGACCCAACCCTGCTCGTTCTTGGCCACCCGCCGGTTGGCCTGGTTGACGCCGCCGGCGTAGACGCCGGTGTAGATCCAGCAGCCGCCGCTGGTGGAGCCGTCGGCCTTCATCTCGGCGAACTTCTCCAGCGGCTGCCCGGCCTTCTCGCCGGTGAGGTGGAAGCCGTTGATCTCGGCCAGCACCGCCTCCGGGTCGGGGTCGCCGTGCTCGTCGACGGGGTAGTCCCAGGTGAGGTCGAGGATCGCCCGGTCGCGGGGATCGGTCGAACCGGCGAGCTTGGCGCGGATGCGCTGCCCGAGCTCGTGGAAGAACTGCAGCTCGCTGCGGGCGTCGCCCGGCGGGTGCACCGCGGTCTCGCGCCACTGCAGCAGGCGCTGGGTCTGGGTGAACGTGCCGCTCTTCTCGGTGTGCGTGGCCGCCGGGAGGAAGAAGACCTCGGTGCCGATGTTCTCGGTCTCCAGCTCGCCGGTGGCGATCTCGGGGCCGTCCTTCCAGAACGTCGCCGACTCGATGAGCCGCAGGTCGCGCACGACGAGCCACTTGAGGTGGCTCATGCCCATGCGCTGCATGCGGCCGTGGCTCGACCCGACGGCCGGGTTCTGGCCGAGCAGGAAGTAGCCCTCGACCTTGTCGCGCAGCATGTCCATCGCGGTGGCGTACGTGTTGTGCGCCCCGCTCAGGCGCGGCAGATAGCCGTAGGCCCAGTCGTTCTCGGCGGTCGCCGCGTCGCCCCACCAGGCCTTGAGCAGGCTCACGGTGTAGGCGTCGGCGTTGGCCCAGAAGCCCTTCTGGCGCTTGGAGCCGATCGCGTCGATGTACTGAGCGAATGTGTCATGTTTGCCGACCGCCGGCATCGCGAGATAGCCGGGCAGCAGGTTGAACAGCGTCGGGATGTCGGTGCTGCCCTGGATGCTCGCGTGCCCGCGCAGCGCCATGATGCCGCCGCCGGGGCGGCCCATGTTGCCGAGCAGCAGCTGGATGATCGCGCTCGTGCGGATGAACTGGGCGCCCAGGCTGTGCTGGGTCCAGCCGACCGCGTAGACGAACATGCCGGTGCGCTCCCGGCCGCTGTTGCGCACGAGCGCGTCGGCGACGTAGTGGAAGTCCTCGAGGCTGATTCCACACAGTTGTGTGACGAGCTCGGGGGTGTAGCGGGCGTAGTGCTTCTTCAGCAGCTGGAAGACGCAGTGCGGGTCGCTGAGCGTGTCGTCGCGTTTGACCCGGCCGTGCTCCAGCGACGGTCCGGCAGCACCGGAGGCCTCCGGCTCCGCGCGGTCGTCCTTCGAGCCGCCGTGTTCCTCGGGGCCCGCCTCGCCGACGGTGTCGTCGGCGTCGACGCTCGGGGCGTCGTCGGCCTCCACGTAGGCCCAGCTGGACTGGTCGTAGGCGCCGGTCTGCGGGTCGTAGCCGGAGAAGACGCCGTCGAAGTCCTCGGTGTCGCGGAACTCCTCGTTGATGATCGTCGCCGCGTTCGTGTAGGCGCGCACGTACTCGGCGAAGTACAGGTCGTTGCTGAGGATGTGGTTGATGAGCGCGCCGAGGAAGACGATGTCGGAGCCGGCGCGGATCGGCACGTGCTTGTCGGCGACGGCCGAGGTGCGCGTGAAGCGGGGGTCGATGTGGATGACCTTCGCGCCACGCATCTTCGCCTCGGTCACCCACTGGAACGCGACCGGATGACACTCGGCCATGTTCGATCCCTGGATGACGATGACATCGGAGTTCGCCATGTCCTGCACGAACTGGGTCGCGCCGCCGCGCCCGAACGAGGACCCCAGACTGGGGACCGTGGATGAGTGTCAAATACGAGCCTGGTTCTCGATCTGCACCGCCCCGAGGCTCGTGAAGAGCTTCTTGATGAGGTAGTTCTCCTCGTTGTCCAGCGTCGCGCCGCCGAGGGAGGCGATGCCCATCGTGCGGTTCAGCGGCCGGCCCTGGTCGTCGGCGTCCTGCCACGTGCGGCGCCGGCTCTCGATGACCCGGTCGGCGATCATGTCGGTCGCGACGTCGACGTCGAGGTCCTGCCATTCGGTGGCGTACGGGGCGCGGTAGCGCACCTTCGTCACGCGGTTCGGGGCGTTGACGAGCTGCTCGGAGGCGGCGCCCTTGGGGCACAGCCGGCCGCGCGAGATCGGGGAGTCGGGGTCGCCCTCGATGGCGATGACCTTGCCGTTCTTGGCGAACACCTTCTGCCCGCAGCCCACCGCGCAGTACGGGCAGACCGAGCGGGCCACGGTGTCGGCGTCCTGCGTGCGGGGGTGCTTGGCGCGCGTCTGCGCCGAGGTGACCGCCGGCCCGCGGCCGAGCAGGTCTCTGCTGCGCACCTGGCGCAGCACCGGCCACTCCAGGAAAGTCTTCGCTATCGACATGACGCCTCCGGCAGGTCGAACCGACGTTGGGGCTCACCGTAACGCAGGCCGCCGACACGCGCCCGGTCGGCCGGGACTTGTGCCTGGTCACATGCGATCGGCACGCTCTCGTGCGCAGCACGGCTCATGTGGGCGACCCCCTGCAGCCTGCCGGGTCATCGTGGTCAGACTGGTCCTGAACGCCCGCCGAGCGAACCGAGGAGCGAACGTGCCACCCGAGACCGCCGACCTGACCGGCTCCTTCGCGCAGCTGCACGACCCGGGGGCGCGCGGTTTCGCCAGCGACAACGCCGCGGGCGTGCACTCGCGGGTGCTCGAGGCGATCGTCGCGGCGAACGGCGGGCACCAGGTGGCGTACGGGGCGGACGCGTACACCTCGGCGTTGGCCGGGGTCGTGCGCGAGCAGTTCGGAGAGCGGGCGCAGGCCTACCCGGTGTTCAACGGCACGGGCGCCAACGTCGTCTCCCTCGACATGCTCGCCAGCCGCTGGGACGCGGTCGTGTGCACCCGCGCGGCACACATCAACGTCGACGAGTGCGGGGCTCCGGAGAAGATCGCGGGCGCCAAGCTCATCCCCGTCGACTCGCCCGACGGCAAGCTGACCCCCGAGCTCGTCGAGCCCATGGCCTGGGGATACGGCGACGAACACCACGCCCAGCCGACCGTGCTGTCGCTGACGCAGGCCACCGAATGGGGCACGGTCTACTCGGTCGACGAGCTGACGCGACTTGTGTCATACGCCAAGGACGAGGGCATGCGGGTACACATGGACGGCGCGCGGCTGTCCAACGCCGCCGCCGCGCTGGGCGTGCCGCTGCGCGCGATCACCACGGACGTCGGGGTCGACGTCGTCTCCTACGGCGGCACGAAGAACGGGGCGCTGTCGGCCGAGGCCGTCATCGTGCTCAATCCGGAGGCGGTGAGCCGGCCGGCCTTCGTGCGCAAGCTCGACGGGCAGCTGACGAGCAAGATGCGGTTCACCTCCGTCCAGCTGCTCGCGTTGCTCACCGACGACCTGTGGCTGGCCAACGCCCGGCACGCCAACGCGATGGCCCGCGCGCTGGCCGACGCGGTGCGTGACATCGACGGCGTCGTGCTCTCGCGCGAGCCCGAGGCCAACGCGGTCTTCGCCGTGCTGCCGCGTGAGGTCACCCCGCGCGTGCAGGCACGCTACCCGTTCTACGTCTGGGACGAGGCCACCGGCGAGGTGCGCTGGATGTGTTCCTTCGACACCACAACCGACGACGTCTCCGGCCTTGCCGCCGCCCTTCGCGAGGAGCTCGGCTCACGCCGCTGAGGCCACTTCCCTGAGAATGCGTGTCGCGATGCGGACTGCGACACGGGCTGCACTCCGCCCGCGACACGCAGTTGTCAGGGTCGTTGAACGCGGGCTCACCGGGAGGCGGAGCGGCGCCGGAGGCGGCTGGGGGCCCAGTCGAGGCGGCGCAGCGGGTCCAGCGGTGTGAGCGCGTCGGGCACCTCGCCCGTGACGATCTGCTCGGCGAGCAGCTCGCCGGTGAGCGGACCGAGCGTGATGCCCCACATGCCGTGGCCGCCGGCGACGAAGACCCGCGGGCTTGTCGTGCGCCCGACCAAAGGCAGGCCGTCGGCGGTGCACGGGCGCGAACCCACCCACTCGTCGCGGCGGTCCTCCAGATCGACGCCGTGCAGCAGCTCACGGGCCGAGTCGACGATCGCCTGAATCCGACGCGGGTCGATCGGCTCGTCCGGACGGCGGAACTCCATCATCCCGGCGACCCGCAGCCGGTTGCCCAGCGGCGTGCACGCTACCCGCACCTCCGGGAAGTACAGCGGGCTGCGCGGTACCGACTGCGCCGGCACGCTGAACGAGTAGCCGCGCCCGGCCTGCACGACGTGCCGGACGCCGAAGGGTCTCACGAGGTCGTTGAGCCAGGCGCCGTTGGCGATGACGACCGCGTCGAACGGTCCGGCCGCCGTGTCTCCCGTCCGCAGCCGCACCCCGGCCGCGCCGATGTCGTCGACCGAGCGCACCGAGGTGCCGGTGACGATGTCGCCGCCGCGGCCGCGCACCGACTCCGCGACCGCCGCGACGAATTCGATCGGATGCAGGTAGCGCTGGCCGCGGATGAGGATGGCCGCCTCGACTCCCTCGGAGACGGTGGGTTCGAGCCGGCGCGCCTCCTGACCGGAGATCAGCTCGTGGTCCACGGTGCCGCCGGCCTCGGCGATGTCGGCGAACTCGTCGAGCAGCACCTTGACGTTGCGTACGTCGCTGTAGCCGGCGATGAACGGGTCGGCCGGGGCGGTGCTCGCGGCCACGCCACCGGCCTCGAGGCGCTCGAACGCCTCGAGCGCGCGCTCGTTGAGCGGCAACAGCGCCGTCATCGCCCGCTGCCAGCGGCCGGTCGTGCTGTGTCGCACGAACCCCGCGACGAAGCGGGCCAGCCGCGGATCGGCCGTCGGTGGCACGTATACCGGAGAACTCGGGCTCGCGAGCGCACGCACGCCGTACCGCAGCACCGCGGGCTCCGGCAGCGGCGTCGCGATCGCCGGCGTCAGCCAGCCTGCGTTGCCCCACGACGAGCCGGCGCCCGGCTCGCCGCGGTCGAACACCGTCACCTGCGCGCCGCGTTCCTGTAGGTGCCAAGCCGTCGCCAGCCCGGCCATGCCTGCCCCGACCACCGCCACACTGCGGATACCTGACATACCGACCTCCGTGGGAACGTCAAGACATCGTCGCATCCGACGCGTCCGATATCCGGCGGTCGGTAAAACCAGTGGTCAGAGGCTCATCAGCGCAACGGATCCAGCGGGCCGAGGGCGGGGCGCTTGGGGTCGCGACCGTCTCCGGAGGAGCGGCCGGTGAGGCGGCGCTGCACCCACGGTGCGAGATGCGTTCGGGCCCAGGCGCGGTCGGCGCGGCGCTGGTCGGCGCGGGAGAGGGTGACCTTGCCGGGCGCCGCCGCGGCCCAGTCGCCGTCGGGCGCCGACAGCCCGAGCGCGGCGAACGCGGCCTGCGCGACGCGTTTGTGGCCGTCGGTCGACAGGTGGATGCGGTCCTCGCCCCACATCCGCCAGTCCCGCAGCGAGTCCATGCCCCACTGGTCGATCACCGCGCAGCCGTGCCGCCGCGCGATTCTCCAGATGTGTGCCGCATAGGTCGCGTGGCGGCCGCGAATGTGCTTGAGCAGCGGGGCCTCTCGCGGGTCGGTCGGGGTGGCCAGCAGCACGTCGGCGCCGGTCGCGCGGATGCGCGCCACCGCGTCCTCGAGCTGCGCCGCGAGGGCCTCGATGTCGGCCCGCGGCCGCAGGATGTCGTTGCCGCCACCGACGATGCTCACGAGGTCGGGAGCCAGCTCGAGGGCCAACGGCAGCTGCCGCTGCGTGATGTCGGCGAGCTTGCGGCCCCGGATCGCAAGGTTGGCGTAGGCGAACTCGCTGCCGGCGACGTCGGCGAGCGCCACCGCGAGACGGTCGGCCCAGCCGATGTAGGCGCCCGGCTGCGACGGGTCCGGGTCGGACATCCCCTCGGTGAACGAATCCCCAATGGCGACATAGCGATTCCACACGCGAGGGGAGTCGGTCACGAGAGTCTCCAGTCGATCGGGTCGGCGCCCTGGCGGGCGAGCAGGTCGTTGGCGCGGCTGAACGGTCTCGACCCGAAGAAGCCGTTGCGCGCCGACATCGGAGACGGGTGGGCGCTCTCGATCCGCGGCACCCGCCCGAGCATCGGGGTGAGGTTGCGGGCGTCGCGGCCCCACAGGATCGCCACGAGCGGTTGGCCCGCGCCGGCGGCCTCGGCGAGCGCTTCGATGGCCCGCTGCGTCACCGTCTCCCAGCCCTTGCCGCGGTGGCTGGCGGGGGCGCCGGGGCGCACGGTGAGCACCCGGTTGAGCAGCATGACGCCCTGCTCGGCCCACGGCGACAGGTCGCCGTTGGCGGGCATCGGCACCCCGAGGTCGTCGACGAGCTCGGCGTAGATGTTGACGAGGCTGCGCGGGATCGGGCGCACGTCGGGAGCGACCGAGAACGACAGCCCGACCGCGTGTCCCGGTGTGGGATAAGGGTCTTGGCCGACGATGAGCACCCGCACGTCGGGCAGCGGGCGCTCGAAGGCACGCAGGATGTGGGCGCCGCCGGGCAGGTAGCCGCGGCCGGAGGCGATCTCTTCGCGCAGGAAGGCTCCGAGACGCGTCACCTCGTCGGCCACCGGCTCCAGGGCATCGGCCCACGTCGGATGGACGAGTTCACGAAGCGGTTTGGCCGGGGTGCCCACGGGTGTCGAGGTTACCCACGGAGCCGGGGTGCCCACCTCGCGGCCCCGTGACCGGGCACTCGCTCTCCCTGCCCGATCCCAACCCCCGACCGTGAAAACTGCGGGTCGTGGTGAGGACTGCGACACGAACAGCAGTTCCGACCACGACACGCAGTTTTGAGGGAAGTTACGCCTCGCCGCGGCGCAGGAGGCGGCCGGTGGGCTGCTGGAAGTCGACGCGTTGGCCACGCAGGTAGGTCGCGCGAACGCGCCCGGAGAGGGTGGCCCCGTCGTACGGGGTCAGCGGGTTGCGGTGGTGCAGCCGCTTGACGTCGACGACGAACGCCTCGTCCGGAGCCAGCACGGCGAGGTCGGCGTCGTAGCCGACGGCCAGCCGCCCCTTGTGCCGCAGCCCGACGCGCTCGGCGGGGCGGGTCGACATCCACTGGACGACCTGGTCGAGGGAGACGCCGCGGCGGCGGGCCTCGGTGAGGATCACCGACAGCGTCAGCTGCACCGAGGCGATCCCGCCCCACGCGGTGCCGAAGTCACCCGTCTCCAGTTCTTTGAGGTCCAGCGTCGAGGGGGAGTGGTCGGAGGCGATGTAGTCGATCGTGCCGTCGATGAGCCCGTCCCACAGCAGTTCCCGGTTGCCGACCTCGCGGATCGGCGGGCAGCACTTGTACGCCGTGGCGCCGTTGGGGATCTCCTCCGCGACGAGCGACAGGTAGTGCGGGCAGGTCTCCACCGTGAGGTCGACCCCGTCGGCCTTCGCCGAGCGAATCATCGGCAGCGCGTCGGAGCTGCTCAGGTGCAGGATGTGCGCTTTGGCCCCGGTCCAGCGGGTGCGCTCGATGACCTGCGCGATCGCGAGGTTCTCCGCGCCGCGCGGGCGCGAGGCGAGGAACCGGGCGTAGCGGTCGCCCTCGGGGGCCGGTGCCCGGTCGATCGCCCGGGAGTCCTCCGCGTGCACGATCATCAGCCCGTCGAAGCCGGCCAGCTCCTGCAGGTACGTCTCCAGGTCGTCGGGCCCCAGCGGCGGAAACTCATCGACGCCGGAGTGCAGCAGGAAGCACTTGAAACCGAAGACCCCGTCGTCGTGCAACTCGCGCAGGTCGCCGAGGTTGCCGGGCACCGCGCCGCCCCAGAAGCCGACGTCGACGAACGACTGCGGCCGCGCGACGAGCCGCTTGTACTCCAGCGCCGGACCGTTGACCGTCGACGGGATCGAGTTCAGCGGCATGTCGAGGATCGTCGTCACCCCGCCCGCGGCCGCCGCCTTCGTGGCCGTCGCGAAACCCTCCCACTGCGTGCGGCCCGGCTCGTTGACGTGCACGTGCGCATCGACGAGCCCCGGGATCAGCACCTCGTCGTCCGTGAGCTCCACGATCGTGTCGGCCCGCAGGTGCGACCCGAGCGGCTCGAGCGCGAGGATCTTGCCGTCGCGCACCCCGACCTCACGGGCCGCCTCCCCGGCGGGCGTCAGCACCCGCGCCCCGCGGAACACCAGCTCGTACTCGGCGCGCCGGCGGGCCGTGGCGCG
>NZ_BCNQ01000155.1 GCF_001515525.1 Piscicoccus intestinalis NBRC 104926 | reverse complement strand
ACACCGGTGGCCGGCCAGCCCTCGAGGAGCAGGTCGATCGCCTTCGTCGCTCCACCAGTGACCCGGCGCTGCTCATCGGGACCGCCAAGGAACTCCTGGAGTCTGTGTCGAAATTCGTCCTAGAAGAGCTCGGCATTCCGGTGGGCAACAAGATGTCATACGACCAGTTATGGCACCTCGCCAGGGAGCGGCTCGGCGTGCTGCCCCAGCAGGTCGACCCCAACCTGCCGGGCGTCGAAGCCATTCGCGCAATCCATCAGTCAACCTGGAACATTGCCGACCAGATCAACAAGCTACGCAACCTGCAAGGAACAGGCCACGGCCGGACTCTGCCCAGCGGTGTCTCCGAGGATCTCGCCATGCTCGTCGTCCGCGAAGCCGCCACAGTCGCGGACTACATGCTCGCCAGACTCGACCGAGAGAAGGGCTGACGTGCCCAGCCAAGGTGCTCTGTTCGGCGGGCCAGACCGGGAGGTTCCAAAGCCCGCCCGCCCGGACGAACTGGAGGTCCTCATCACCGTCAAAGCCGCGCCCAACCCGTCAGCGAAAGCGGGCGAGACTGTATGCGTGGCCGGCCTTGGGCTTTCCCGCGGCCGCACAGAAGCGCGCTGGATCCGCCTGTACCCCATCAACTTCCGATTCCTCGAGCAGGACCAGAAGTTCAAGAAATACGACATCATCCGAGTCAGGGCCACGCCCGCCACCGGCGACTCCCGTGTCGAGTCATGGCAACCGGATATGTCCACCATGGTCGTGATCGACCACCTCGATCCCTGGAAGCGTCGTCGTGCACTTCTCGACCCAACGACTGTGGACACCATGTGCGAACTGAACCGGCAGAACCAGCAGGCATCGGCGGCGCCATCGCTCGGGCTCGTCCCTGTACGGGAACTGATCGATCTGCGGATCACTGATCACGCCGGCTGGACGCCAGAAGAACAGGCCAAGATCGACGCGTACGTGAACCAGATGGACTTGTTCGACGACTCAGACAAGAGCCCGCTCCAGGCTCCACGACTCGAGGGTCACTACCGATGGAAATGCTACGACCCTCAATGCAAGAGCCACGACCAGAGCATCATCGACTGGGAGTTCGTAGCGCTCCAACGCCGCCTCGGTAACAGCACCGAGGCCGCTGTCCGCGCCGCGCTCAAGGAGCGGTTCGTCGACATTATGTTCAAGCCGCCCCGGACACCCGCCTTCTTTGTGGGCAACCAAGCCAAACGCCACCACGTGTTCCACGTGCTCGGTGTGTACTACCCCAACTGAGCGAGCTCCTCGAGCACGACTGAGCGATGGCACCGCTCCTCGTCCCTCTCGAAGCAGAGCAGAGCGACATGATGCTCCTGCCTCCAAGAGGCGAGCTCACCGAGCGCGTGCCGCGCCTCGGGGGTCCGAAGGCCAGCCCGATAGCGTGCCCGCCCGACCTCCAACTCTGCGCCGGCAAACAGTGGCCGGTTCTCCTTGGCATTCCCCAAAGACCGCAGATGTTCGTATCGCACCCCTATGTCTCCGAGAGCCGCGCCCAGGCGCGCCTTGCTGAACCCCTGCTTCCGGCTCAACGGTGTGAGGCGGACGTCGGCGACCAGATCAATGCCGGCCGCTTGGATCGCGTCGATGAAGGTTGTGATCTCGCAGCCTTCATACCCAACGGACGACACTCGATTCGGTCGCGCCGGCAGCAGCGCGTCCACGGTCGTCTTCAGGGCGTCCGCGATGGCGGCGATCCGAAACACTCCAGGCTGTTCGACGTGCCCCTGCTCGAGCTTTCGCAATGTCTCAAGTCCCACCCCGGAGGCGATTGCGAGTTGCCCCTGCGTCATGGCGAACTCCCGACGCGCTTGGGCGATCGCAGAACCGAGCACCTGACTCCGGGACGGATGAACGGAAGACTGGCGGGTCACGAGAGTAGTAAAGCATTACGACCTCACCCCAGGGCCAGCCAGTGCCCACGCCACCCAGGCCCGGGAGATCTTCGCCCCCGGCATCGCCGCCTGCGAGGGGTCCTGACGCCACACATGACCTCACCCGGTGCACCTGTAGCGACGCACCGTGACCAACAGCATCGGCGGTCGCCACCCGAACGGCACATGCGCCAGCTGTCGCTGCACCGTTTCCCCCGAGCCACGCCCTGCTCTCCACACCGGTGGCACCAGTCGTCGGGCTCGACGACACGGCAGGCCTGGACCGCGTTCTGCGTCTTTACCGGATGCCCGGTGACTTCCAACCCCAGATGATCGAGACCGGTGAACACGGTCAGGTCGGGCGAAGTGAAGGTAGCGTCAGGCGCATCTGGGGGTTCCCCCCTCCGGGGAAGGTATTGCGGATGGGGAGTGTGAGAACTTCCATCCTCAGGGAGACCTTGACGCCAACCCAGTCACCGACGCGCCATACCCTCAGGCCCACCTACACCTCGGATTGGATGAGCCGTCAGGTCGGCGTCGCTCGCGGTCAAGGAGGCTGAGGCGCTGATTTGGGGTGCTGCTACGGGGTAGGCAGGTTGATGGTGAGCGTGCTGCCGTGGTCCGGGCCTGCGCTGGCTGCGGTGAGGCTGCCGCCGTGGGCGTTGATGATGGCCCGGCTGATCGTCAGGCCGATGCCTGAGCCGGTGCGGTCCCGGGTGCGTGCTGCGTCGCCTCGGTAGAACCGCTCGAAGGCGTGGTCGAGTTGCTCGGGCGTCATGCCGTCACCGTTGTCGCTGACGGTGATGCCGACTTGGTCGCGATCGCCGGCCGCCGAAATCATGACGGTGCCGCCAGCCGGGGTGTGGCGTAGGGCATTGTTCAGGAGGTTGGTCAGGACCTGTCCGATGCGGCTTCTGTCCACCAGTACCTGGCGTCCGGCCACTGATCGCTCGTCGATGAGGAGATTCACGCCTTTGGTGGCGTACCGGTCGCGCATGCCTTCGTGTGCGGCCCAGAGCAGGTCGGTGACATGGTGGCTGCGGAGGTCGAGCGCAAGTCGGCCTTCCTCTGCGGTGGAGACTTCGTCGATGTCGTCGGCGAGACGGGCCAGCCGTTGGGTCTGTTCCTCCAGTGCGGCCCTGGACTCGGGACCGAGGCTGGTTACGCCATCGTGGAGGCCTTCGTGGTACGCGCTGATGGTGGCGATGGGGGTGCGGAGTTCGTGGGCCAGGTCCGAGAGCATTCTGCGACGGGTGTCTTCGACGCTGTCGAGTCGGGCCGCCATGGTGTTGAAGGCTGCGGCGAGGGTTTCGAGTTCGGTGCCGGCAGCGATCGCAGGGACGCGGATGGCGTAGTGCCCCATGGTCAGTTCGCGGGCCGCGTGGGTGACTTGCTCGAGGGGGCGGCGCAGTCGGCGGGTGAGGAACCAGGTGACGGCGCCTGCGGCGAGCAGCGAGATGAGCAGACCGATCCCAACGGAGATGAGGGATGCGTCGCGGTAGGCCATCTCGATGTGGACGAGCTCGGGAGAGTTCTGCTGGTGTCCGGCTTCGAGAAGGTGCTGGTGGAAGATCGGGGGCCCGATGACGGCTGCGACCAGTCCCACGGTCAGTGCGCTGGCCACCAGGACGATGGCCTGACCGGCCAGGAGCCTGGTCGCGAGACCGGTCGACGAGGGGCTGTGGGTGGTGGTCATCCTTGTCCCATCCGGTAGCCGATGCCTCGCACGGTCGTGACGTAGCGGCCGGCGTCGGGATCGTCGCCGAGTTTGCGGCGCAGGTGGGCAACGTGGACATCGACGAGGTGCTCGTCCCCGACCCAGTCGGTTCCCCAGATGTCATCGATGAGCTGGCGACGGGTGAAGGCCATCGTGGGTCGTCGAGCCAGCGTGATGAGGAGGTCCCGTTCCGTCGGAGTCAGGGCCACCTCGGTGTCGGCCAAGTGGACGCGATGACCGTTAAAGTCAACACGGAGTATCCCGAACACTCGGATCGCTTCGCTGCTCGAGGTCTCTGATGCGCTCGTGGGCCCGCTCCGGGGGCGGCGCAGCACGGTCTGGACGCGGGCAAGGAGTTCGCGGACGCTGAACGGTTTGGTGACGTAGTCGTCCGCGCCCACGGACAGGCCGATGAGGGTGTCGACCTCGTCCTTGCGGGCGGTGACGACAATGACGTAGCAGTCGGAGAAGGTTCGGATCTGGCGGCATACCTCGATGCCATCCAGCCCGGGCAACCCCAAGTCGAGGATGACGACATCGGGGGCGTGGTCGCGCACGGCCTGCACCCCGTCGGGTCCGGTGTGGACGGTCGTCGTGGCGTACCCGGCCCGGGACAGGTAGGCGGCGATCAGGCCGGCCAGCGTGGTCTCGTCCTCGATGACCAGCACCCTTGTCGGTGGTGGTGTGGGGTTCGTGCTCACCGCCTCAGTCTCCCGGCTCAAGAGCGAACCTCGTCCACTCCCGGCCTTTCTCGGGGACGATCTTCGTCAAATCTCAACGTGACCACGGCCGGGCCTTGAGGTCGCCCACGGACAGTGGTCATGTCCGCCTCCTCGAGGCCGACCAGACAGCGTTAGGAGAGCACCGATGATGTGGGGCAACGGGTACGGCATGGGCTGGTGGATGTGGCTGCTGATGGCCGCCGGAACCCTGACGTTCTGGATCGCCGTGGTCCTGGTGGTTCGCGCCCTGCTCCCGGCCCGGGATCGGCAGGGGGGCGGCATGCATCGCCCCGATCCGTTGACGCTGCTCAAGGAATCCCTGGCGCGCGGCGAGGTGAGCGTCGAGGAGTACGAGCAACGACGCCGCCTGATCGTCGATGGCCACTGACCCCACCGTGAAAGGAACCATGACCTCCCCCCTGCTCTCGCGCCGGAACATCCTCCTCGGCGGATTCGGCATCGCCGCCACCGCCACCGTGGCCGCATGCACCACATCCGTGCCGGGGAAGGCAGGTATGCCGTCGCGCACCTTCGGCGCCCCGGCCCCGCTCTCCCCGTCGCCGGGCCAACGTCTCGTCGAGAAGACTTTGGTGGCCAAGCCGGTCAGTCTCGACCTCGGCGGTCGAACCGTGTCGACCTGGGCGTACGACGGGAAGCTCCCCGGGCCGCTGGTCCGGGCCAGTTCCGGGGACTTCCTGCGGGTGTCCCTGGATAACCAGCTCCCGGCCGACACCACGATCCACTGGCACGGGATCCGGCTGCGCAACGCCGCCGACGGCGTGCCCGGCCTGACCCAGGACCCGATCAGCTCCGGAACCAAATACGTGTACGAGTTCACCGCACCCGACCCGGGCACCTACTTCTTCCACCCCCACGTCGGAGTCCAGCTCGACCGAGGCCTGTACGCACCGATGATCATCGACGACCCGAACGAAGCCGGCGACTATGACGCCGAGTGGATCGTCGTCCTCGATGACTGGATCGACGGCACCGGCACGACACCCGATGACGTCCTCAAGAAACTCATCGCCGACGGCGGTCCCGCCTCCGGCGGCGGCATGGGCGGGATGGACCATGGGTCGATGGGCGGGATGGACCATGGGTCGATGGGCGGAATGTCGATGGGGACGCCTCCGTGGGTGGATGCCGGGGACGTGACCTACCCGTTCTTCCTGATCAATGGCAAACCACCCACCGACCCCGATGTTCTGACCGCCAAGCCGGGTCAGCGGGTCCGATTGCGCGTCATCAATGCCGCCTCTGACACCATCTTCACCGTCGCGCTCGGCGGACACCGGCTGACGATCACCGACAGTGACGGCCACGCCGTCGAACCGACCGAGGCTGGCGCGTTCTACATCGGGATGGGTGAACGTTATGACGCGATCGTCACCCTCGGCGACGGCGTGTTCCCGCTCGTGGCCCGCCCGTTCGGCAAGACCAGCGGCGGCCAGGCGATCGCGGTGGTCCGCACCGGCAGCGGCAGCGCGCCCGGCGTCGACGCCGCTCCGGCGGATCTGTCCGGGCAGGTCCTCATCGGCTCCCAGCTGCGGCCGGCGGAGTCCGCGAAACTACCGGACAGGGCCCCGGATGCCACCGTCGACCTCGCACTGCAAGGCTCGATGAAGCCCTACCAATGGGGCATGAATGGCGCCAAGTTCGGGGAGAACGAACCACTGACCGTCAAGGCCGGCCAGCGGCTGCGGATCAACGCCACGAACCAGACGATGATGACCCACCCGCTGCACCTGCACGGGCACACCTTCGCCCTGCCCTCCGGGCTGCGCAAGGACACCGTCCTCATGGCGCCGATGCAGTCCTTCGCGATCGACCTGGACGCCGACAACGCCGGCGACTGGATGATCCACTGCCACAACATCTACCACGCCGAGGCCGGCATGATGATCGCGCTGGAGTACGCGACGTGAGCACCCGCGCCCGCCGTCGGCTCCTCCTCGCCGGTAGCGCCCTCGCGACAATGGCCGTGCTGACCGCTTGTGGTTCCCCGGGCACCGCCACCCCCTCGGCACGCGGCGGGTCGCCTGCCGCGGCGCCAGTTTCGTCCCCGGCGTCGGCCTCGTCGAGCCGGCCTCCCGTGGCGATCACCCACATTCACGCCGTGGCCCGCGACCCCAAGTCAGGGGAACTCCTCCTGGCCACCCACGAGGGACTCTTCCGTCACGTCAACGGCGACCTCGTCCAGAACGGACCGGTCATCGATCTCATGGGCTTTGCCGTCGCTCCCGACGGCACGTACTACGCCTCCGGACACCCCGGCGTCGGCGTCGACCTCCCACAGCCGGTTGGGCTCATCACCTCCACCGATGCCGGCCGAAGCTGGCGAGTGGCCTCCCGCGGCGGCCAGTCGGACTTCCACGCCCTGACCGCCGGATCCACCGCGGTCATCGGTTTCGACGGGGTCCTTCGGTCGAGCACCGACGGCACGACGTGGACCACCCGCTCAATCCCAGCTCCGCCGCGCACATTGGCTGCGGCCCCCACCAGTGGGGCACTGCTCGCCACCACCGAAGCCGGGCTCCTGGCCAGCAGCGACACCGGGGCCACCTGGCGAACACTGTCCCCGCCCGTGACGGCGCTCCTGGTCACCTGGGCCGATGAGAAGACCATGGTCATCGCCACCACGACCGGCCAGTTGGGCGTCAGCAGCGACGCCGGAATCACCTGGACCCTCAACCCCACACGCGTCGGCGCCGCCGAGGCGCTGCACGCGGGGCGCGGCCAGGACGGACGCCTCGAGATCGTCGTCGTCGCCGACGGAAAGGTCTTGCGCACCCTCGATGGCGGCACCACTACCGAGAACCTTCTGCCATGATCCGGCGTCGCGATCTTGACGAGACCTTCACGTCACCACGGCCCCGCCTCGGCAACGGCCTTCCAGGCTGAGAACACCGAGGCGGCACGCCCCTGGAGTAACCCCAAGGAGATCAACGATGAACCACTCGGCACGACGACCCGACGAGTACGTCGCCTTCACCACCCCGACCAGCACGTCGGCCCCTGAGGACACCCAGCCGCCACGCACGAACCACGGTGCCCGCCATCACTGGCTCATGTGGCTGATGTGCCTGCCCATGGTGCTGCTCGTCGGTGTCCTCATCGCCACCGGCCGCCTCGGCCTCGGCGGCCTGATCTACGCCGCCGGCTGCCTGCTCATGATGGGCCTGATGATGGCCTGGATGAACAGAAGAGGCCAGACCTGATGAACTCCACCCAGACGTATGCCGTGATTGGAATGGCTTGTGGCCACTGCGAGAGCAGGGTCCGCGACAAGGCATCCGCACTGCCAGGCGTGTAAGACCTGACGGTCAGCGACCGACGAACTGATCATCACTACTAGTGGTCACGTCTCCGAACGACGCTGTCGTCAGCGCCGTCGTCGAGGCCGGCTACACCGCCCGCCGCAACTGACCCACACCCAGCCGCGGCGACCACAACGGGCGTCACGAGTTGTGCCGAAGGAGAACCCGGACATGCAGCACGACCATGAGCACCAGAGCATCACCAATACCAGCCAGTCCGTGACCGACCCTGTTTGCGGGATGCAGGTCGACCCGACCACGGCGCTGACCCTCGATTACGAGGGCACGCCATACCACTTCTGCTCCGAGCGTTGCCGCGACCGCTTTGAGCACGACCCGGCCAGCTTCCTCACGCCCCCACAAGGGTCCGACGACGCGGCCTCGCGCAACCAGGACGTGTACGAAGAGGTTGCGGAGTGGACATGCCCGATGCACCCCGAGATCCGCCGGCCTGGTCCGGGGCCGTGCCCGATCTGCGGGATGGCTCTGGAGCCGGTCACCGTCACCGCCGACACCGGTCCCAGCCCGGAACTTGCCGACATGACCCGCCGCTTCTGGGTCGCCACCGCATTGACCATCCCGATCGTGATCCTCGAGATGGGCCGCCACTTCATCCCCTTCCTGCACGACCTGATCTCCGCGCTTACCTCCGTCTGGCTCCAACTCATCCTGGCCACTCCGGTGGTGCTGTGGGCCGGTTGGCCCTTCTTCGTGCGCGGCTGGGCCTCGATCCGCACCCGCAATCTGAACATGTTCACCCTCATCGCGATGGGCACCGGCATCGCGTGGCTATTCAGCGTCATCGCGACCGTAGCGCCCGGGACCTTCCCCGCCTCCTTCCGCGGCGACGCGGGCACCGTCGATGTCTACTTCGAGGCCGCTGCCGTCATCACCACCCTGGTCCTGCTCGGGCAAGTCCTCGAACTGCGGGCCCGCGAACAGACCTCCGGGGCCATCAGGGCCCTCCTGGATCTCACACCGAAGACCGCCTACCGCATCAGTGACAACGGCGATGACGAAGAGATCTCCCTGGACACGGTCGAACTCGGGGATCGGCTGCGGGTGCGCCCCGGCGAGGCCGTGCCCGTCGACGGGACAGTCGAGGAAGGCCGCTCAGCAGTCGACGAGTCCTTGGTCACCGGGGAATCCATGCCCGTGACCAAGACCAGCGGAGACACCGTCATCGGCGGCACCATCAACGGCAGTGGCGGCCTGATCATGCGCGCCGAGAAGGTCGGCCGCGACACCATGCTCGCCCGGATCGTCGCTATGGTCGCCGACGCGCAACGCTCCCGAGCCCCCATACAGCGCATGGCCGACAAGGTCGCCGGCATCTTCGTGCCGGCCGTCATCGTCGTCGCCGTCGTCGCTTTCATCGTATGGGCGCTGGTCGGGCCAGACCCCAAACTCGCCCATGCGCTCATCGTCGCAGTCGCGGTCCTTATCATTGCTTGCCCCTGCGCGCTCGGGCTGGCCACCCCCATGTCGATCATGGTCGGAGTCGGACGCGGCGCGGGACTAGGCGTGCTGATCAAGAACGCCGAGGCGCTCGAGCGTATGGAGAAGGTCGACACCCTCGTTGTCGACAAGACCGGGACCCTTACGGAGGGCCGGCCCACCGTCACCGGCATCATCACCACCGGCGAGTGGCCCGAGGACGACCTGTTGCGCCTCGCGGCCGGTGTCGAGCGTGCCTCCGAGCATCCGCTCGCCTTGGCCATCGTCGAAGCCGCCACCGTCCGGAGCCTGCCCGTCCCCGACGTCACAGACTTCGACTCACCAGTCGGCCGCGGCGTCATCGGCACCGTCGAAGGGCGAGTCCTGGTCCTCGGCAGCTCCGACTTCCTCAACTCCCACCACATCGACACCGCCGATCTCAGGGACCGTGCCGACGAGCTGCGCGGCGACGGAGCCACCGTCATCTACATGGGAGCCGATGGCTGGCTCGTAGGCCTCTTCGCGATCGCAGACCCCATCAAGCCCACCACGCCGGCCGCGCTGAAGGCACTGCGGGAGGAAGGCATCCGGATCGTCATGCTCACCGGCGACAACAAAGTCACCGCCCACGCTGTGGCCAAGACGCTCGGCATCGACCAGGTTGAAGCTGAAGTCCTGCCCGACCACAAGAGCGACATCGTCACCAAGCTCCGGGGCGAAGGCCGCGTGGTCGCGATGGCTGGCGACGGCGTCAACGATGCCCCCGCACTGGCTGCCGCTGACGTGGGCATCGCGATGGGATCGGGCACCGACGTCGCCATGGAGAGCGCTGGAGTCACCCTCCTCAAGGGCGACCTCACCGGCATCGTCCGTGCACGCGAACTCTCCGAGAAAACCATGCGCAACATCCGACAGAACCTGTTCTTCGCGTTCGTCTACAACGCACTCGGCATCCCCATCGCCGCCGGCGTCCTCTACCCCGTTTTCGGAGTCCTGCTCTCACCGATCATCGCCGCCGCAGCCATGGCCTTATCGAGCGTCAGCGTCATCGGCAACGCCCTCCGCCTCCGCGCACAAACAATCACCTGAGACCACGCCGGAGGGCCACGCACGGAGACTGCACGAACCACCGGACGAGCCGATCTCTGCAAAGTGCCCCGCACGACATCAAGCACTCTTCGCTGCATCTCGACAGGTGTTGTCGAGATGCAGCGAAGATTTCACAAACGCGGTTTGTATGAAACATAGACGTCGCGTTATGAGGCTCTTCACAGATGAGGGTGTAGCGGTGGTGTGACCTGGGGCGGCGCGTCGGTGTCGGGGTGAGGGTCGAGGTCTTCCGATGATGGGAGTTCTCACACAACCCGTCCGGAAGACCTCGACGTGCCCGACGCTACCTTCACGCGACCTGACCTGACTACCTTCACCCGCCTCGACGGCCTCGGTCTGGAGGTCACCGGCCAACTGCTCGAGCCTGACCGGTCCGTGCTGG
>NZ_BCNQ01000154.1 GCF_001515525.1 Piscicoccus intestinalis NBRC 104926 | reverse complement strand
CGGGAGACGGGCCGGTTCGGTCTCCCGCGCGCCGGAAGGCCGCGGCCGGAAGGCGGTCGTCGCGGCGGTGCTGGCGCTCGTGCTGGGCGCGGGTTGGTACGTGGCGGCCGGTCCGGCGTCGGCGCGCCCGGTGCCGGGTGTCGCGGGGCAGGAGCAGGCGAGCGCGTCCGAGGCGTTGGCGGCCGCCGATCTGCGCGCCAATGTCGACGAGGTGTTCTCGGAGACGGTGCCCGCCGGCACCGTCGTCTCCTCCGACCCGCAGGCCGGGCAGGGCGCCTGGCGCTGGTCGAGCGTGACGCTGGCGGTCTCGCGGGGCCCGGAGCGCTACGCGGTGCCGGACGTCACGAACACCACCCCCGAGGAGGCGCAGCAGCGCATCACCGACTCGCACCTGCAGGTCGGGGCGATCCGGCACGCCTACCACGACTCGGTCGCGACCGGCCGGGTCGTCGGCGCCACCCCCAAACCGGGCACCCAGTCCAAGCCGGGCACCTCGGTCTCCATCACGGTCAGCCGCGGTCCCGAACCGATCGACCTGGCCGACTGGCGCGGGAAGTCGGTGGAGGAGGCCGCGAAGCTGCTGCGCGACAAGGGCGTGACGGTGACCGTCTCCGGCGAGGAGTTCAGCGGCACGATCGACAAGGGCGACGTCATCTCGCAGACCCCCGGGCCGGGCACGCTGAAGCGCGGGGACGCGGTGACGTTCGTCGTCTCCAAGGGCCCCGACCTCGTCAAGGTGCCCAACGTGCGGGGCGAGAGCCGCGACGCCGCCGTGCGGGCGCTCGAGGCCGCGGGCTTCACGGTGTCGGTCGAGACGATCGCCGGGGGGCTGTTCGGCACCGCGCACTCCACCGACCCCGCCGGCGGCAAGAGCGCCCCCCGAGGCTCGAAGATCACGCTGCGGATCGTCTGAACTCCGGCGCCCTACTCCTGGGCGACCCGGGCCCGCGCGGCGCCCGCCGTTCGGGCCCTACTCCTGGTGCGCGTACCGCTCCTCGCGCCACACGTCACCGGTGAAGTGATAGCCGCGCTGCTCCCAGAACCCGCGCCGTGGCTCCACACAGAACTCCAGCGCGATGAGCCACTTGGGGCCCTTCCAGCCGTACAGGTGCGGCACCACGAGCCGCATCGGCCAGCCGTGTTCCGGAGGCAACGGCTCGCCGTCGAGGTGGGTGGCGAAGATCGACCGCGGCGAGAGCAGGTCGTCGATCGTGATGATGCTGCTGTACCCGTACGAGCCGTACGGGATGGCGTACCTCGCCTCGTCGGCGGGCTCCACCAGGTCGAGCACGGCTCCACACGGGATGCCGCCCCAGCGCACGTCCTGCACGGTGCTGCGCGACACGCAGTGGTGATCGGCGACGACCTCGATCCGCGGCAGCGGCTCCAGATCCGCCCACGACAGCGTGCGATCGACGTGCCCCGCGGTCGCGCCGGAGACGGTCAACGACCAGGTGGCGAGATCGATCCGCGGCACTCGACCGTAGTGGTTCGGCCGCCAGGTCGCCGCCCGGCGTTGCCCGGGCGGCAGGGGCCGAGGCTCGGCGTAGCCGTCCGCCGGGTCCTCCTCGCGATGCGCCACATTGACAAGGCTAGGTCGTGACGTCGACGCCGAACGCACCGCCCCGGGCCGCATCGCTTTAACCCGGAGCAAACCGTTCATCGTCGAGGCCGTCGCGCCTGAATCGATGCCGACCAGGGAGCCCGCCGTCGGCCGGCTCGGCGCCCGTCAGCGCTGCGTGAGCATCTCGGCGACGACGAAGGCGAGCTCCAGGCTCTGCTGGTGGTTCAGCCGGGGGTCGCACAGGGTCTCGTAGCGCAACTCGAGGTCGCGGTCCTCGACGTGCATGGCGCCGCCGAGGCACTCGGTGACGTCGTTGCCGGTGAGCTCCACGTGCAGGCCGCCGGGAATGGTGCCGAGCGCCTGGTGCACCTCGAAGAAGCCGCGCACCTCCTCGACGATGTCGTCGAAGCGCCTCGTCTTGAAGCCGCTGGAGGACTCGAACGTGTTGCCGTGCATCGGGTCACACACCCAGGTCACGTCGATGCCGGCGTCGGTGACGGCCCGCACGATCGGAGGCAGTGCCTCGCGCACCTGCTGCGCGCCCATCCGGGTGATGAGCGTGAGCCGGCCCGGCAGCCCGTCGGGGTCGACGAGCCGGGCCATCTCGATGACCTCCGCCGGGTCGGCGGTCGGGCCGACCTTGATGCCGACGGGGTTGGTGACCCGGGAGACGAAATCGAGGTGCGCGCCGCCGATGTCGCGGGTGCGCTCGCCGACCCAGACGAAGTGCCCGGAGGTGGCGTACGGCAGCCCGGTGCGCGAGTCGATGCGCGTCAGCGGGCGTTCGTAGTCGAGCACGAGCGCCTCGTGGCCGGCCCACACGTCGACCCGGCGCAGCTCCTCGAAGTCGACCCCGCAGGCGTCCATGAAGCGCATCGCCTTGTCGATGTCCTTGGCGAGCTTCTCGTAGCGGGCGTTCGCGGAGTTGGCGATGAAGCCGCGGTTCCACTCGTGCACGAACCGCAGGTCGGCGAATCCGCCCTGGGTGAAGGCGCGCACGAGGTTCAGGGTGGCCGAACTCGTGTGGTAGGCCCGCAGCAGCCGCTGCGGGTCGGGGATCCGCGCCACCGGGCTGAAGTCGAAGTCGTTGACGAGGTCGCCGCGGTAGGCCGGCAGCGTCGTCTCGCCGCGGGTCTCGGTGTCCTTGCTGCGCGGCTTGGCGAACTGGCCGGCGATGCGGCCCACCTTGACGACCGGCATGCTCGCGCCGTACGTCAGCACCACCGACATCTGCAGCAGCGTCTTGATGCGGTCGCGGATGTTGTCGGCCGTGGCCGCCGCGAACGTCTCCGCGCAGTCTCCGCCCATGAGCACGAACGCCTCGCCGTTGGCCGCATCGGCCATCCGCTGCCGCAGCACGTCGCACTCCCCCGCGAACACCAGCGGAGGCAGTGTGCCCAGCGTCGCGCTCACCTGCGCCAGCGCGTCGGTGTCGGGCCAGGTCGGCTGCTGTTTGGCGGGCAGCTCGGGCCAGGTCAGCGGTGCGGAAGTCGTGGTCACCCGAACAGGGTAGGCGGCACCCGTTCGGGAGCCGGAACCCGGTCGCATACCGGGCGGTCCACGCCCCCGGCGCCGGGCGACTCACGAGTCGGGCTGCGCACCCTGCGGGCGGTCAAGCCCCTGCTCGATGGCGTACCGCACGAGCTCCACCCGGTTGTGCAGCTGCAGCTTGCCGAGCGTGTTCTGCACGTGGTTCTGGACGGTGCGGTGCGAGAGCACGAGCTGCGCGGCGATCTGCTTGGCGGACATCCCGGTCGCGACCAGACGCAGGATCTCCATCTCGCGCGGTGTCAGCCGCGGCACCGGGGGGCCGCCGGAGGGGCCACGATCCTCGATCCGCGCCATCCGCCGGTACTCCCCGAGCACCAGGCCCGCGAGTCCCGGCGTGAACACCGCCCGCCCCCGCGCCGTCGCCGCGACCGCCTCGATGACCTCCTGCGCCTGCGCCGACTTCACGAGGTAGCCGGTCGCGCCCTCGCGCACCGCCTCCAGCACGTCGGCCTGCTCCGCGCTCGCCGAGAGCACGAGCACGTTCGTGTCGCACTGCGCGTCGCGCAGCGCCCGGCACACCCCGACGCCGTCGAGTTCGGGCAGGTTGAGGTCGAGCACGAGCACGTCCGGGCGCAGATCGATCGTCCGGCGCAGCGCGCGTCGACCGTCCTCGGCGGTCGCGACCACCACGTAACCGGCCTCGGCGAGGTCACGCGCCACGGCCTCACGCCACATCGGGTGGTCGTCGGCGATGACGACGCGCACGTCCTTCGGGTCCGGGCTCATTGACGTCCTCCCTGGTGCGGCGTCGCCCCCGGCGATCGGGCGTCGCCTGGCGAGCCTGTCGTGCGACTCGCGCCGCTGTGACCACTGTGGCATTCCTGTGCCGCCGCTGTGGCGCTCGTCACCCATGCGGGGCTCGAGTCGGCCGCCGGCTCTGCCCCCGGCAGCCCTCGACGCGACCGGCTACCCACCGCGCGGGACCCGCAGCTCCCAACTCGTGCCGGCGCCGGGCGCGCTGCGGCACACCGCGCTGCCGCCGAGTTCGGCGAGGCGGCCCTCGATGCTGCCGGCCACCCCGATCCGGCCCGCCTCCCGGGCCGCCTGCAGCGTGCCGTCGGCCATCCCGACCCCATCGTCGCGGATCGTCACGACGATCTCCTCGTCTTCGTCCTCGACGAGGATCCAGGCGCGCGCACCGGCTCCGGCATGGGCCTCGACGTTGTCGAGGGCTGCGCCCGCGGCGGCCGTCAGCGGCTCGACACGGGTCGCCGGAGCCGACACCGGTTCGGCCGGTCCGGAGACCTGCACGTGGTCGCCGCGCTCGGCGGCCAGACGGCGCAGCGCGGCGGTGACGTCGAGCCGGCCGCCGTGAGCCGCCTCCGGATCGGGCACGGCGATGAGGTCGCGCAGCCGGCGTTCCTGACGGGCCGCGATGTCACCGAGCTCGCGGGCCGGCCCGCCGACCTCCTGGCCGCGCCGGTGGATGAACGTCAGGGCCTGCAGCACCCCGTCGTGCACGGTGCGCGCGAGCCGCTCCCGCTCCGCGGTCTCGGCCCGCAGCTGCAGCGCCTGACGCATAGCCTCGTCGCCGCGGCGCGCCGCCTGCGACACCCACCCCGCGCAGCCGGCCACGATGAACAGCAACACGATGTTGTGGATCGTGCCCTCGGTGGGGAGCCCGATCTCGATGAGGTCGGCGATGACGATGACGAGCCACGCCCCGTAGGCCGCCAGCGGCCCGCGGTACAGACCGGAGGCGATGACCACGGCCCCCGCCCAGATGCCCGGCACGGTCGACGCCCCGCTCTGGCGGACCCAGTCGAGGTCGACCCACAGGGTCGCCAGGATCGCCGCGGTCGCCAACCCCAGTTCCGCCCAGACCTGCCACAGCTCGCGGCGGCGATGCACGAGCATGAGCACCGTCCAGCCCGCCAGCACCGCGAGCACGCCCCACCCGAGGACCGGCCGGTGCACGTGCTCCAACCGCCCGGCGAACTCGTAGACGGCGTAACAGATGGCCAGGAGCCGGAAGATGTCGACGGCGTCCCACAGGGCGGCCATCGACGGGTGGTCCACGCCCGGCTCATAGGCGGGCGGCAGCAGCGCCTGCATCCCCCGTCGTCGCGTCAGGCCCGGCGTGCCCTCCGGCGGCGTCACCGCCACGGCTACCTCGCGCCGTCTCCGTCTGCGGAGCCGGCGGCCTTCGGCTCCACCGTGCCCGCCTCGGGCAGGTACACGGTGCCGTCGCCGTCCAGCCGCTGCCGACTCACCGGAGACGGCTCGGCCGCCTCCGCGGCGCCCTTCTCACCGGTGTCGGCGCGGGTGGCGACGCCGTCGGATTCGGTGGGCTCCCCGGCGGAGCGCTCGGCGCGCTCAGCTGAGTCCCCGGGTGCCTCCTCGGCGTCTCGGTCGCGGCCGGGGAGGTCGAGAGACCGGGCCTTGTCGCGGGCGGCGGCCATGAGGTCTTCGGCCTTGGCGCGGGCCTGCGCCGACTCGGTCTTGGCGGCGGCGACCAGCTCCTCGGCCTTGGCCCGCGCCTGCGCCGACTCCGCACGGGCCGCGGCCAGCAGCTCCTCGGCCCGCGCGGCCAGGGCGGCCTTGCGGGTGGCGGCGTACTCGTCGACGTACTCCTGCCCGGACAGTTCCTGCAGCGACGACATCACCTCGTCGGTGATGCTGCGCAGGAGCACGCGGTCGTCGTGCCGGCCGATGTGCGCGGACACATCGATCGGCTCGCCGAACCGCACCCCGATCGTCGTGATCGTCGGGATCTTCTGGCCGGTGGGCTGGGCCTTGTCGGTGCCGATCATCGCGACCGGGATGATCGGCACGCCCGCCTCCATCGCCATCCGCGCGACCCCGGTCTTGCCGCGGTACAACCGCCCGTCGGGCGAGCGGGTGCCCTCGGGGTAGATGCCGAACAACTCGCCGCGGGCGAGCACCTCCAGGCCCGCGTCGATCGCGGCCCGGGACGCCTGGCCGCCGGTGCGGTCGATGGGGATCTGCCCGGTGCCGCGGAAGAAGAACGCCTTGAGCCGACCGACGGCGCTGGGGTCGGTGAAGTACTCCATCTTCGCGGGAAAGGTGATCCGACGATCGAGCACGAGCGGCAGGAAGATGGAGTCGGAGAACGACAGGTGGTTGCTGGCGAGGATCGCCGGCCCGTACCGCGGCACGTGCGCCAGCCCCTCGACGTGTGGCCGGAACAGCACCCGCAGCAGCGGCCCGAGCAGTACGCGCTTGAGCACCCAGTACAGCATCGAACACCTCGCAGGTCATGGGTCGGCCGACGGCCCGAACTCTACTGGCCACCGCCGACAGGATCGTGACCGCTGGGGAACCGCACACCCAACGTGACAGAATCGAGCCCCCGTCGGGGCTGACCGGGGCTCACCGGGGCCGACCGAGAGCCGACCCGAGCCGGGGGCCGAGGAGGGTCGACCGTGGCCGGGGGCCGGCCGTGGCCGACACCGCGTCGACGCGGGCTTCGCGCCGACGCCCAGGATGCGAGGAGTGGCGATGAACGAGCCGGAGCGCGGCACCGGTGCCGCGCCGCCTCCGATGGGGCCCGACCTGACGGCCTTCGCGCACGACGGCTCGGACGTCGGGGTGCTCGTCGTGCACGGGTTCACCGGCTCCCCGCAAGGGGTGCGCCCGCTCGCGCAGGCGTTCGCCGACGCCGGGTTCTCGGTGCGGCTGCCGGTGCTGCCGGGGCACGCCACCACCTGGCAGGACCTCAACACGACCACCTGGCGGCATTGGTACGGCGAGGTGGAGCGCGCGTTCGTCGAGCTGCGGGCGCGCACTCGGGTGGTCGTGGCGGCCGGGCTGTCGATGGGCGGTGCGCTCTCGACCCGCCTCGCCGAACTGCATCCGGACGACATCGCCGGGCTCGTGCTCGTCAACCCCGCGTTCCGGGTCGACGATCGCCGGATGGCGGCGCTGCCGCTACTGGCACGGGTGCTGCCGTCGCTGCCGGGCATCGGCAACGACATCCACCGCACCGACGGCGAGCCGGAGTGGTGTTACGACCGGATCCCGTTGCGCGCGTTGGCCTCCCAGGCACAGCTGTGGCGTCGCACGGTGGCCGACCTGGACCGGGTGCGCATGCCCGTGCTGCTCGCGTACTCCACCCAGGACCATGTGGTGCCGGCCTCGAGCTGGCAGCTGTTCGACCGCCGCGTCGGCTCGCGAGACGTGACGCGGTTGGAGTTGACGCGCTCGTATCACGTCGCCACGCTTGATGACGACGCGCAGTTGCTGCAGCAGGAGGCCGTCGCCTTCGTCTCCCGCATCGCCGCCGCCGTCACCCGAACCGATGCGGAGGTGCCCGATGGGCGATGACGACCGCCCGGACCGTTCCGACCGCTCAGACCGTCGTGACCGCCTGGACCACCCGGACGCGACCGACCCGCGCCCGTTCGACCCGGAGTTCGGCTCGGAGTCAGACCCGGAGGTGCGCCCGGAGCCGGGCCCGCAGCTGCCGAGCCTGACCGACCGGGAGTTCGCCGAGCGGTTCGACCTCATCGTCGCGAACTGGGAGGGGTTCCCCACCGCCGGCATGGACGACGCCGACAGCGACGGCGACAGTGACGAGAGGGCCGACAGGGCCAGCGCGCACGCCGACGGACCCACCGGCCGTCCCACCGGCGAACCGACCCGGTCGCGCACCGACGTCCCGCCCGCGGCCGACCGGCCTCACGAGATCCACATCGAGTCGCGCTCGATGCGCGAACTGGCGTCCGAGCAGCCCGAGCGACCCGAACAACGCGAGCAGCCAGAGGCGGCCGGGCGGCCCGAGCAGCACGGGCCCACCGACTGGCGCGTGCACATCCCGCCGGACGACCCGGACGACGAGGACTACGTGCCGCCGCCGCCGCGCCCGCTGCCCACCGGCGACCTCGGCTTCTGGGGTGCGCTCATCGGGCTCATCGGCGGCCCGCTGTGGCTGGTGTACCTCGCGGTCACCCAGAACGGCTCGCGCCTGACGATCGGCGCGGCCGTCGCGATGACCGTCGCGGGGTTCGCGATCATCGTCGCCCGCCTGCCGCGCCGCGGCCAGCGCGAGGACGACGACGACGGCGCCGTCGTCTGAGCCACGAGCCCTCGCCGACGAGCCATCCGGAGCCCGAACCACTCCCGAGCCCGAGTCACCCCGGAGCCCGAGTCACCCCGTAGCCCGAGTCACCCCGGAGCCCGACTCACCCCGGCGCCCGAACCACCCGAGCCACCTGAGTCACCCGGCCCGCTCGGAGCCCGAGGCCCCGCACCCGTCAAGCCACCCCATCAAGCCCGGACGGGCAGCCCGGCGGCCTCAGGCCTCAGAGGCCTGCACCCGCGCGAGATCCGCGGCGCCGATGAGGCCGGCGTCGTTGCCCAGCGCGGCCCCCACGACGTCCGCCTCCGGGCGGTAGCCACGGCCGGTGAGCTTGCGGCGGAAGGTGTCCCGGGCCGGGTCGATGAGCAGGTCACCGGCCGCGCTGACTCCGCCTCCGATGACGAAGCGCCCCGGGTCGAGGGCGGCGGCGATGTTCGCCAACCCCACGCCGAGCCAGTGCCCGACCTCCGCGAGCAGCTCCCGGGCGGTGGGGTCACCGGCCTTGGCGGCCTGCGTGATGAGCGGTCCGGTGAGGCCGCCCGGCTCGGCGTCGACGAGCGCCGCGAGATCCTGCACCACCGGGGACTGCGCGAGGATCATCGAGCGGGCCTCCCGCACGAGCGCGTTGCCGGAGGCGTACTGCTCCCAGCAGCCGCGGTTGCCGCACTCGCACCGCTGCCCGTCGGGAACGACCTGCATGTGCCCGAACTCGGCGGCGATGCCCCACTTGCCGCGCTGCAGCCGCCCGTCGATGATGAGGCCGCCGCCGATGCCGGTACCGAGGGTGATCATGACGAGATGGGACTCGCCCTGGGCCGCGCCGTACCGCCACTCGGCCCAGGCCGCGGCGTTGGCGTCGTTCTCGACATAGATGGGCCGCCCGACGCGGGCGCTGAGCCCCTCGCGCAAGGGCTCGTTGCGCCACGACAGGTGCGGGGCGAACACGACCGTCGCTCCGTCGGCGCCGACGAACCCCGCCGCTCCGATGCCGACGGCCCGCACCTGCCCGGGACCGGCGTGCATGCGGTCGTCGGTGACCGCCGCCATGAGTTCCTCGAACACCGAGACGATGGTGTCCTCGACGACGCGAGGCGACTTCGACCGCTCCGGCGTGTCGCGGCGGGCACGCCACACGATGCGTCCCATCTCGTCGACGACGCCGCCCGACACCTTGGTGCCGCCGATGTCGATGCCGATCGCATAGTCGATCGAGGTCACCGTTTCTCCCGTCTCGCCAGGGCCGCGGCCCCGATGAGCCCGGCCTCGTTGCCCAGGCTCGCCAGAGCCCAGGTCGCCTCCGGACGATATCCCCTCCCGGACAGGTTCCGGCGGAAGGCCGCGACCGCCGGCTCCAGCAGCAGATCGCCGGCCTGGGCGACCCCGCCTCCGAGCACGAACATGCTGGGATCGATGATCGCGGCGATGGAGGCAGCCCCCTCACCGATCCACCGGCCGAGGTCGCTGAGCAGTTCGATGCTCGCGGGGTCACCGTCCTTGGCGGCCTTCGTGACGTGCGGACCCTCGAGCGCCTCGGGGTCGTTGCCGGCCAGCTCGTTGAGGGTGCGGGCCAGACCCGGCGCCGTCCGCATCACCTCGCGCGCGTCGCGCACCAGCGCGCTGCCGGAGGCGTACTGCTCCCAGCAGCCGCGGTTGCCGCAACCGCACAGGTGCCCGCCGGGAACCACCCGCATGTGGCCGAGTTCACCGGCGATGCCGTACGCGCCGCGCATGAGTTCGCCGTCGAAGACCACACCGCCGCCGACCCCGGTGCCGATCGTGATGAGCGCCATGTCGGCGACATCACGGGCGGGACCGTAGAGAAACTCGCCCCACGCGGCCGCGTTCGCGTCGTTCTCGATGACGACCGGCACGTTGAGCTGCTCCTCGAGCATCGACCGCAGCGGCGCGTCGCGCCAGGCGATGTTCGGGGCGAACCGCACCATCGAGCGCTCGGCGTCGATCATGCCCGCGCACGCCACCCCCACGGCCTCGAATTCGCCGTGCGCGGCGAGCCGCCGGACCAGCGAGCTCGCGGTCGCGACGATCGCGTCGGGCTCCGTGGCCGGCGTGTCCGCGCGGGCCTGCTGCACGATGTGGCCCTCGCCGTCGACGATGCCTGCGCTGATCTTCGTGCCGCCGATGTCGATGCCGACCGTCGCGGTCATCTCTCGTCCCTCTCCTCGGTGGACAGCCGATGGGCCGCGGCGCGCAGCCCCTCGGCCAGCAACGTCGCGACGTCCGCGACGCGCTCGAGCACATGCGGATCCAGCGCCGCCGCCGTGCCTCGGCAGAACGGACACACCGCACACGCGCGCGGCGCCCGGCACGCGCACCCTACCGCCGGATCCGAGCCCGCCGCCGGGTCATCGCCGCCCGCCTCGGCGGGTCCGGCGCAGGAGTCGGTGGCCGGCCCGGTTCCCCGCATCGGGCCGTCGGCCGGCTGCCGCGCAGACCCGTCGCCCGGCTGGCCAGACCCATCGCCCGGCTGCCGCGCAGACCTGTCGCCAGGATGCGCAGACCCAT
>NZ_BCNQ01000153.1 GCF_001515525.1 Piscicoccus intestinalis NBRC 104926 | reverse complement strand
CGGCCGGTCCCGCGGGGCGACGACCGCAGGCCCGAGCCCGAGCGGGCCCCGCGGACCGGGCGGGTCCGGTGGCTCGGGCGGTTCGGGTGGCTCGGGCGGGCACGGGGGATCCGGCGGCTCGGGCGGTTCCGGTCGATGGGGCGGCGCCACGCTCGCCGGCGGCGCGCCGCTGGCCAACCCGCGGCACCGCGTGCGGGCGATGTTCCTCGCGGTGCTGTTCGTCTTCACGCTGTTCGCCGCCCAGCTCGTGCGGCTGCAGGGCATCGACGCGGCCGAGGTCGCCGAGCAGGCCCGCGACCTGCGCACCGGGCAGCCGTCGACGCTGCCCGCCGAACGCGGCCGCATCGTCGACAGCAACGGCGTGACGCTCGCCGGCATCGTCGAGCGCCGCGACGTCGTCGCCGACCAGGTGAACATCAGCGAGTACGAGGTGCGCGACGCCAACGGCGACTACCAGACCGTCGGCGCGGCCGGCGCCGCCAAGGCCCTCGCCCCGCTGCTGAACATGGACCGAGCCGCGCTGCAGGAGAAGCTCACCGGCGACGCCCGCTGGGTGCAGCTGGCCACCCGCCTCGAGCCCGCGACGTGGCGCAAGATCGAGGCGCTGCGCATCCCCGGCATCTCCAGCGAGCTGTCCGAGGTGCGCACCTACCCCGGCGGCGCGCCGGTCGCGCCCGTGCTCGGCTGGGTCGGCGCCGACGGCCAGGCCGTCAACGGCAGCGGCGCCGGCCTGGAGCTGCTGCACAACGAGCAGCTCAAGGGCACCCCCGGCCGGGCGCTGCGGGAGTACTCCGCCGACAGCCGGGTCATCCCGATGGGCTTCAGCCAGATCACCCCGGCCGTGCCCGGCTCCGATCTCAAGCTCACCCTCGACAACGACCTGTCCTGGTACGCGTACAACGCGATCGCGGAGCGGGTGAAGGAGGCCGACGCCGACTCCGGCACGGCCGTCGTCATGGACGTCAAGGGGCGGCTGCGGGCCGTCACCCAGTACCCCGGGTTCGACCCCGTCACCCGCAGCGCGAAGAACAGCGAGTTCTCGGCGCTGCCGTTCCAGCAGGTCTTCGAGCCCGGCTCCACCGCGAAGGTGATGTCGCTCGGCGCGGCCCTCGACACCGGGGCGGTCAACCCGACGACGGCGTTCACGGTGCCCAACCGCCTCAAGCGCGTCGACCGCACGTTCAAGGACTCGCACGACCACAAGACGCTGTACCTGACGACCGCCGGCATCCTCGCCCAGTCGAGCAACATCGGCACGCTGCTCGCCGGGGAGCGGGTCGACCCCGCGACGCTCGAGCACTACTTCCGGGCGTTCGGTCTCGGCGAGCGCTCCGGAGTCGGTTTTCCCGGCGAGTCCGCCGGCCTCATGAAGCCGTCGAACGAGTGGGACCCCTCGCAGCGCTACACGGTGATGTTCGGTCAGGGCCTGTCGATGACCGCGATCCAGGACGCCGGGGTGTTCCAGACCATCGCCAACGGCGGGGTGCGGGTGCCGCCCTCGATCGTCGACAGCATCACGTCGGCCGACGGCACCGTCACCCCGCAGGCGCTGCCGCAGGGTTCGCGCGTGCTCAAGGAGCAGACGGCCACCGACCTGTCGGTGATGCTGGAGTCGGTCGTCGGCGCGAGCGGCACCGCCCAGCAGGCCGCGATCGCCGGGGTGCCGGTGGCCGGCAAGACCGGCACCGCGCAGCGCTACGACTCGGAGGCCGGCGGGTACAAGGGCTACACCGCCTCCTTCGTCGGGTTCGCCCCGGCCGACAAGCCCGAGCTCGTCGTCGCGGTCATCCTGCAGAACCCGAAGAAGGGCGGCTACTACGGCGGCGCCACCGCCGGACCGGTCTTCCAGCAGGTCATGTCGTACGCGCTGCAGAAGTACGGCATCCCGCCGACCGGTGTGCAGCGCACCCCGTTCCCGCTGCAGGTCGGCGACAAGCCCACCGCCAACGCCGAGAAGGTCGACCCCAGCCTGCTGCCGCCCGCCGGGCCGATGCGGGTCGGCGGCTCCTCGCCGACCGCCCCGCGCGTCGGCGTGTCGTCCAGCGGCTCGTCGTCGAAGTCCTCGGGTGCGTCGAAGTCCTCCGATTCGTCGAAGTCCACCAGCTCGTCGACGTCCCGGAGCACCTCGTCGGGCGCGTCGTCGGACGCATCGGGTAGCGCGGCCCGGAGCAGCCGCCAGGGCGATGGCACCGACCAGGCGACGGGCAGCGCAACACGGGGCTCCGGGGAGGGCGCCTCGACCGGCACCGCGCGATAACGTGCGATCAGTGAACGCCACCCCTCGCCCCTCGCGCGCCCTCGACGTCGGCATCGCCCGGATCGCCGATGCCGTCTCCGGCGTGACCCTGCAGCGCACCGGCCCGTCGAGCGACGCGCCGGACGTCACCGTCTCCGGGGTGACGCTCGACAGCCGCGCCGTGCGCCCCGGTGACCTGTACGCGGCGCTGCCCGGCGCCAACGTGCACGGCGGCCGGTTCATCGGCCAGTCCGTGGCCGCCGGCGCCGTCGCGGTGCTCACCGACGAGGCCGGCGTTGGGCTCGCGCGCGACGCCGGGGTGGACGTGCCGGTGCTGCTCGCCGCCGACCCCCGCGGGGTGCTCGGCGAGGTCGCCGCCACCGTCTACGGGCGACCGGCCGACGACCTCGTGATGATCGGCATCACCGGCACCAACGGCAAGACGACCACCGCGTACCTGCTCGAGGGCGCGCTGAGCCGGCTGGGGGAGCACCCCGGTCTCATCGGCACGATCGAGACCCGGGTCGGGTCGCAGCGGCTGCCGAGCGTGCGCACCACCCCCGAGGCCAGCGAGCTGCACGGGCTGCTCGCGGTGATGCGCGAGAGCGGCTGCCGGGCGTGCTGCATGGAGGTCTCCAGTCACGCGCTCGCGCTGCACCGCGTCGACGCGGTGCGTTACGACGTCGCGATCTTCACCAACCTCTCGCAGGACCACCTCGACTTCCACCGCACGATGGAGGCCTACTTCGAGGCCAAGGCGCAGCTGTTCACGCCGCAGCGCGCCCGCCGCGCGGTCGTCTGCGTCGACGACGAGTGGGGGCGACGGCTCGCCGCGCAGGCGCAGATCCCCGTCACGACCGTCGCCAACGCGGCCGGCACCGGCGACGGAGACGCGCCGGATTGGACGATCACCGCCGTGCCCGCCGACGAGGCGACCGAGGAGCACAGCGAGCAGAACAACGGAGCCGGTCTCGGCGGTGCGGTGCTGCTCACCGGCGCCGACGGCACGCACCTGCGGGTCAAGGTGGGGCTGCCGGGCGCGCACAACGCGACGAACACGGCGTTCGCGGTGATCGCGCTGCTCGACCTGGGCTACCCCGTCGAGCGCGTGGTCGCCGCCTTCGACGCGCCCGCCACCGTGCCCGGCCGCATGCAGCGCGTCGAGCTCGCACGCGAGACCTCGCCCGCCCCGGCCCCGCTCGATCCGGCGGCCGCCGACGCGGGGGAGGCGGTGTCGCCGCCGATCGCGTACGTCGACTTCGCGCACACCCCGGACGCGATCGCGGCCACGCTGCAGGCGCTGCGCCCGCTGAGCCGCGGTCCGCTCGTCGCGGTGCTCGGCGCGGGCGGCGACCGCGACCACGGCAAGCGCCCGCTCATGGGGGCCGCGGCCGCGCGCGTCGCCGACCTCGTCGTCGTCACCGACGACAACCCCCGCCACGAAGACCCGGCGATGATCCGCGGCAGCGTCGCCGGCGGCGCGCGGGAGGCCGCGCCGCACGCCGAGACGGTGCGGGAGGTGCCGGGCCGGGAGGCGGCGATCGACCTGGCCGTCGACCTGGCCGCCGGACACGACGGCCGCCCCGCGGGCGTCGTCGCCGTGCTCGGCAAGGGCCACGAGCAGGGGCAGACCGTCGGTGACGTCGTGAAGCCCTTCGACGATGTCCAGGTGGTCCGCCGCGCCTGGGCTAACCTGTGCGGCGTTGCGCGCCCCGACCCGGAGGTAGACCGTTGATCCCGTTGAGTCTGGCCCGAATCGCGCAGGTCACCGGCGGGACCGTCGGGGCGGCCGGTGGTCGCGACAACGGGGGCACCGCAAGCGCCGGAGGCAGCGGCGACCCCGGCGAGGTCGTCGTCGACGGACCGGTCGTCACCGACTCCCGCGAGGCCGGGCCGGGCGGCCTGTACGTCGCCCGCATCGGCGAGCACGCCGACGGGCACATCTACACCCCGCAGGCCGCGGCCGCCGGAGCGGTCGCCGCCCTCGTCACCAGGCCCGTCGACGACCTGCCGTACGTGCTCGTCGACGACGTGCAGGAGGCGTTCGCGGCGCTCGCGACCCACGTCATCGACTCCATCGAGGGGCTCGTCGTCGTCGGGATCACCGGCTCCTCCGGCAAGACGACGACCAAGGACCTGCTCGCGTCGGTGCTCGGGTCGCACCTGCCGACCGTCGCCAACGTCGGCTCGCTGAACTCCGAGGTCGGGGTGCCGCTGACCGTGTGCCGCGCCACGCCCGACACGCGCTACCTCATCCTCGAGATGGGCGCCCGCGGCATCGGGCACATCCGCTACCTCACCGACATGACCCACCCGAGCGTCGGGGTGGTGCTCAACGTCGGCTCCGCGCACGTCGGCGAGTTCGGCTCCCGCGAGGTGATCGCCACGGCCAAGGCCGAGCTCGTGCAGGCGCTGCCGGCCGGCGGCCTCGCGGTGCTCAACGCCGACGACCCGCTCGTGTCCGCGATGCCCGTCGCGTCCGGCGCCCGCGTCGTGCGCACCGGCTCCGGCGAGGGGGCGGACGTGCGGGCCACCGACATCGCGCTCGACGCCTCCGGCGCACCGGGGTTCACGCTGCAGGTGGGCGACGCCTCGGGCGTGCCGGTGCAGCTCGCGCTGCTCGGTGGCCACCAGGTCGAGAACGCCCTCGCGGTGGCCGCCGTGGCCGCGGACGCCGGGCTGACCGTCGACCAGATCGCCGCCGCGCTCGCCGCGGCCCACCCCGCGAGCCGGTGGCGCATGGAGCGGCACGAGCGGCCCGACGGGGTGACGATCCTCAACGACGCGTACAACGCGAACCCCGAGTCGATGGCCGGGGCGCTGCGCACGCTCGCGCACCTGCACGGAGACGGTGCGCAGTCCCGGCGCACGTGGGCCGTGCTCGGCGGCATGCTCGAGCTCGGGCCGGGCGCTCCGGCGGCCCATCACGAGATGGGGGCGCTGGCTCGCGAGCTGGGCATCGACGAGGTCGTGGCGGTGGGCGAGCTCGCCCGGCCGATCGCGGCCGGCGCCGACACGCCGGACGGTGAGCCTTACGCAAGGAGCGGCACCGGCGTCAACACGCGGGCACGCTGGGTTAACGACACCGGCGCGGCGCTCGACCTGTTGACCGCGGAGCTGCGCAAGGGTGACGTCGTATTGCTGAAGTCGAGTCGAGACAGCGGCCTGCGGTTCCTCGGAGACCAGCTGACGACCGTGCACACGGAGGTGGACGCGTGAGGTCCGTACTCGTCGCGAACGCGGTGGCCCTCGCGGTCGCCCTCTTCGGCACCCCGCTGTACATCCGCTTCCTCGTCAAGCGCGGGTACGGGCAGTTCATCCGCGACGACGGCCCGACGACCCACCACACCAAGCGCGGCACCCCGACGATGGGCGGCGCGGTGATCATCGCCGCCACCGTCATCGGGTACCTGCTCGCGCACACGGTGACGATCACCCCGCTGTCGCCGAGCTCGCTGCTCGTGCTCTTCCTCATGTGCGGACTGGGGATCGTCGGCTGGCTCGACGACTACATCAAGATCAGCAAGGCCCGCAGCCTCGGGCTGCGTTCCTGGCAGAAACTCGGGCTGCAGCTGCTCGTCGGCACGGTGTTCGCGCTGCTCGTGCTGCAGTTCCCCAACACCGACGGGATCACCCCCGGCTCGACCGCGATCTCGTTCGTGCGGGAGACCCCGCTCGACCTCATGGCCCTCGGGCCGATCCTCGGGTTGTTCGCGTTCGTCGTCTGGATCAACCTCATGATCGCCGGAACGAGCAACGGGGTGAACCTCACCGACGGGCTCGACGGCCTCGCGACCGGCGCCGCGATCTTCGTCGCCGGCGCGTACGTCATCATCGGCATCTGGCAGTTCAACCAGAACTGTCACCCGGTGACGACCTCGTTGAAGTGTTACTCGACGCCGCACGCCCACGACATCGCGATCCTGGCCGCCGCGCTCATGGGCAGCTGCATCGGGTTCCTGTGGTGGAACGGCTCGCCCGCGAAGATCTTCATGGGCGACACCGGCTCCCTGGCCCTCGGCGGCGCGCTCGCCGGGCTCGCCATCGTCACCCGCACCGAGCTGCTCATCGTCATCCTCGGCGGCCTGTTCGTCGCGATCACGCTGTCGGTGATCATCCAGGTCGCGTCGTTCAAGCTGACCCGAAAACGGGTGTTCCGGATGGCCCCGCTGCAACACCACTTCGAGCTCGTCGGGTGGAACGAGGTGACGATCGTCATCCGGTTCTGGATCGTCGCCGGGCTGTGCGTCGGCTTCGGGCTCGGGATCTTCTACGCCGAGTGGATGGTCGGGGGAGCCTGATGAGCCGCACCGACGGTACGGCGGGCACCGCGGACGCGCAGGACGGTCCCGACGCCTACGAACCACGCCCCGGGCTGACCCACCGCGACGCGGACTGGGCCGGCCTGCGGGTGCTCGTCGCCGGCCTGGGCATCAGCGGCTTCGCCGCCGCCGACGCCCTCCTCGAGCGGGGCGTGCACGTGCTCGGCGTCGACACCGGCTCCGGGCAGACGCTCGAGGAGCGCGCGAACATCCTGCGGATCCTCGACGCGAACCTCGTGCTCGGCGAGGAGGCGGTCGCCGCGATGAAGCGGCCCGCCGACCTGCTGACCGACATCGACCTCGTCGTCACCTCGCCCGGCTGGCGGCCCGACAACCCGCTGCTGGTCGCCGCCCGCGACGCCGGCGTGCCGGTGTGGGGCGAGGTCGAGTTGGCGTGGCGGATGCGCCCGGAGCACGACCCGGCTCCGTGGCTGACGATCACCGGCACCAACGGCAAGACGACCGTCGTGACGATGCTCGCCGGGATGCTGCGGGCGGCCGGGCTGCGCGCGGCCGCCGCCGGCAACGTCGGCACCCCCATCCTGGAGGCGGTGCTGCACCCCGAGCCGTACGACGTCATCGCCGTCGAGCTGAGCAGCTTCCAGCTGCACTGGCAGCGCTCGCTGTCGCCGCTGGCCTCGGTGTGCCTCAACATCGCGCCCGACCACATCGACTGGCACGGCTCGCTGGAGGAGTACACGAAGGCCAAGGGCAAGGTGTACGCGAACACCCAGGTGGCCTGCGTGTACAACGCGCAGGACCTGGCGACCGAGCAGCTCGTCGTCGACGCCGACGTCATCGAGGGCGCCCGGGCCGTCGCGTTCACGCTCGGCACGCCCGCGATCTCCATGGTCGGGCTCGTCGACGACGTGCTCGCCGACCGGGCTTTCGTGGCCGAGCGGGAGACGAGCGCCGCCGAACTCGGCACCCTCGCCGACCTGACCCGCGGCGGAGTGCCGCCGGCGCCGCACGTCGTCGCCAACGCCCTGGCCGCGGCCGCGCTGGCCCGGGCCTACGGGGTGCCGCCGGTCGCGGTCCGCGAGGGGCTGCGCGGCTACGTCTCCGAGCCGCACCGCATCGCGCCGGTCGCGACGGACGCCGACATCACCTGGATTGACGACTCCAAGGCCACCAACACGCACGCGGCGCAGGCCTCGCTGAGCGCCTACGAGCACGTCGTGTGGATCGCCGGCGGGCTGCTCAAGGGCGCCGACGTCGACGACCTCGTGCGCACCGCCGCCGACCGGCTCCGGGCCGTCGTGCTCATCGGTCGCGACCGCGAGCAGATCGCGCAGGCGCTGGCTCGACACGCCCCGCAGGTCCCCGTCATCGACGTGCCGCAGACCGACAATGGCGCGATGGACCTCGTCGTCGAGGCGGCCGCCTCGCACGCCCGCCCCGGCGACGTCGTGCTGTTGGCGCCCGCGGCGGCGTCGATGGACATGTTCGCCAACTACGGCGCCCGCGGCGACGCGTTCGCCGACGCGGTCCGTCGCCACCTGGGCGCCTCGCCGTCGTGAGCCGGGTCGCTCGACCGTGACCCGCCCGAACCGCACCGATCACCCGAAGGGAGCGCGGCGCCCGTGAGCCTGACCGGTCTTCGCTCCACCCGCACCGGCCGAGGCGGCGGCGGCCGTCGTCGCCGCGACGACGAGGCCGTGGCCGGCATGCCGCCGGCCGCGCACCCGTTCTGGGAGCGGCTGGAGTCGCCGCTGAGCACCTACTACCTGCTCGTCGCGGTGGTCGCCGCGCTGCTGCTCATCGGCCTGGTCATGGTGCTGTCCGCCTCGAGCGTGTCGGCCATGCGCAGCGGCGGCTCCGGCTACGGGGTCTTCCTGCGGCAGGCGCAGTTCGCGTTCGTCGGGGTCGTCGCCGCCGTCATCGCCAGCCGGGTGCCGGTGGCCACGTGGCGGCGCTTCGGCATCCCGCTGCTGCTGCTCGCGATCTGCCTCCAGCTGCTCGTCTTCACCCCGCTGGGCGTCACGGTGCTCGGCAACCGCAACTGGCTGCGGGTCGGCCCGGTGCAGCTGCAACCCTCGGAGATCGGCAAGCTCGCGCTCGTCATCTACGGAGCCGGGGTGCTCGCCACCAAGCGCAAGCTCCTGTACCGCTGGCGGCACGCGATCGTGCCGCTGCTCGTGCCGTCGGGCGCCGCCGTCGTCGGCCTCGTGCTGCTCGGGCACGACCTCGGCACGGCGATGGTGCTGCTGGCGATCCTCGCCGCGCTGCTGTGGGCCAGTGGCGTCTCGGGCCGGTTGTTCGCGATCGCCGGCGGGGTGGGCGTCGTCGGCGTCATCGGCATGGTCGCGATGAGCGGCAACCGCATGCACCGCCTCAACTCCTGGCTCGCGTGCAGCGACGTGCACCAGTGCTGGCAGAGTCAGCACGGCCTGTTCGCCCTCGCCGACGGCGGCCTGAGCGGTCTCGGGCTCGGCGCCAGCCGGGAGAAGTGGCTGTGGCTGCCCGAGCCGCACAACGACTTCATCTTCGCGATCATCGGCGAGGAGCTCGGCATCGCCGGCACCCTCACCGTGCTCGTGCTGTTCGCGCTGCTGGCGCTGGCCTGCTACCGCATCGTGCTGCGCACCGACGACCCCTTCGTGCGGGTCGCCACCGCCGGCGTCATGGTGTGGGTGCTCGTGCAGGCGATGGTCAACATCGGCTCGGTCATCGGCGTGCTGCCGGTCATCGGCGTGCCCCTGCCGCTGGTCTCCAGCGGCGGCTCGGCCCTGGTCACCACGCTGACGGCCCTCGGCATGGTGATCTCCTTCGCCCGCAACGAGCCCGCGTGCCGCCGCGCCCTGGCGGCCCGCCCGCACGTCGTGCGCCGCACCCTGTCCGTGTTCGCCGCCGGAGGTCGTCGATGAGCCCCACCCGCATCCTGCTCGCCGGAGGCGGGTCGGCCGGCCACGTCTCGCCGCTGCTCTCGCTGGCCGACGCGCTGACGCGTCGCGAGCCCGAGGCGCGGATCGTGGCGCTCGGCACCGCGACCGGCCTGGAGGCCCGGCTCGTGCCCGAGCGCGGCTACGAACTGCGGACGATCCCCAAGGTCGCGTTCCCGCGCCGCGTGTCGGCGGCGGCGCTGCGGCTGCCGGGCGACCTGTGGGGCGCGGTCAGCGGCACCGAGGCGATCCTGCGCGACCTGGACGCCCAGGTCGTCGTCGGTTTCGGCGGCTACGTCTCCACCCCCGCCTACCTCGCCGCCCGCCGGCGCGGGCTGCCGATCGTCATCCACGAGGCGAACGCCCGGCCCGGCCTGGCGAACCGGCTCGGGGCGCGGCTCACGCCGTACGTCGCGACGACCTTCTCGCGCACGCAGCTGCCGCACGCCCGCGTGCTCGGCATGCCGCTGCGCACCGAGATCACCGGCCTCGACCGCGCCGCGCACCGCCGCGAGGGCCGCGAGTACTTCGGGCTGCACCCCGATCGCACGACCTTGCTCGTCACCGGCGGCTCGCTCGGCGCGCAACGCCTCAACACCGCCTTCGGCGCGGCGGCCGCCGACCTCGTCGCCGGCGACGACGTGCAGGTGCTGCACCTGTGCGGGCAGGGCAAGGAGTTCGAGCCCGCCGGGGCGCCGGCCGACCGCTACGTCGTGCGCGCCTACGCCGACCGAATGGACCTCGCCTACGCCGCCGCCGACCTCGTCGTCGCCCGCTCCGGCGCCAACACGGTGTGCGAACTGAGTGCCGTCGGGCTGCCCGCGATCTACGTGCCGCTGCCGATCGGCAACGGCGAGCAGCGCCTCAACGCGGTCGACGTCGTCGCCGCCGGAGGCGGGCTGCTCACCCCCGACGACCAGGTCGACGACGCGTGGGTGCGCTCGGTCGTCGCGCCGCTGCTGCGCGACCCCGATCGCCTGGCCGCGATGGCCGCCGCCGCGGCCGCCGCCGGGGAACGCCACGCCGACGAGCGGCTCGCCGACCTCGTCGACGAGGCCTACGCCGCGCGGCAGGGGAGCCGGTCATGAGCGCGCGCGCCCGCTTCGACTACGAGGCCCCGGTGCCGGCCCTCGCCGACCTCGGCCGCGTGCACGTCCTCGCCATCGGCGGAGCCGGCATGTCCGCGGTCGCCCGACTGCTGCTGCAGGCCGGCCTGACCGTCAGCGGCTCCGACGCCCGCGACTCCGCGATGCTCGCCGCCCTGCGCGCCGACGGAGCCGTCGTGTGGGTCGGCCACGACCCGGCTCACCTCGACGGCGTCGACACCGTCGTCGTCTCCTCGGCCATCCGCGACGACAACGTCGAGCTGGCCGCCGCCCGCGCCGCCGGGCTGCGGGTGCTGCACCGCTCGCAGGCG
>NZ_BCNQ01000152.1 GCF_001515525.1 Piscicoccus intestinalis NBRC 104926 | reverse complement strand
CCCCGCCGCCCGCTGGTGGGCCGGCTGGCGCGTCAGCCTGCGCATGGCCCGCCGCGACATCGGCGCGCACCGCTGGCGCAGCGCGCTCATCGCGCTCATGGTCGGCCTGCCGGTGCTCGTCATGGTCGCCGGGCTGACGTTCCTGGCCACCAACGAGGTCTCGCTCAAGGAGTCGGTGCCCGGCCGGTTGGGCAGCGCGCAGGCGCTGCTGGTGAGCCGGTCCGACGTGCAGGTGACGAACTGGGGCACCAGCTCCGAGGCCGTCGTTCCGTGCAGTGATGACGCCTCCATCCTCGTCGCGTCACCCGGCTGGGAGCCCACCGACGCCCCGGCTCGGTGCGGGGCGAGCGATGTCGCCGCCGCCCCTTCGGAGCCGGTCCCCGGCCTGAGCGACCGCCCCACCCTCGAGCAGGCGCGCACCGCCCTGGCCGGCCTGACCGGCGGCCGGGTCGTGCCCGTCTCCTGGGTGCAGCGCGAGGTGCTCGTCGGCAACCGCCCGGCGGCGACGACCGCGCTCCAGGCCGACATGTCCGACCCGGCCACCCGCGGCATGGCCACCCTCGTCTCCGGCCGATGGCCCAGCGCGCCGGGCGAATTCGTCGTCACCCAGGTCGGCGCGCGGCTCGGGCTGCCGACCTCCGGCCAGGTGACGCTGGCCGGCATCGACGCCGAACCCGCCACCGTGCCGGGCACGATCGTCGGGGTCGCCGACGCCGCGCCCCTCTCGTCCGACCGCGTCGGGCTCATCTCCGTGGCGCCCACCGCGCTGGAGACCACGAACTTCCTGCTCGACCGCGACACTCCCGTGCCCGCCGACGAGGTGCGCGCGCTCAACGCGCACGGCCTCTCTGTGCTCTCCCGCGAGGTCATCGAGAACCCGGGCAGCCTGCCCGCGCCGCCCGGGATGGCGTCCGGCCTGGGCACCGGAGGATTCGACTCCGGCCAATCGCTGACGACCACCGCGATGCTGTCCCTGGCCCTGCTCGTCGTCAGCTGCCTGCTGGCCGGCCCGGCCTTCGCCGTCATCGCCCAGCGGCAGCGCCGCACGCTCGCGCTCGCCGCGGCGAACGGGGCGACCGCGGCCCAGGTGCGCCGCACGCTCCTGGCCCAAGCGCTGCTGCTCGGCGTGCTGGCCACGCTCGCGGGAATGCTCCTCGGCTTGGTCGTCGGCGCGGCGATGGTGCCGATCGCGTTGCGCCTGCGCTGGATCGACCAGGTCGGCCCCGTCGAGGTGCCGGCCACGGAGGTCGGCGTCGTCGTCGGCGCGGCCGTGCTCGCCGCCGTGGTCTCGGCCCTCATTCCGGCGCGCGGCCTGACCCGGCTCGATGTCACCACGGCCCTGCGCTCCGACGTCGTCTCGCCACGGCCGCACCGTGGCCTGCCCGTGCTCGGGCTCGTGCTGTGGGTCGCGGGCGCCGCGGCGCTGTGGGCGCTGGTCTCCAGCCCCTCGACGGCGCTCGCGCAGTCCGGCCTGTGGACGCTCGGCGTGCTCGCCAGCGGGGCGACCGTCGTCGTCGGAGCGCTGCTGCTCACGCCGCGGCTGCTCACCCTGCTCTCGCGCCTGGGGGCGCGCGCCCCGCTGCCGGTGCGGCTCGCCCTGCGGGACGCGGGCCGCCAGCGCGGCCGGGCGATCCCGACGATCGCGGCCGTCATGGCAGGGGCCATCCTGCTCGCCGGGTTCGGCATCGCGGCCACCTCGACCGACGCCTTCAACCGGGCGCTGTACCGCCCGACCGCCCCGCCGGGGCAGGCCCTCGTGCCCGTGGATCTGCCGCGGGTGCAGGCCGACCGGGTGGCCCCCGCCGTGACGGCGGCGCTGCCGGGGAGCCGGGTGCGTCCGATCTACCGGTTCGGGTTCTCCGGGCAGGCCCCCGCCCCTGGCACGCCCGTGTCGACGGTCGCGGTCGTCCCGTCCGGGTGCACACCGGCCCAGGTCGTGCAGACCCCCGGCTGGGTGGGCCCGGCGACCGCGCCCGTGGACCCGTGCGCGGCCCCGTGGGCGTCGGCGCAGACGAGTCCGTCCCGGATGGTCGTCGCCGACCCGGCCGACGCCGCGGCTCTGTACGGTCTGGACGCGCACGCCGAACAGACCCTGGCCGCCGGCGGCGCCGTCGTCAGCGACGCCCGGTTCGCGCCGGGCGGGGCGATGACGGTGGCCACCGGCTCCTCGAGGTGGGGTGACGACCCCACCCCGACCTGGCTCGGAGGCGGTGGCACCACCCAGGTGCCGGCCGTCGTCGCGCCGCTGGGCTTCGGGGTCGAGGCCTGGCCCGACGTGCTCGTCTCACCGGGCTTCGTGCAGCGCTTCGGCGGTGTGCCGCAGGCCTCCTGGGCGTACGTGCAGGGGCCGGACGGGCCGATCACGCAGGAGCAGGCCGACGCGGTCGCGGCGGCGGTCGGGCTCTCGGTGTTCGATTCGGTGCAGGTGGCGCGGGGCTACAGCTCTCCGATCCGCACGCTGCTGGTGGTCGCGTTCCTCGTCGTCGCGTTGCTGACGCTCATCGCGACGATCACCGCGACCGCGCTGTCGATGGGGGAGGCCCGCCGCGACCTGGCGACGTTCGCCGCCGTCGGGGCGCCGGACCGGCTCCGGCGTCGGATGGCCGCGGCGCAGGCCGGGGTGCTCGCCCTCGTCGGCACCGTGCTCGGCCTCGCGGTCGGCGCCGTGCCGGGCGTCTACGCGGCGCTGCTGACCACCTCGAACCTGCCGTCCGACATCACGATCGAGAGCGCCTCGCGGGTCGTCGTGCCGTGGTGGCCGATCCTCGCGGCGCTCGTGCTCACCCCGCTGCTCGCGGCCGCGCTCGCCGCACTGTTCGTGCGCCCGCGGCCCGACCTGACCCGGCGACCGGCCTGAGGAGGGAACGATGTCTGTACGCCAAGGACTGCTCGCCCTGCTCTCGCAGGGACCCAAGTACGGCGCCCAGTTGCGCGCCGAGTTCGAGGACCGCACCGGCGGCTCGTGGCCGCTGAACGTCGGGCAGGTCTACACCACGCTCGGCCGGCTCGAGCGCGACGGTTGCGTCGCGCCCGACGGCGGCCCCGACGAGGAGGGCCGCATCGGCTACCGGATCACCGACGCGGGCCGCGACGAACTGACCCGCTGGTGGGCCGACCCGGTGGCCCGGGACGTCACGCCGCGCAACGAGCTGGCGATCAAGCTGGCGCTCGCCGTCACCGTGCCGGGGGTCGACGTCGCGGTCATCGTGCAGACGCAACGCGAGGCCACGATGGCCCAGCTGCGGTCTCTGACGCGGCTCAAGGCCCGGCTCATGGCGGGTTCCAACGGCTCGCGGCCCGCCTCCGGAGACGGGGTCGCCGGCGAGACGATGAGCCGGCTGCTCGTCGTGGAGAACCTCATCTTCGCGGCCGAGTCGGAGGCGCGCTGGCTCGACCACGTCGAGGCGCGGGTGCTCGCGGCGCTGCCGGGGTGAGACTCGGCGCGGCGGCCATAGAGTGCCTCGCATGAGCGAGAAGCCGACGCAGCTGTGGCGCTGGAGCGCCCGCGACCTGTGCGGGGCGCTGCGGCGCCGGGAGGTCTCGGCCCGGGAGGCCCTCGCCGCGCACCACGAGCGCATCGACGCCGTCAACGGGCCCCTCAACGCCGTCGTCATCGAGGACCGCGAGGGGGCTCGGGGGCGGGCCGCCGCGGCCGACGAGCTCGCCGCGCACACCGCCGCCGAGGAGTTGCCGGCGCTGCACGGCCTGCCGATGACGCACAAGGACACCCACCTCGTCGCCGGCATCCGCTCGACGATGGGTTCGGCGCTGACCGACGTCGTGCCGACCACCGACGACCTCGTCATCGCCCGGCTACGCGGCGCCGGCGTCAACTCCACCGGCAAGAACAACGTGCCCGAGTTCGCCGCCGGCTCGCACACGTTCAACGAGCTGTTCGGCGCCACCGGCAACCCCTACGACCCGAGCGTGAGCTGCGGAGGCAGCAGCGGCGGGGCCGCGGTCACGCTCGCCACCGGCATCCAGGCCCTCGCTGACGGCTCCGACATGGGCGGTTCGCTGCGCAACCCCGCGGCCTTCTGCAACGTCGTCGGCTACCGGCCGTCGGCGGGCGTGCTGCCGGTCGTGCCCACCCGCGACCCGTGGGCGTGGCTCGCGCGCACCGGCGTCATGGCCCGCGAAGTCGCCGACGTCGCGTTCGCGATGTCCGTGCTCGCCGGGCCCGACCCGCGGGTCGAGCTGCCGTGTCCCGTCTCCGGCCCGGAGTTCGCGGCGCTCGTCGACGCCCGCGTCGACCTGTCGGCCCGGCCGCTGGCGGGGCTGCGCGTCGGGTTCACCCTCGACTTCGGGCTCGGCGTGCCGCTGGAGGCGCCGGTCGCGGCCGTCGTCGCCGCGCAGCGGGAGGTGCTGGAGTCGCTCGGCGCACGGGTTGTCGACGCCTGCCCGAACCTGCGGAGCGCCGACGAGGTCTTCGACACCGCCCGGGCGCTCGCGATGGCGCTGTCGCTGCGGGAGGTCGTCGCGCGCTACCCCGACCGGGTCAAGCCCGAGGTGCGCTGGAACGTCGAGCGCGGGGTCGAGCTCACCGGCTCCGACGTCATCGACGCGACCGTGGCGCGGGCCCGGCTCCACAGCGAGCTCGGGCGGTGGTTCTCGCGGCACGACGTGCTCGTCGCGCCGACGTCGCAGGTGCTGCCGTTCCCGCTCGAGCAGCGGTTTCCGGAGACGATCGCCGGGGAGCCGATGGGCAGCTACGTCGAATGGATGCGCTCGTGCACGCTCGTCTCCGCGATGGGCGGACCGGCGCTCAGCGTGCCCGCCGGGTTCGCGAGCCGGGAGGGCGGCGCGGGCCCGCAGCTGCCGGTCGGTCTGCAGATCGTCGGGGCGCACGGCGACGACGCGCGCGTGCTCGCGGTCGCCCAGGCCTACGAGGCCGCCACCCGCCACGTCGACGCCTCCCCCTGACCGGTCCCCCTAACCGGCCGAAGGCTGCCCTTTCGGCCGAGGGCTAGGTCTGTAGCACGAGCCCTCGACCGAAAGGGCAGCCTTCGGCCGATGTGTGTGGGTGGGTCACGAGCGCTGGGCGGACTGCTTCTTGGCGTTGCGGTAGGCGACGTAGAAGACGCCGACGAGCAGCACGATCGAGACGTACCACATGTACTTGCCGAACTCCTCGAGCGCGGCGACGGCCGGTTCGCCGATCTGCCAGCCGAGCGCGACGAACGAGCACGCGTAGATGAACGCGAAGATCACATCGATGAGGAACAACCGTTTCAGGCTCGTGCCGGCCGCACCGAGCACCGCGGCGACGATCGAGCGGGGGACCGGCACGAACGGGACGTGCCCCAGGCCGATCGCGAGGATGTCGTAGCGCCGGGTGAGGTTCTCCGCCCGCTTGGCCCGCCGCCGGGCCCGCTCCGTCTGCCCCGCGATGCTCGCGATGAAGTGGTCGCCCCACAGCTTGCCGGCCCACCACCACACGAAGTCGAACTTGATGACGCTCAGCGTGCCGATGACGATGGCCGCCGGCCACCAGCCCCAGCCCGTCGCCCCGAGCGCCCCGCACATGACGAGCCCCGTCATGGAGCCGGTGAGCGTGACGAGCACGATCGGCGCCAGCCCGAGGATCACCGGGCGTAGCGGGATCATCGCGAGGCTGTACAGCGTCATGAGGCCGATGAGCGAGGCGCAGATGCCGTCTTGCTTACCGAACTCGTAGCCCTCCGGCCACGGCTGGGCCGGCGCCGCCGCTGTGGCGCCGGCGGTGGCGCCGTCGGTGGTGCCTCCGGTGGCGCCGTCGGTGTCGGTCTCCGCGCGGTCCTCGTGGGCAGGCTTGTGGGCAGGCTCGTCGGGCTGCTCGCTGGTGCTCACCCCTGCACAGTAGGCGGGCCGCCCGCGCCGACCAAAGCGCCACCCGCATCCGCGCGCCCCGGTCCGGTGCGCCCGCCGTGCCCGGTGCGGCGGAGGTATGGTGCGCCCAGCGTCCGCACAGGAGCGGACCGGGTCGACGGAGGGCGCATGAGCGACAGCGGTTACCAGATTCTCGCGATGATCATCTACCTGCTCGCGATGCTCGCGATCGGCTGGTACAGCTATCGGCGCACGAGCGACCTCGACGACTACATGCTCGGCGGGCGCGACCTGCCGCCGGCCGTCGCCGCGCTCTCGGCGGGCGCCTCGGACATGTCCGGGTGGCTGCTCATGGGCCTGCCCGGGGCGGTGTACGCGAACGGCCTCGTCGAAGGGTGGATCGCCGTCGGTCTCACTGTCGGCGCCTGGGTCAACTGGAAGATCGTCGCGCCGCGACTGCGGGCCTACACCGAGCTGGCCAACGACTCGATCACCGTGCCGAGCTTTCTGGAGAACCGGTTGCACGACCGGTCGCGCTCGCTGCGGATCGTCTCCGGGCTCATCATCCTCGTGTTCTTCACGTTCTACGTCAGCTCCGGCATGGTCGCCGGCGGCGTGTTCTTCGAGGGGTCGTTCGGCATGGACTACCGCGCCGGCATGCTGCTCGTCGCCGGCGTGACCGTCGCCTACACCCTGTTCGGCGGCTTCCTCGCCGTGAGCCTGACCGACTTCGTGCAGGGCCTCATGATGGTCGCCGCGCTCATCGCGGTGCCAATCTTCGCGCTCGTCGCGGTCGGCGGCTTCGGCGAGGTCGCCACGCAGGTGCGCAAGGTCGACCCGCAGATGATGTCGATGGTCCGCGGCGCCACCGCCATCGGCGTCATCAGCTCGCTGGCCTGGGGCCTGGGCTACTTCGGGCAGCCGCACATCATCGTGCGGTTCATGGCGCTGCGCAACGCCCAGGAGGCCACCGCCGGGCGCCGCATCGGCATCGCCTGGATGCTGTTCTCCGTCGGCGGCGCCGTGGCCACCGCGATCGTCGGCGTCGCCTACGTGCACGCCCACCCCGACGCCGCGGTCGCCGACCCCGAGACCATCTACCTGCGCCTCGGGCAGCTGCTGTTCCACCCGTTCGTCGCCGGATTCATGCTGGCCGCGGTGCTCGCCGCGATCATGAGCACGATCTCGAGCCAGCTGCTCGTCACCTCCTCGGCGCTCGTCGAGGACCTGTACAAGGCCCTCACCAAGGGCGATCGCACCGACTCCTTCTTCGTGCTCATGGGGCGGCTCGCCGTGCTCGGCATCAGCCTCGTCGCCGCGGCGATGGCATGGAACAAGGGCGGCACGATCCTCGGCCTCGTCGCGTTCGCCTGGGCCGGGTTCGGCGCCTCGTTCGGGCCGATCGTCGTGCTGAGCCTGTACTGGCGCAAACTGACGACCGTCGGCGCCTTCGCCGGCATGGTGACCGGCGCGATCGTCGTGTGGATCTGGGGCAGCATCGACGGCGGCATCTTCGACCTCTACGAGATCCTGCCCGGCTTCGTCGCCAACCTCGCGGTCACGATCGGTCTGAGCCTGGCGACCTACCGCCCCAACGAGACCATCGATCGCGAATTCGCCGAGAGCGCCCGGCTCGCCGGCCGCCTCGAGGAGGGGGAGGTCACGCTCGAGCCCAACGGCTGAGCCGGTCTCGTCGCTGTGGTGCGGGGGTCGCCGGTGCGGTAGGCAGGAGACCGTGAGCCTGCCCGAACACCTGCGTCTGCCCACCCGTCCGCACGCCCACCCCGACACCATCGTCACGGTCGGGAACGCGCGATTCACCGTGTTGACCCCCGCGCTCGTGCGCGTCGAGTACGCCCCCGACGGGGTTTTCGAGGACCGCGCCTCCCAGGTCGTCGTGAATCGCGACACCCCGCCGGCCGCGTTCGAGGCCCGCCGGGTCGCCGTGCCCGCGACCGGCAGCGACCGGCCGGAGACGGACGGCCTCGAACTCGACACCGCCGCCCTGCACCTGTCGTACGACGGCGGCCCGTTCACCCCGCAGGGCTTGTCAGCGCAGGTCAAGGGCGGGGTGAGCAACTACCACAGCGTGTGGCGCTTCGGCCGGCCCGTCGAGGGCAACCTCGGCGGCACCGCGCGCACCCTCGACACCGTCGACGGCGAATGCCCGCTGGAGGAGGGGCTGCTCAGCCGCAACGGCATCACGGTGCTGGACGACTCCCGCTCGCTGCTGCTCGCCGGCGACGGTCGGCTCGAACCGCGCCGGCCCGGCTCCCTCGACCTGTACGTGTTCGCCCACGGCCGCGACTATCCCGCCGCGCTACGCGACTTCTACGCGATCACCGGCCCCCCGCCGGTGCTGCCGCGGTTCGCCCTCGGCAACTGGTGGAGCCGCTACCACCGCTACAGCGCCGACGAATACGAGGCGCTGCTCGACCGGTTCGACGCCGAGCGCCTGCCGTTCTCCGTGGCGGTCCTCGACATGGACTGGCACCCGGTCGACATCGACCCCACCTACGGCAGCGGCTGGACCGGCTACTCGTGGAACCGCGAGCTGTTTCCCGACCCGCCCGGCTTCCTCGCGGGGCTGCACGAGCGCGGCCTGCGGGTCACGCTCAACGTGCACCCGGCCGACGGCATCCGCGCCCACGAGGACGCCTACCCGCAGTTGGCCCGCGCACTCGGCGTCGACCCGGCGACAAAGGCCCCGATCGCGTTCGACCCGGCCGACCCCGACTTCCTCGCCGCCTACCTCGAGCACGTGCACCACCCGCGGGAGGCCGAGGGCGTCGACTTCTGGTGGCTGGACTGGCAGTCCGGGCCGTACTCGCGCATGCCCGGGCTCGACCCGCTGTGGATGCTCAACCACGTGCATTTCCTCGACTCCGGTCGGCCGGGCGAGCGCGCGACCCGGCCGCTGACGTTCAGCCGGTACGCCGGGCCGGGCTCGCATCGCTACCCGGTCGGATTCTCCGGGGACACGGTCGTCAGCTGGGCCTCCCTGGCGTTCCAGCCGCGGTTCACCGCGACCGCCAGCAACATCGGCTACGGCTGGTGGAGCCACGACATCGGCGGGCACATGTTCGGTTACCGCGACGACGAGCTGGCGACCCGCTGGGTGCAGCTCGGCGCGTTCTCCCCGATCCTGCGGCTGCACTCGACGTTCGATGAGTTCAACCGCAAGGAGCCGTGGCGGTTCGGCCGCGAGCACGCCCGGATCATGGGCGAATACCTGCGGCTGCGACACCGGCTCGTGCCCTACCTGCACACGATGAACCGGCGCGCCCACGACCTCGGCGAGCCGCTCGTGCGCCCGATGTACCACGACCACCCGTGGGCGGCCGGCGCCTACGAGGTGCCGAACCAGTTCGCCTTCGGCACCTCGCTCCTCGTCGCCCCGGTGACCACCCCCATCGATCGGGAGACGGGTCTGGCGGCCGTCGACGCCTGGCTGCCCGACGGCGACTGGCTCGACGTGCGCACCGGCCTGGCGTACTCCGGGGGGCGGCCCGGCTCCGGGGGACGGCGGATCCGGATGCACCGCACGCTCGACGACCTACCGGTGCTGGCGCGGCGCGGCGCGATCCTGCCGCTGGCCGGCCGCGACGACGAGGCGGTGGGCGTGGAGAACCCGCGGCTCGTGCGCGTCTGCGTGGTCGCGGGCGGCTCCGGGGAGTTCGAGCTCGCCGAGGACCGCGACGACGACGCCTGGGCGCTCACGCCGATGACCTTCGACGGCTCCGACCTGACGATCGGCCCGGTCGAGGGGCACCCGGAGTCGGTGCCCGCCGGGCGGCGCTACGAGGTCGAGGTGCTCGGCGCCCGGGCGGTCACCGGCGCGCTCGTGCGCCTGGGAGATTCGCAGGGCTCGCGGGGTTCGGCGGGCTCGGGGGGTTCGGCGGGCTCGGCGGGCTCGGCGGGTTCGGACGCGCGGGTGTCGGCGCGCGAATCCCGGCCGGGGGCAATGGTGCTGGAGATCGGGGAGGTGCCGCCGGGGCAGGGCGCGCGGGTGCGGCTGATCGGCGACGTCGCGGCCGCCGAGAACGACGTCCCCGGTCGCGTGTTCGAGGTGCTCGACCGGGCGCAGGTGGCGTTCGGGCTCAAGGCGCGGCTGCGCGATGCGATCGCGCGGTCGGCGGATCCGCGGGACGGGCTCCTGGAGATCGTCGCCATCGACGCGCCCGAGTCGCTGCGGGCCGCGCTGACCGAGGTCGTGCTCGCCGGGTGAGGCGACCCGGCCGGTGTGCGGTGACCTCTCGACGACCCTCAAGGGGTCACCGCACACGACCGCCTGCGGTTATGCCTCGCTGAACTGCGGTGTTGTGCGGCGCAATGAAGGTGTCCACTCGCGAAAGGTCACTCCACGCGACCCCGTGCGGTGCAATGGAGTGCGGGGTTGGGCCGCGGTTCGACCGACGCCGAGCCGGTCAGGCCGTGGCGCCCAGGTGCGGGCGGCGACTGGGGCGCGGGCGGGGGTGGCGACCCGGACCCATGCGCACGGTCTCCTCGATGAAGGCGCGGAACTCGACGGCGCCGGCGTCGATGACCTCCGGGCCGTCCTGGCTGCCGCGGCCGTCGGCGAGCACGCGCAGGGTGCGCGGTTCGCGGGTGGCGACGCACAGCAGCACGTCGCCGACGCTGAGCCGTTCGTCGACGGCCTCGCGGACGATGGCGGTGAACGGCCGCTGGCGCATGAGGTGCTGGTAGCGGATCCAACGGGAGTGGTGCGGGTCGTTGCGCTCGGTGCCGTCGTTGTCGCGACAGGGCTGCCCCGTCTGCACCAGGCAGATCGTGCAGGGCACTCGGCGGGCCAGGTCGTGCGGGCCGAGGGCCTTCTGACGAGGCGTGTTGTCCACGATGGCGGTCACTCGTTGTCCTTCCGTAGGTCCACTGCCCGTGTTGTCGCGGGCGTCCCCGAACCCCCGTTCCAGACGCCTCCCACAGCGCCTGAATCCTTGATACCCAACGACTTTTCGACTCTGTTCCCCAGCTGAGTCAAATGTTCGTCAAGTACGTCAGGGTTTGCCCAAGATGTGGCGGCCCCGGTCAAGAACCCGTGATCGTGTTCCTGATTCACGCGTTCGCAGCAGCTTCCGTCACCAATTTTCGGTTCGGCTCAGA
>NZ_BCNQ01000151.1 GCF_001515525.1 Piscicoccus intestinalis NBRC 104926 | reverse complement strand
GCCCGCGGCGACGAGGTCGGCGACCGCGCTGCGGGGGTCGCCGCCGGTGACGAGCGCCTCGCCGACGAGCACGGCGTCGGCCTGGCGGCGCGCGCACTCGATGACGTCGTGCGGCCCGCGCACCCCGGACTCCGCGACGCGCACGACGTTGTCTGGCAGCGCGGCGCTGACGCGCGCGAAGGTCGTGCGGTCGACCTCGAGTGTCTTGAGGTTGCGGTTGTTGACGCCGATGAGTTCGGCGCCGGCGGCCACGGCCCGCTCCGCCTCCTCCTCGTCGTGCACCTCGACGAGCGGCGTCATCCCCAACGATCGTGTGCGTTCGATGAGACCGACGAGCTCGTCCTGCCCGAGGGCCGCGACGATGAGCAGCACGAGGTCGGCGCCGTGGGCGCGAGCCTCCCACAGCTGGTAGGAGGTGACGATGAAGTCCTTGCGCAGCACCGGGATGTCGACCGCGGCGCGCACGGCCACGAGGTCATCGAGGCTGCCGCCGAACCGTCTCCGCTCGGTGAGGACGCTGATGACGCTGGCGCCGCCCGCCTCGTAGTCGCGGGCCAGGGCCGCGGGGTCGGCGATCATCGCCAATGCGCCCTTGCTCGGGCTCGACCGCTTCACCTCCGCGATGACCCGCACGCCGCCGGGCCGTCCGCGCAGTGCGTCGAGGCCCGACTTGGCCTCCTGCAGGCGCGCGGCTCGTTCTTTGAGGTCTGCGAGGCTGACCTCGCGCTGCCTCGCCTCGAGGTCCTCGCGGACCCCGGCGATGATGTCGTCGAGAACGGATGCCACGCCCCTCAGGCTAGCGGGGCGCTTCCCGGGCGCCGAATCCGCTCGTTGCTCAGCGGACGGTTACTGTGGTGACCAGGCCCGCACCACCGATCAGCCCCGTTCAGCCCCCGATCAGCAACCGACCAGCCATCGATCCGCAACGGATCAGCCACCGATCTGCCAGGGCCGGTGAGCCAGGCGGATCGGCCAGGGCAGGCAGGAGAGACAGCGACATGAGCGACAGCCCAGGGTCTTCCGGCTCGACGTCCCGCGGTCCCGGCCGCGACGACTCGACGCGCGACGACGCGCTCACCGAGCCCTACCGCCCCGACGTCGACGACCGTGACAGCCGCTACGACAACCCCAACGACGGCTACGGCAGCCGCAACGACGGTTACGGCAGCGGTGATGGCGGATACGGCAGCAGTGATGGCGCGTACCGCGCCGACGATCCTGGGCGCGATCAGACGCAGTACGACGCGACCCGGCCGATGGCGCCGGTGGACTCCGACGCCGAGTACGGCCAGGGATACGGCGACCGGTCCGGTCAGCGGTACGACTCGGGCTCCGGTCAGGGCTACGACTCGGGCTTCGGGACGCCCGGCGGCGAGCAGGGCTACTCCTCGGGCGGCGGCACGTACCCGCCGCCCCCTCCGTACGGGTCGTCCGGGTCCTCTGGCTACGGCGACCAGCAGGGCTACCAGCAGCCGGTGTATCAGCAGGCGTCTCAGCAGCCGTACCAGCAGCAGGGCTACGGCAACCAGGGCTACCAGAAGGGCTACGACCAGCAGGGTTACCAGCAGCAGCCGCAGTACGCCTCCTACCAGCAGGACTACGACGACCCGTACGCCGGCAAGCGCACCCCCGGCCGCGGCGCGGCGCTCGCCGCCCTCATCTTCGGGATCATCGCGCTGCTGATCTTCTGGTTCCCGTTCGTGCCGGTGCTCGTGGGGCTGTTCGCCATCGTGCTCGCGATCATCGCGCTCTCCCGCATGGGCCGCTCCCCCAACCGGGGTCGCCGTGCGGGCCGGGGCATGGCCGTGACGGGCCTGGTCACCGGCATCATCGCCGTCATCCTCGCGGGCGTGCTGAGCGTCGGGTACTTCGTGGCGATCCGCGCGGTGCAGCCGCACTGGGGCGAGATCCAGGAATGCCTCTCGCTGCCGTCGCAGGCCGAGAGCGACCAGTGCATCAACGACGTGGTCGGCCGGATCGCGCAGGAGCAGGGCGTGCCGGTCAACATCGACAACAGCTCCAGCGGAGGCCGAGAGGTGTCGCTGCGGTTCAACCGCTGACTCCGCTGACTCACACATGCCCGCCATTGGCGCCGCGAGTGGCGGTCGTGGTGCGCAGGCAGCGGCCGGCAGCGCCACCGAGTGCGCCCCAGGCGCCCAGGGTGGCCGGGGCGCCCTCGGCACCCGTCAGTGGCCGACCTTGTTCTTCGGGCCGCCGTCGCCGTAACCCGCCTTCGACATGATGATCCAGGCGAGTGCTCCGCCGATGAACCCGAGGGTCCCGACGATCCACAGCAGCGGCATGGCGAGGACTATGCCGAGGCAGATGAGCGCGGCGGCGACGAGCATGATGCCGACGCCAGTCCAGGCGGCGGTGCTGCTGCCGTGCGAATCGGTGTGCTGCTGGACGGACTCGGCCATGGGTCGCATCTCCTGGGGTGTTGTCGCTGTCGCGGCGGTAATCGGGACCCATTCTGCCAGGCCGAGGCCCGCGCGGGGGCCGCGCCCCGGTGCGGGCGGCGAGCTCACGGGATCACAGCGTCGGGTCCTCGCCGCGGCTGAGGCTGTCCCAGTCGTCGACGGCCGCGCCGCGGGCCGGCCGGCTGCCGGACGCCCCCGAACCGCCGGAAGCGCCCGAAGCGCCCGAGCCGTCGGACACACCCGAGCCACCCGGGCCGCCGTCTGTTCCGGCCGACGCCGGCGGCGCGGAGCCGCGCGCCTCACCGGATGCCCTCGGAGCGGCGCGCTCCCCCGCCGGGTTCGCGTACCGCCTCCCGGCGCGCGACCAGGTGCGGCCGGCCACGAGCACGAGCAGGCCCGCGACCGCGCCGAGCACCGCACCGAGCAGCGTCACCCACGGCCACGGCGTCAGCCCGGAGTCGGTGACCGCCGCCGCGCCGCTGTTGCCGAACGCGTCGCCCGCCCGCGCGAGCAGCGCCGGAGCCGGGTCGGCCAGCACGCGGGCCGTGAGCGCCGCGGCCCCCGCCCCGGCGGCCGTGACGAGCGCTCCGGCGACGACGCGCAGCACCGGCCCGGCGATCGCGACGACCAGCGCCCCGGCGAGCACGACGAGCCCGAGCCCGGGCGCGCCCGGCACGAGTTCCTGTCCGGTCGCGGTGGCCGCGCGGTGCCCGAGCACCGGGTCCGCGACGGTGGCGCTCGCCCACACCGTGGTTGTCGCCGCCGCGCAGGCGCCTCCCGCGATCAGCGCCAGCACGACGACCGGCCCGCGGCGTAGCGCTCTCACGGCGCCCGCAGCCCGGACGCCGCGGCCACGGCCCGCACGACCGCGGCCGCCTTGTTGACCGTCTCCTCGTGTTCGAGGCGGGGCACGGAGTCGGCGACGATCCCGGCTCCGGCCTGCACGTGCGCGACCCCGTCGACGATGACCGCCGTGCGGATCGCGATCGCCATGTCGAGGTCGCCGTGCACGTCGAGGTAGCCGATGACGCCGCCGTACACGCCGCGCCGGCTCGCTTCCATGGCCTCGATGAGCTGCAGCGCCCGCGGCTTGGGCGCGCCCGACAGCGTGCCGGCCGGAAACGTCGCCTCGAGCACGTCGTAGGCGCTGCGCCCCGCCGCGAGCCGGCCGATGACCGTCGACTCCAGGTGCATGACGTGGCTGTAGCGGTGCACGCTCATGAGGTCGACGACCTCGACCGAGCCGGGCTCGCAGACCCGCTGCAGGTCGTTGCGGCTGAGGTCGACGAGCATGACGTGCTCGGAGCGCTCCTTGGGGTCCTCGAGGAGGTCCTTGCCGTACAGGACGTCGTCCTCGGGCGTGGCCCCGCGCGGCCGCGACCCCGCGATCGGGTGCGTGATGACCTTGCGGCCCTCGACCTTGACGAGCGCCTCCGGGCTCGAGCCGACGATGTCGACGTCGCGCCCGTCCGGGGTGCTCAGCCTCAGCAGGTACATGTACGGGCTCGGGTTCGCGGTGCGCAGGGCGCGGTACACGTCGAGCGCGTCGGCCTCACACGGCATCGAGAACCGCTGGCTCAGTACGACCTGGAAGACCTCGCCGGCTCGGATCGCCTCCTTGCCCTCCTCGACGAGCTGCTGGTAGTGCTCGGGCGTCTCGTTGCTGGTCGGCCCGACCTCGACGGGCTCGAGCACGGCGACCGTGCTGTCGGCGGGCTCCGCCAGTTCGGTCGTCATCCGATCGAGCCGGTCCACGGCGTCGGCCCACGCGTCGTCGACGCGCTCGTCGGTGGCATCGAAGTTCACGGCGTTGGCGACCAGCAGCAGCGAGCCGTCGCTGTGGTCGAGCACCGCGACGTCGGTGGCGAGCATCATCGCCAGCTCGGGCAACTGCAGGTGGTCGGGCGCAGTCTGCGGCACCTTCTCCCAGCGCCGTACCGCGTCGTAGCCGATGTAGCCGACCATGCCGCCGGTCAGCGGCGGCAGCCCTTCGATGGGCTCGGTGGCCAGCGTCGCGACCGCGTCGCGCAGCACCTCCACCGGGTTGCCGTCGGTGGGGATGCCGACCGGCGGGTCACCCAACCACACCGCCTCCCCATCGTGCTCGGTGAGCACCGCGCGGCTCGCCGCCCCGATGATCGAGTAGCGCGACCACACCCCGCCGTGTTCGGCCGACTCCAGCAGAAACGTGCCCGGGGCGTTCTTGGCGAGTTTGCGGTACACCCCGACCGGGGTCTCGGCGTCGGCGAGCAGCCGGCGCACGACCGGGATCACCCGCCGATCGCGGGCCAGCTCTCGGAATTCCGTCAAGGTCGGCCACGTCTGGCCGTAGCCGAGCCGGGAGCCGGGTCGCAGGCTCACGACGCCGCCTCCGGCCCCGGCCTCCTGGGGTTGACGTCTGCGCGCGGGCCCTCGGCGAACGACTGACCGGTGGCGGCGTGCAGGTCGGTGAAGAAGCAACTGCGCTCGCCGGTGTGGCAGGCGGCGCCGACCTGCTCCACGCGCACGAGCACCGCGTCGCCGTCGCAGTCCAGGTGCACCGAGCGCACGTGCTGCACGTGGCCGCTGGTGTCGCCCTTGCGCCAGTACTCGCCCCGGCTGCGCGACCAGAACGTCACGCGGCCGCTGGTCAGCGTTCGATGCAGAGCTTCGTCGTTCATCCAGCCGACCATGAGCACCTCCTCGGAGGCGGCGTCCTGGACGACGGCGGCGACGAGTCCGGCGGCGTCGCGCTTGAGGCGCGCGGCGATGGCGGGATCGAGCGAACTGGCGGAAGTCACTCGGCCATTCTGCCAACGGTCCGACGCGGCGCTGCGGGGGTAGTGGCGGCCGGATCGGCTCGTCCGCTGCGGTCCTGATCGGCGGTTGTCGGAGCCGACTGTCAAGATGGTCGCCATGACCGGATTGGCCCAGCTCGAACGCCAGGCACTCAGCTCCACGCTCACCCGCGTCGGCCCGGACGCACCGACCCTGTGCGAGGGGTGGCGTAGCCGCGACCTCGCCGCCCACATCGTGTTGCGGGAGCGACGTCCCGACGCCGTGGCAGGGGTTTTCCTGCCCCAGCTGGCCGGCCACTCCCAGCGCGTGCAGGACGGATACGCCGAGGGCTCGTGGGCCGGCCTCGTCGACATGGTGCGCCAGGGCCCGCCTGGTTGGTCGCCCTCCCGGGTGCCGGCCGTCGATGACGCCGTCAACCTCATGGAGTTCTTCGTGCACCACGAAGACGTGCTCCGCGCCGCCCCCGGCTGGAGCCCCGACCAAGCCCGCGACATCGGCCCCGACCTGCAGGAGGCCCTGTGGTCGAGGCTGCGGCAGATGGGGCAACTCATGTTCCGCCGCTCCCCCGTCGGCATCGTTCTCGTCACCCCCGAGCACGGCCGCCGCGCCGTCAAAGGCCCGACGAAACTCGGCACCGTCGTGCTGCGCGGCGAACCCGCCGAGCTCATTCTCTTCGGCACCGGGCGTCGCGATGTCGCCCAGGTCGAGATCGACGGTGAACCCGACGCCGTGGAGGCTTTGCGAGAGTCGTCGTTCGGTCTCTGAGGGCAGTTTTCGCACCTTTGTCGGCGATAGTCTCGAATGGCTTGATCTTCGCTAAGTGGCGTTGTCGGCGCGCTTAGCTTGGCATATCGACTTTCGACCCCCCTCACGTTTCGGCCCGCCTCGGGTTTCGATCTGCCTCGGGTTTCGGCCTGCGCCGGGTCTCAGCCTGCGCCGGGTCTCAGCCTGCCCAGGCTCCGCTACCTGCGCACAGCGGGGTGACCTCTCCCCCGATGTCGTGAATCTTCATGTGCAACAAGGCTACTCGCCCCGATAACGCAGCTTGTCGGTGGTCGCCTCTAGGGTCGGTGATACCGGAGTTCGGCCGACGGGGTCGGAGCCCGGCGCTCACCTGAGGGGGCGTAGTGACATGGGCTGTGCGGCCACCACTGCGACAAACGGACCCAGATCAATTGGGCCGTACGCGCACAATGAAAGCACACGTGCACAGTTACGCAGGAGCCCTTCATCACGGTTCTCCCAGTTCCCTTTTCCAGGCCTCGAGAGCGCGGCCACCAGGTTCTCGATCTCTGGCAAAATCGTAGTCCACGACATATTTCAGAGATATATTTGGAGCCTCGCAACTGACCATCCCGACGCCCGTCAAAGGAGGAGGTCGAAATGATTGTCGACCCCATGGGGCGCCATCTTCCTGCATGGGCACTGAAGCATCCGGACATCCCGATTTCTGACGCCTATATTGACGAGGCGCTTGATGATCTTGCCGATCACCTGCAGTTCGCGGCCGTCCTTGACGGAATGAGCCGACTGCCCGACGAAGGCCATGTCGAAGGGTGGCGGCTCACCAGCGAGAGCGCGCCGGGCGTCGGCTGGCCTCACAGCCCCGACGGCGACGAGTGCTCCGACGACTATTCCGACGACTGTTCCGACGATGCGCACGTATCAGACGACACGACCGAGCCCGACTCCGAGGAGCTCTGGGATCGGCTGCGCACTCTGGAAACCACGTCCGCGCACAACGAGCTGGAACGCACGCACATCCTCGAGATCCTCGTGCGTCGGCAGGCCCAGAGCGACGCGGCCTCCCAGAACGACCGGATCGAGCGCGGGCTGATGGCGCCGCGGCATCGCAAGTCCGACCCGGTCCTGCTCGACGAGGCGCGGGTCTGCGTAGTCGACACCGCGGTCGCCACGCTGGGCGGATCCGCCGGGGTGTGGCGGGGGCGCGCGGCGCTCGGTCTGGCGCCGGAGCCGATCGCGGCGCCGGTGCGCGAGGCGGTGGCGGCTCGCGCGATCACGTTCACCCAGGGATGTGCCCTGGTGCAGGAGCTCGACGCGCTCGAGGTCACGCCGGAGGCGGGGCAGAAGGTGTGCGACGCCGTGCTCGCCTACGCGACCGCCAAGGCCGCTGCGACCGCGGCGCCGGTGGGGCAGGGGTTGTTCTGCCGCAAGAAGCGCCGCGAGTTCATCAAGCACGTCAGCACCCGGGCCCGCCGGGCGCGGGTGTTCCGGCAGCGGAACACCTGGGTCACGCTCGGTGACGACGGCGCCGGGTCGTTCGGGGTCAGCGGCGCCGACGCCCGCTGCCTGGGCGCCTCCCGGCGCGTCGACGCGATCGCCCGCGCGGCCCGTGCCGGCGGCGACCCCCGCACCCTGGCTCAGCTGCGCTCCGACGTCGCCCTCGACCTGCTGTTGTTCGGTCAGCCGCACGCCGACGCGCCCACCGCCGTGGACCACCCGGGCGAGGGCGGCTGGCCGTCCGCGACCGTCTCCGTCGTCGTGTCCGCGGGCTCGCTGCTCCGGCTCAACCGGGAACCTGGGCTGGTCGAAGGTGCGACCGTCGACGCCGACACGGTGCGCGAGGTCGCATTCGCGGTCGGGTCGACCTGGCGACGGCTCATCGCCGACCCGATCACGGGGTACGCGATGGCGCAGGTCAGCAGGTCCTACGCGCCGCCTCCACGGATGGCTCGCGCCGTCCGCGAACGCGACGGCATCTGCCGCGCCCCTGGGTGCGACCGGCCGGCGGCACACTGCCAGCTCGATCACGTCGTCGAGGTTCGTGACGGCGGCACCACCCGCGGCGACACGCTCGCCGACGAATGCGAACGCCACCACGCGAAGAAGACCCGACGGCACTGGGCCGCGCGGATCACGCCTGACGGAGTGGTCGAATGGCGGCTCCCGGACGGGCGGGTCTACCCGACGTTCCCCATGGACTACCGCGAATTCGGCCTGGGTGCCGACGAACCCGAGGCGGCCGACGCCGGGCCTGACCCCGGAAACGCAGGGCCTGACACCGGAAACGCAGGGCCTTACGCCGGAAACGCAGGGCATGACGCCGGACGCGAGGTGGACGATCCCGTCGACGAGCCGCCCAAGAAGGTACTCATCAACCTCGAAGACCTCGCGGCGATCGACGACGACGCCGTGGCCCACCCCCGCGAACTCAACCGCCTCCGCGATGAAATCGCCTGCCTCCGAGAGGAACTCGCGGACGAACGAGCCGGCCACGCCGCGGCCGACGCCGCCCAGACCTCTCCGACGAGCCCGACGGCCACAGGGGCGACAGATGCCACTGGGGCTACGGGTCCGTCGGGTCTAACTGGTCCGCGGTCCGAGGGCTGGGCCGAGGGCTACGAGGAGCCGCCGTTCTGAGTGACGGGCGGAGTCACAGGCGCAGCAGTCGGCGCAGCGCCTGGGTGTCGAGGTGCTCGACGACCGCGTCGGCGAGGCGCTCCAGCATCTGCTCGCGCAGCTGCCGGAAACCCGGGGAGGCGGTCGGCGTCCACTCGCGCCCGGTCGACGCGGCGACCTGCGCGAGGAACTCCCGGCGGAAGCCGTCGTTCTCGAACGCGCCGTGCCACGTCGTGCCGAAGACCGCGCCCCGCTGCCAGCCGTCGAGGAACGGGTGCACCTCCTCGGAGGCCGAACCACCCGCAACGTCACACTGTTGTGTGCGATGCGCGACGCCGTGGTGGATCTCGTACGACTCCACCGGATGCCCCCGCCACGCGCCGCGCACCACGCGCGTGTGTTTGTCCGCTTCGAACGACACGTCGATCGGCAAAAGCCCCAGCCCCGGCGCCACCGTCGGCCGCGGCGCCTCGATGCCCGCCTCGTCGCGGATCGTCGCCGCCAGCATCTGGTAGCCCCCGCACACCCCGAGCACCGGCACCCCGCGCTCCGCCGCGCTTGTCACCGCCTCCGCCAGGCCCCGCGAGCGCAGCCACTCCAGGTCCGACAGCGTCGCCCGGCTCCCCGGCAACATGACCAGGTCGGCCCCGTTCAGCCCCTCCGGGGAGTCCACCAGGTCGACGTGCACCCCCGGTTCGGCCGCCAGCGCGTCGATGTCCGTCGCGTTGCTCAGCCGCGGGAACGCCACCACCGCCACCCGCAACGACCCCGCCGGAGCCGGGCCGCCCGAGGCTCCCGAGGCCCCCGAGCCGACCGAGCCGACCGAGCCGACCGAGCCGACCGAGCCGACCGAGCCGACCGAGCCGACCGAGCCCCCGGCGCCGCCTGAGGCTCGCGATCCGCGAGCCTTCCACGACCCCAACGTCAGCGCGTCCTCCCCGTCGAGCCACACGTCCGACAGGTACGGCATGACCCCGAAAACCGGAAGTCCCGTGCGGGATTCGACGACGTCCAGACCCGGGCGCAGCAGGTCGACGTCGCCGCGGAACTTGTTGACGATCCACCCCGCCAGGGCGCCCCGGTCGTCCTCGTCGAGCAACGCCCACGACCCGTACATCGACGCCAGCACTCCCCCGCGGTCGATGTCGCCGACCACGACGACGGGCAGCCCTGCGGCCCGGGCCAATCCGAGATTCGTGTAGTCACCTTCGCGCAGGTTGACCTCCGCCACGCTGCCCGCGCCCTCGGCGATCACCACGTCGTAACGCGCCGCGAGCCGCTCGTACGCCGCGATTGCCTCTCGGGCCAATTCCCTACGGCCCGTTGACCACTCCCGTGCGTTCAGCTCACCGAACGGACGCCCCATGAGCACGATGTGGCTGCGCCGGTCCGTGCCCGGCTTGAGCAGCACCGGGTTGAGGTCCGCGCTCGGCACCACCTGGCAGGCCATCGCCTGCACCCATTGCGCCCGCCCGATCTCCGTGCCGTCCGGGCACACCATCGAGTTGTTCGACATGTTCTGCGCCTTGAACGGCGCCACCGACACGCCCTCGCGCCGCAGCCACCGGCAGATCCCCGCCGTCAACAGCGACTTTCCCGCATCCGACGTCGTTCCGCCCACGAGCAACCCCGACGCCCGCGCCCCCGAACCCGGCCCCGAAACCATGCGCGAACCCACGCGCGGACCCGTCTCTGAACCCATGCGCGACCCCACCTCAGCCGCGTCGGCCCGACGCCGCGAGCGCCACGCACGTCACGAGCGCCGCCGCCCCGACGAGTCGCGACAGCCGCGCCGCCCGCGGCAGATCCTCGACCTGCGCGGGGCGCCCGTTGCCCAACGTGCCCCGGTCCTCGAGGCGGTCCCCGTACCGGTTCGCCCCGCCGAGCCGCAGCCCCAGCGCGCCCGCCGCGCTCGCCTCGACCACGCCCGCGTTCGGGCTCGGATGCTTCGGCGCGTCCCGCCACCACGCCTTCCAGGCGTCGTGCGGATGCCCCCCGACCAGCGGCGCCACCGCCACCGTCAGCAGCCCCGTGAGCCGGGCCGCCGGCACGTTCACCAGGTCGTCCAGTCGCGCCGCGGCCCAGCCGAACCGCTCGTACCGGGCGTCGCGGTAGCCGACCATCGCGTCGAGCGTGTTCACGCAGCGGTACGCCACCACCCCCGCCGGGCCTGCGACCGCGCCCCACAGCAGCGGGCCGGTCACCGCGTCCGAGGTGTTCTCCGCCACCGACTCCACCGTCGCCCGCGCGATCTCGCCCGCGGACAGCTCGCTCGCGTCCCGGCTGCACAGGTGCCCCAGGCGCTCCCGCGCCCCCGGCACGTCGTCGTCGGCCAGCAGCGCGTGCATCGCCTGCGCCTCGGTCTCCAGGCTGCGCCCGCCCAGCGCCGCCCACGTCGCGGCCGCCGTGAAC
>NZ_BCNQ01000150.1 GCF_001515525.1 Piscicoccus intestinalis NBRC 104926 | reverse complement strand
GGCGCGGCACCCGCTCGCGCGCTACATCGGCATCCGGCTGCTCGTCAGCGTGCTGCTCGTCTGGGGCGTCACGCTGGTGACGTTCGTGCTCACGGCGCTGGTGCCGGCCAACCCGGCGGCCGCGGCGCTCGGCGAGCGCCAGGCGAGCGACCCGGCGGCGGTCGCGGCGTTCGAGCGGGAATGGGGCCTCGACCAGCCCCTGCCCGTGCAGTACGGCATGTACCTGGGCCGGCTCGTGCACGGCGACCTGGGGCGATCCACGCAGACCCGCAACCCGGTGGCCACCGACCTGGCCTCCGCGTTTCCGGCCACGGCCGAGCTGGCGATCGCGGCGCTGACGCTGTCGGTGCTGCTCGGCGTCGGGCTCGGCATGGTCGCGGCCATGCGGCACCGCTCGATCGCCGACCAAGCGATCCGGGTGTTCAGCCTCATCGGCATCTCGACGCCCACGTTCTGGCTCGCGCTGCTCATGTTCTACGTGTTCTTCTACCAGCTCGGATGGGCCCCCGGATCGGGCCGGCTCGACGCGCAGTTCATGCCGCCGCCGCGGGTCACCGGCCTCTACACGGTCGACGCGCTGCTCGCCGGGGAGTTCGTCGTGTTCCGCAACGCGCTGGCGCACCTGGTGCTGCCCGCCTCCGTGCTCATGCTCTACACGGTCGGGCTGCTCACCCGGTTCTCCCGCACGGCGGTGCTCGACGCCCTCGGCAACGACTACGTCACCGCGGCCCGCGCCAAGGGGCTGCCGGGGCGGGTCGTCACGCTGCGCTACGTGCTGCGCGGCGCGCTGCTGCCGATCCTCACGGTCGTCGGCCTGACGTTCGGCTCGCTGTTGTCCGGCGCGGTGCTCACCGAGACCGTCTTCGCGTGGAACGGCCTGGGCCAGTACGCCTACAACGCCGCGACCACGCTCGATCTGCAGGCGGTCATGGGCGTCGGCCTCGTCGTCGGCGTCACCTACATCGCCATCAACTTCGTCGTCGACCTCCTGTACGGCGTCATCGACCCGAGGGTGCGTGCCCGATGAGCCTGACCACCCGCCCCGGCAGCTCCGGCAGCCCTGGCAGCCCCGAAAGCCCTGGCGGCTCCGGCGCGCCGGACGACGTGTTCCCGCCGCCGCGGCGCCGGCTGCTGCAGTGGCCGGCCTTGTGGCGGCAGCCGCTGACGGTCGTCGGCGGGGTCATCGTGTTCGCCTGGCTGCTCGTCGCGCTGTTCGGGCGCTGGATCGAGCCGTTCGATCCGCTGGCTCAGAGCGCCAACCGACTCGCGGCGCCCGGCGGGGAGCACCTGCTCGGCACCGACACCCTGGGCCGGGACGTGCTCTCGCGCATCATCGCCGGCGCCCGCGTCACGCTCCCGCTGTCGATCCTGCTCGTCGTCGCCTCAATGCTGTTGGGCAGCACGCTCGGCGCGATCGCCGGCTACTTCGGCCGGTTCGTCGACGAGGCCATCATGCGTATCGCCGACCTCGTGTTCGCGTTCCCGACGATCATCCTCGCGATGGTCATCACGGCCGCCCTCGGGCCGGGCCTGCAGAACGCGGTCTTCGCGATGCTGCTCGTCAGCTGGCCGCAGTACGCCCGCGTCACCCGCTCCCTCGTGCTCGGCGCCCGCAACCGCGAATACGTCGTCGCCTCACGGCTGCTCGGCACCGGGGTGTTCCGCTCGCTGACCCGCGACATCCTGCCGAACATCCTCGCGCCGATCCTCGTGCTCGCGATGCTCGACTTCGGCAGCGCGATCCTGCTGCTGTCCGGCCTGTCGTTCCTCGGCCTGGGCACGGTGCCGCCGACCCCCGAGTGGGGCGCGATGGTCAGCGAGGGCGTGCAGCAGTTCAGCGCCTGGTGGATCGCGGTCTACTCGGGTCTGGCGATCTTCAGCGTCGTCGTCGCCTTCAACCTCATCGGCGACTCGCTGCGCGACGCCCTCGACCCGCGGTCGCAGAAGGCCGTCGGCGGGAGGGCACTGTGAGCACCGTGAGAACCCAGACCACGTCCCCCACCTCACCGGGCGCGCAGGGCCGCGACGCCGGGCTCGTCATCGAGGGCCTGCGACTGTCGATCGGGGGCACGACGATCCTCGACGGCGTCGACCTGCAGGCCCCGCCGGGGCAGGTCACCGGGCTGGCCGGCGAATCCGGCTCCGGCAAGACGATGACCGGCATGGCCGTGCTCGGCCTGCAGCCGACCCAGGCGCGGGTCGCGGGCAGCATCCGCTTCGGCGGCACCGAGCTCGTCGGGGCCTCCACGCGGTCGCTGGCCCGGCTGCGTGGGAGCCGGATCGCGATGATCTTCCAGGACCCGACCGCCTCCTTGCATCCGATGCTCTCGGTGAAGGCGCAGCTCACCGACCACATGCGTCATCACCTCGGCGTCTCCCGGGCGGAGGCGACGCGGCGGGCGCTCGAGTTGCTGCGCCAGGTGCGGGTGCCCGACCCCGAGGGCGCGCTGCAGCGCTACCCGCACCAGTTCAGCGGCGGGCAGCTGCAGCGCATCGCGATCGCCTCGGCGCTGGCCTGCGAGCCCGAGCTGCTCATCGCCGACGAGCCGACGACGGCGCTCGACGTCACCGTGCAGGCCGGAATCCTGCGCCTGCTGCGGCGGCTGTGCGACGACCTCGGCATCGGGATCGTGCTCATCACCCACGACCTCGGGGTCATGAGCGCCCTGGCCGACAACATCGCCGTCATGCGCCACGGCCGCGTCGTCGAACACGGCAGTCGCTACGACGTCATCCGGCACCCGCAACACGACTACACGCGCTCGCTCATCGACTCCCTGCCCGAGCACCAGGAGCCGGCACCGGCCGAATCGACGCCACCCGGGTCGACGCCACCCGGGTCGACGCCACCCGGGTCGACGCCACCCGGGTCGACGCCACCCGGGTCGACGCCACCCGGGTCGACGCCACCCGGGTCGACGCCAGCTGAGTCGACGCCGACGAGCCACACCGAAGGAGGCCCCGATGGCCGGTGATCTCGTGCTCACCGACGCCAGCGTCACCTACCGTCAGCGGGCGGGTGTCAGCCTCACCGCGGTCGACTCGGTGAGCCTGTCGATCGCGCCGGGCGAGGTCGTCGGGCTCGTCGGCGAGTCCGGCTGCGGCAAGTCGACGCTGGCGAAGGCCGTCTGCGGCCTGGAGCCGCTCTCGGGCGGTTCGGTGACGTTCGACGGGCAGCCTGTGCGCCCGCTCGGGCTGCGCCGCCGCCCCGAGCGTCTCCAGCGCATCCAGATGGTCTTCCAGAACCCGTACGCCTCGCTCAACCCGCGGCGGCGGGTCGGCGCGCAGATCGACGACGCGCGGGCGATCCATCCCGGCGGGCCCAAAGGCGCCCCGAGCGTCGCCGCGCTGCTCGACGACGTCGGCCTACCCGAATCGGCGGCCCGGCGCTACCCGCACGAGTTCTCCGGCGGCCAGCGGCAGCGCATCGCGATCGCGCGCGCGGTGGCCGCTGGTCCGGAGTTGCTCATCGGCGACGAGCCCATCGCCTCCCTCGACGCCTCCCTCCAGGCCCGCATCGCGCTGCTCATGCGCCGCATCGCCCTGGACGCCGGCGCGGCCCTGCTGTTCATCAGCCACGACCTCGCGGTGGTGCGCCTCATCGCCGACCGCGTCGCCGTGATGCACGGCGGGCGGGTCGTCGAGCAGGGCCCCACCGAGCAGATCTGGTCCGATCCGCAGGAGGCCTACACGCAGCGCCTGCTGGCGGCCATCCCCGTCGCCGACGGGCTCGGGCACCTCCCCGACGTCGCCGAGATCGTCGGAGCCTGACCGCGCCGGGCTCAGTCTCCAGACGACAGCGGTCCACTGCCCGGTCTCACATGTGCGTCCGGCCCGGCCACGGCGGCGGCGCGCAGGGGTCCCGCGGGCCCGCCTGCCGACACCAGGCCTCGCCGCCAATCGCCCACGAGCACACCGACCCCCGCACCTGGCCTCACCCGCGGCCGCCACGTTGGGGGCCGCTAACCCGCCGCCTCTGCGGACGCTGAACCGAGCCAGCCCGGTGTGGCAGATCACACCTTCGTTGCGGATGAAGAAAGTTTGGTAGCCACCTGTGCCCAACTTGGGTGACAGTGCTACGTTGCCACCACTTGGCACGGCGTTTGTCGTGCTTATTTGTCGTGCGACGAGTCGGTTCGACAGCGAGCACCCGAGAGCAGGCGAGAGGCGGCGCATATGGCGACCTCACCAACGCAAACACAGCAATCGCCAGACACACCCAGAGCCCACATGCTGGTCGGCAAGGGCTGGGTCCAGGCGGTTGCGCTGGTCATGATCTTCGGCTTCTTCGTCATGGGGATCCTGGCCTTCCGCACCTACACCGCCTCCATGCCGATGCCGGAGCGCGTCGTCGCGGAGAACGGCGGCCAGCCCGTCTTCAGCGGGGAGGACATCACCGCAGGCCAGGAGCTGTTCCAGGCTCGCGGCCTCATGCAGTACGGCTCGATCGTCGGCCACGGCGGCTACCTCGGCCCCGACTTCACGGCCGACTACCTGCGCCGCTCGACCCAGATCGTCGACGAGCGGCTGCGCGCCGCCGGCACGCAGGACCCGCAGGGCGCGCTCGTGCAGGAGTTCCGCACGAACCGCTACGACCCGGCCACCGGCGTGCTGCAGTACACGCCCAACCAGGTCGCCGCGTTCGAGCAGCTCACCCAGTACTACGCGGACTTCTTCGGTCCGCAGGCGGCGACCAACGGCCTCAAGGCCGACGCCATCACCGACCCCACCGAGATCCGGCAGCTCACGGCCTTCTTCTCGTGGACGGCCTGGGCCAGCGCCGCCACCCGCCCCGGGCACGACTACAGCTACACGAACAACTGGCCACCGGAGCCGGCGGTCAACAACCACCCCACCGCCGACCTCATCGTGTGGTCCGCGCTATCGCTCATCGCGCTCCTGGGCGGCACCGGCATCCTGTTCGCCATCTACGGTCGCTGGAGTCGCAAGATCGGGTGGCACTCCGAAGAGGCGCCCCGCATCTCGTTCCGGCAACCCGGCGAAGTGGGCCTGACGAGGTCGCAACGCGCGACCGCGTGGTTCTTCATCGTCATCGCGGTGCTGTTCCTCGCCCAGGCCATGCTCGGAGCCCTCGCGGAGCACTATCGCGCCGACATCTCGAGCTTCTTCGGGCTCGACTTCATCGTCAACCTCTTGCCGTTCAACCTGTCCCGCACCTGGCACGTGCAGCTGTCGCTGTTCTGGACCGCCGCGAGCTTCCTGGCCGCAGGCATCTTCCTCACGCCGTTCATCAGCAAGCGTGAGCCGAAGAACCAGCACGTGCTCGTCTACATCCTGTTCGGCGCAGTGGCCTTCGTCGTCTTCGGCTCGCTGGCCGCTGAGGCCCTCTCGATCCACGGCGTGAGCTGGGCCAAGGGCCCGCTGTTCGCGCAGCAGTGGGAGTACCTCGACCTGCCGCGCGTGTTCCAGGTGCTGCTGACCGCCGGCATGTTCATCTGGATCGCGATCGTCTACCGCGGCATCCGCTCGCGCCTCAAGGGCGAGAGCAAGGGCAACATGCCGTGGCTGTTCTTCTTCGCCGCCCTGGCCATCCCCGCGTTCTACGCGGTCGGCCTGCTGGCCCGCACCGACTCCCACCTGACGGTGGCCGAATTCTGGCGCTTCTGGGTCGTGCACCTGTGGGTGGAGGACTTCCTCGAGCTGTTCACCACCGTCATGGTGGCGTACATCTTCGTGCTGCTCGGCGTCGTCCGCGAGAAGATCGCCCTCGGCATCATCTTCCTCGACATCATCCTGTACTCGATCGGTGGCGTGCTCGGCACGATGCACCACCTGTACTTCTCCGGCACGCCGGTGGAGCACATGGCACTCGGTGCGTTCTTCAGCGCCGCGGAGGTCATTCCGCTGACGTTCCTGACCGTCGAGGCGTGGGCGTTCATGCAGTTGGGCGCCCGCCAGGACAACAAGTCCAGCGCTCCGTTCCCGCACCGCTGGGCGGTCATGTTCCTCGTGTCCGTGGGTTTCTGGAACTTCCTCGGAGCCGGTGTGTTCGGCTTCCTCATCAACCTGCCGATCGTGTCCTACTACCAGATCGGTACGGCACTGACGGCCAACCACGCGCACGCGGCGATGATGGGCGTCTACGGCATGCTCGGTGTCGGACTGTCGATGTTCGCGTTGCGCTACCTCGTGCCGCGCGAGAAGTGGTCCGACAAGCTGGCGAAGATCTCCTTCTGGAGCCTGAACATCGGCCTGGCCTGGATGGTGTTCGCCACGCTCCTGCCGCTCGGCGTGCTGCAGCTGTACCAGTCGGTCGGCAACGGCTACTTCGAGGCGCGCGACCTGGCCTACATCACGAGCAACACCAACGTGCTGCTCGAGTGGGGCCGGCTGCCCGGCGACGTGATCTTCCTGATCGGTGGAAACCTGCCGTTCCTGTGGATCGCGCTGCAGGGTCTGCTGAACTATCGCAAGGGCAAGACCGTCGACGAACTGCCTTCGGACGTGCTGTACACCCAGCTCGAGCCGGGCACCCAGTCGAAGGTCTGACACCCGCAACCGGCTGCGAAAGAGGGATCTGATGAGCCCACCGTCCATCAGCGTCGTTCTCGTCTGCGTGTACGCCGCCTGCCTGCTCGTCGTGGCGGTCGCCTTCGACCGCCTCGGCGCGCGCAGCGCGTTGCGCTCGGCCTCCTGGCGGCACGGCAACTTCCTCTACCACGAGGACGCCGACGCCTGGAAATGCCATGAGGACCAGTGGCTGTGGCCGACCTCGTTCGATCCCGAGAAGCGAGTCATCCGCTACGCCGGGCAGCACGCGATCTGCGGTCGCTGCCCGGCGAAGGCGGAGTGCTCCCCGACCCCCGGGCCCCGGGAGCTGACCCGCAACGTCGACCCGTGGCCGCACAGCGAGGCGGGCCGCTTCCACCGCGGCGTCAGCGTGGCGATCGCGGCGGTCGCGCTGATGATGGTGCTGGCGATGCTGCTCTTCGGGGCCACGGACACCGCCGACGTCATCCTGCTGCTGGCGGCGCTGGCTCTCGTGCTCGCCGTCGGCATCCCGCTGTCGCGGCACCTGTGGAACACCCCCGACGGCTTTCCCGAGCACCTCGTGCTCGAGACGCCGGAGGAGGACACCACCGGTGTCATCGCCCCCGACGGCACCCGCAAAGCCACCCTGTCGACCGAGAACGTCGACGCGGTCCTCGCCCGGCACCGGCGCGGAGCCGGTGCCGGGCGGACCGGCGGGAGCGGCGTCCCCGGCGGGGCCGGCGCCACCGGCGGGACCCGCAACGGGGTTGCCCTCCCGACGCCCCGCTACCGCAGCGACCGCCTCGATCAGCGCGGCTGACGCACCAACCCACAACGAAGGACGAGCTGTATGCCTTTCTGGAGCGTGCCGGTCTCGGCCGCCGTCGTCGTCATCGGAATCCTGGCGTGGCTGTCGATCAAGGTCATCCCGCAGTACGAGCGGGGCGTCGTCTTCCGGCTCGGCAAGCTGCGACCGGTCTACGAGCCGGGCCTGCACCTGCTGATCCCGGGGGTCGACCGCCTGCAGCGCGTGGACACCCGCGTCGTCACGCTGACGATCCCGCCGCAGGAGGTCATCACCAAGGACAACGTGCCCGCGCGCGTCAACGCGGTCGTGCTGTTCAACGTCATCCGCCCCACCGAGGCGATCATGGAGGTCGAGAACTACGCGGTGGCGACGAGTCAGATCGCGCAGACGACGCTGCGCTCGGTGCTCGGCCGCGCCGACCTCGACACCCTGCTCGCGCACCGGGACGACCTCAACGCGGCGCTGCGCGAGATCATCGAGACGCTGACCAACCCGTGGGGTGTGCACGTCAACCTCGTAGAGATCAAGGACGTCGAGATTCCCGAGCAGATGCAGCGCGCGATGGCCCGGGAGGCGGAGGCCGAGCGCGAGCGCCGCGCGAAGGTCATCAACGCGCGCGGTGAACTGCAGGCCAGTGAGGAGCTGCGGCAGGCGGCCGACACGCTCAGCCGCTCCCCCGCCTCCCTGCAGCTGCGCTACCTGCAGACGCTCCTGGAGCTGGGCGCCGACCAGAACTCCACGGTCGTCTTCCCGCTGCCGATGGACATCGTGGGGCCGCTGCTCGGCAAGCTCGGCGTCAACGGCGCGCACAGCCCCGCGTCGGCGGGCTTCAACGGCAGCAGCGCCCCGAACGCCGCGGCCGAGCGGCACTGATCCGCGGGCCGGGGTTCGGCACCGGGAACGGCTCGACCCGGCCGGTGACCGGCCGCGGCGGGCGAGTTGTACCGAGACAAGCCAGGGGTGTCACGCACGTGACACCCCTGGCTTGTGTCGAAGAGTTGGGTCAGTGGCGGGCGCGCAGGTCGCGGCTGACGGCGCGCGACGCCGCCCAGGCGTGGTGCTGGTGATGGCTGCTGTATGAACCGCGGGCGCCGGCTCCGACGGGCTCCGGCGCGGTGATCGACTCGGTGAGGATCTGGCGGATCTCGTCCTCCATGGTGTTGCCGTTCTCGATGGCGCGCTCACGGATGGCGGCCACGACCTCGGGTGCGAGTCCTCGCACGCGAACTTCAAGCACGACGATGTGCTCCCTTCGCATTTGCTCGAAGTTCGACCATACGGGGCTCGCGGCCGCGGTGTGGTCACTTCCGAATGAATGGGCGGCGCGTCGCCCAGGCGCGCGACGGCCTGGGCCAGGCTAGCTTTCGCCATGGATTGTGTGTGATGCGAACCGCTGAAAGTCCTTGCCATTTCACGGATCACAGCGGACTGGCAGGCTGGGCACATGGAGTCGTCGACCTATGTCGTCATCGGAGCCGGCCTGGCGGGCGCCGCGACCGCCTGGCACCTGGCCCGCTCGGGTCACGAGGTGAGCGTCGTCGAACGCACGACGCCCGCTGCTGCCGACGGCAGCTCGCACGGATCGGCCCGGATCTTCCGGTACGGCCACGACGAACCGTTCTGGATGGATCTCGTCGTGCGGGCGCGCGCGGTCTACGACGAGCTGGAGGCGGTCAGCGGCACGCGGCTCATCACCCCGACCGGCTCCCTGGATTTCGGCGCGCGGCGGCAGCCCGCCCTGCTGGCCCGGCTCATGGCCGACGCGGGGGTCGAGCACGAGCTGCTCACGGCCGCGCAGGCGCGGCAGCGCTGGCCGCAGCTCGCCATCGACGGCGAGGCGCTGTGGCACCCGGCGGCGGGGGTCATCGACGCCGAGCCCACGGTCGAGGCGATGCTGGAGCAGGCGCGGCGGCACGGCGCGCGGGTGCTCACGCACTGGCCGGTCGAGGGCGTAGAGCGGTTGGGTGGCCGGGCGGGCTTTCGGCTGCGCGGCCCCGGCGGGCAGACGCTGGAGGCGGGTCACGTCGTCGTCGCGGCCGGCGGCTTTCTGCCGGCCCTGCTCGACCGGTTGCCGCTGCCCGCGGGTTTCCGGGCGTCGCTGCCCGCGCTGCGGGTGACCCAGGAGAGCGCCGTCCACTTCCCGTTCGCGGAACCGTTCGCCGAGCCTGGCGCCGCGTGGCCGACGTTCATCCACGACACCAACGACCTGCGCATCTACTGCCTGCCGGGCGGTCGTGACGCCGGCGACCGGGGGCAGAAGATCGCCGAGTTCGGCACGGGCCGACCGCTCGGCTCGGCGTACGACCAGGACGGAGTCGTCGACACGGCGAACGTGGCACGACTCGTCGAGTACGTGCGACGGCACCTGCCGGGGCTGGAGCCCGAGCCGTATGCGAGCACGACCTGCCTGTTCACCTTCACCCCCACCGACGATTTCCTCGTGGACAGCGCCGACGGCATCACCCTCGTGTCGCCGTGCTCGGGACACGGCGCGAAGTTCGCCCCGCTCGTCGGGCAGCTCGCCGCCCACGTCGCCACCGGCGGCGTTCCGGTCGATCGCTTCACCGCCGCCGCGATCTCCCGCGCAGGCTGAGGGCGCCCCGACCCACCCGCACTCGACTCCCGAGTTCGCCCACCCGTCCGCGCCCGCCTCCGAGTTCGCCCACCCGTCCGCGCCCCGCCGCCCGAGTTCGCCCACCCGTCCGCGCCGCACAGCTCGCCACCACCTCACCCGCGTTTCGCACGGGAGCCTGTGCCACCACCCTGGACCGGTCGGCTGCCGCGGGACCGCCTCCGCGGGGGTGGTTCGGCGTCACCAGACCGGTCCCGTCTCGCGGTGAGAGATCCGGCATCCGGCCTATAAGACCGCCCGACGTCGCAGGCGGCACGAATCAGCGGCGCCGCGCGCGCCCCGGCACAGACAGCGGGTCGAAGCCGTACGGCAGCTCGAGGCGATGGGCGGCCATGAGCGCGGCGTCGGCGAGCACCTCGCGGGTGGGGCCGTCGGCGACGAGCCGCCCGTCGTCCATCACGAGGCTGCGCTCGCACAGCTGCAGGGCGTACGGCAGGTCGTGCGTGATCATGAGCATCGCGACGTCGAGACCCTCGAGCACGTCGGCCAGCTCGCGCCGGCCGGCGGGGTCGAGGTTGCTGCTCGGCTCGTCGAGCACGAGGATGCTCGGCTGCATCGCGAGCACCGTCGCCACCGCCACCCGGCGGCGCTGCCCGAAAGACAGGTGGTGCGGCGGCCGCTGCGCCACCTCGGCCATCCCGACCTGGGCCAACGCCGTCTCGACACGGGCGCGCAGCACGTCACCGCGCAGGCCCAGGTTGGCCGGCCCGAACGCGACGTCCTGGGCGACGGTCGGCATGAACAGCTGGTCGTCGGGGTCTTGAAACACGAGTCCCACCCGGCGGCGCACCTGGGCGAGGTGAGCCGGCCCGACCGCGAGTCCGTCGATCGCCACGCTCCCGGAGGCGGTGTCGCCCGGTCCGGGCAGGATGCCGTTGAGGTGCAGGGCCAGGGTCGTCTTGCCGGCCCCGTTGGGCCCCAGCAGCGCGACGCGCTCGCCGGGCTCGATGCGCAGGTCGAGACCGAAGAGCACCTGGCGGCCGTCGGGGTAGGCGTAGGCGAGCCGGCGGGTCAGCACCGCCGGCGGGTGCCCGGGCTCCGGCGTCTCGGCCGGCGGGTAGCCCGGCCCCGGCGTCGCCGCCGCCGCGCGCACCG
>NZ_BCNQ01000149.1 GCF_001515525.1 Piscicoccus intestinalis NBRC 104926 | reverse complement strand
CCGCCCGCCGCACGGGCGCGGGGCGGGCAGCGCGCGGCCCCGGACGCGTAAGGTGCGCTGAGGGGGTCGAGGACCGCCACGGGAAAGGAGCGGTCCGGCATGGAAACGTCTGACACGCGCACGTCGGGCATCCACCCGCGCGGCGGGAACTGGCAGCAGCTGTACGGCCCAGGGGTGCGCCGGCATCTCGACTACGGTGGCGCGACGCTCGTCGACCTTTTCGAGCGCGCCGCCCAGGGCCTGCCGCGGCAGGACTGCTACGACTTCATGGGCGCCTCGCGCCGTTACGAGCAGGTCGCCGACGACGTCGCGCACGTCGCGCACGGGCTGGCCGCCCTCGGGGTGCGCGCCGGAGACCGAGTGGCGATCCTGCTGCCGACCTGCCCCGAGAACCTCGTCGCCACGCTGGCGTGCGCGCGGCTGGGCGCCCAGGTCGTGCAGCACAATCCGCTGTACACGGCCGACGAGCTGGCCCCGATGTTCGCCGACCACGGCGCGACTGTGGCAGTCGTGTGGAACAAAGCGCTCGGCATCGTCGACGAGTTGCGCGCGAGCAGCGCGCTGCGGCACGTGATCTCGGTCGACCTGACCCGCTCGCTGCCGACGCTCAAGCGCCTCGCGCTGCGGCTGCCGCTGCCGGCGGCGCGGGCCGCGCGGGCCCGGCTCACCGACTCCGCCCGGCACCCCGATGTGCTCGACTGGCGCACCGTGCGCAGCCCCGAACCGCTGCCGGCCGAGCACCCCCGGCCCGGTCCAGACGACGTCGCGGTCATCCTCTACACCTCGGGCACGAGCGGTTCCCCGAAGGGCGTGCCGCTGACGCACGCGAACATCGTCGCCAACTGTCTGCAGGGCGTGGAGTGGGCGCAGCTGGAGTTCGGGCGCAACGTCTTCCTCGCGGCGCTGCCGATGTTCCACGCCCTCGGGCTGACGGTCGGGGTGTTCGCGGGGATCGCGGGCGGCTCGACCGTGCTGCTCGTGCCGACTCCGGACCCGGCGTTGATGATCGACGCGTGCAAGCGGCGGCTGCCGACGTTCATCACCGGGGTGCCGCCGATGTTCGAGGCGATCCTGCGCGAGGCCGAGAAGCTGGGTGTCGACCTGCGCGGGATCCACAGCGGCCTCTCGGGGGCGATGTCGCTCGACCCGGAGTTCGTCGACCGCTGGGAGGCGGCCACCGGCGGGCACCTCATCGAGGGCTACGGCCTGACGGAGACTGCGCCGATCGTGCTCGGCAACCCGATCGCGCCGACGCGGCGGCCGGGCACCGTGGGGGTCCCGTTCCCCGACACCGACATCCGCATCGTCGATCCCGAGCACCCGAAGACCGACGTGGAGCCGGGCACGCAGGGCGAGCTGCTCGTGCGCGGGCCGCAGGTGTTCGGCGGGTACCTGCACCTGCCGGACGAGACGGCCGCGGTGTTCGTCGACGGCTGGTTCCGCACCGGCGACCTGGCTCGGCTCGACGACGATTTCGTCGTCATCACCGGCCGCGCCAAGGAGCTCATCGTCACCGGCGGCTTCAACGTCTCCCCCGCGGAGGTCGAGGAGGTGCTGCGCCGGCACCCGGCGATCGGCGACGTCTCGGTCGTCGGCGTGCCGCGCCCGCACGGCGGCGAGGACGTCGTCGCGGCGGTCATCCCGGTCGGCACCCTGCCCTCCACCGAGGAGCTGCGCGCCTGGGCCAAGCACTCGCTCGCGGCCTACAAGGTGCCGCGCCGCTTCGAGGTCGTCGCCGAGCTGCCCACCAACGCCATGGGCAAGGTCCTGCGCCGCGAAGTCGCCGCCCTGCTCCACCGCCCCGACCAACGCCCTGAACGTCCCTGAGAACTGCGTGTCGTGGTGAGAACTGCTGTCCGTGTCGCAGTCCTCACCACGACACGCAGTTTTCACGAGCTTGGCGAGCTCCTCCCCAGATCCCGAGGCGCGCTCAGGCGCCCGCTTCAGTGGTCAGAGCCCCGCTCGCGGCGCGTCCTTGCCTCAACGGGCGTGCAGGTCACGACTCGGGATGAGCTGCGGGTTGTCATCGTGTCCGCCGCAGAAGGGGGGCGAGTCGCACTCCCGTGAGGTGGATGGCGTCGTTGCGCCAGGATTCCAACAAGGGGTCATCGTTCGTCACCATGTGGGACAGCGCATTCGGACTTGTATCGATCAACTGAGCCACATTGCCCGTCCATGCGCGGACGCGGACCGCCAACGCGTCCAGTTGCGCCAACCACGCCTCTTCCTGGCTTTCGGTCAAGTCGTCGCGGCGCACAAGAAGAATGTCGATGTCCGAGTGGACGTCCGCGGTGCCGCGGGCGGAAAACTGAAATCCGCTCCGACATCGTTCCAACTATCGTTGACCTGAGTCAACGATGGTTGGAACCCGCGGTCGCTGACTCCGAGCACTGACCTCGCCCCCAACGTCCGTAAAAACTGCGTGTCGCGGTGAGAACTGCGGCACGAACCGCAGTTCCGATCACGACACGCAGTTCTCAGCGAAAGGGGGGCGGGCGAGAGGGGCGGGCGAAGGGGTCGGCGAGGGGCGGACGCTGGGTAACTCAGATGAGGCCGGATTCGTGCAGGAGGCGGCCGACCTGGGTGGCGTCGATGCGCTTCATCACCCGCTCACGCACCGGCTTGGGCGCGGGGATCGAGATCTTCGCGCCGTCGCGCAGGCGGCTCGTCGCGGCGAGCAGGCTGCGCACGTCGTACGTCGAGTCGAAGACCTCGGGCACGCCGCGCTCGATGCCGAGCAGCTGGTAGGCCGACTCCATCCCGGTGCGCACCGAGTACTCGGTGGTGAAGATGCAGTCGCGACCCGTCTCCGCGAACTGGCCGATGAAGGCGAAGTTCGTGGCGCCGGCGGGCACGACGTCGGGGCGGTCGCCGGCCTTGCGCGGCATGAAGAACGACGTGACGTACGGCATCATCACCGGCACGCACTTGGCGCCGGTCGCCGCCAACTCGTCGATCTCGTCGACGGGAACGCCCAGGTGGTACAGCCATTCGGCGGTGATCTCCGCGCCGGTGCACTCGGACATCGGCTTGTTGACGTAGTCGCCGGGGCGGTCGACGAACAGCGAGTAGACCCACACGACGATCTCGTTCGGCCGCTGCGCCTTGAAGTGCGGCTGGCGGTTGACGGTCCAGCTGAGCAGCCACGAGGAGTCGCGGGCGGTGACGATGCCGCCGGTGACGACGCGGCCGCTGAACGGGTCGCGCTTGGCGATGCGGCGCATGTACTCCGGGATGCGCTCGTCGGTCGTCGTCACGGTCGCCGACATCCACTTGGTCTCGTCGATGCTGGAGCAGAACACCTCGGGGCGCCCGAACGACGGGTCCTTTCGCGCGACCCGCTTCCACAGGTCCCACGCGGAGGCGGGCCCGCGGTCGAGCCGCGCGGGCGTGTGGTTGTCGCCGTTGTCGGAGTTGTCGACGAGCGAGCCGATCGTCATCAGCACGACATCGTGCTCACCGAGGTCGACGCCGCCCTCCTGCCCGCGGTGCACCCAGTGGATGCGCGTGGCCGTCTTTCGATCGCCGGTGAACTCGAAGTCGACGTCGGTGACATCGGTCTCGAACTGAAAATGCACGCCCTGGTCGATGAGCCAGCGGGTCATCGGCAGCACGAGCGACTCGTACTGGTTGTACTTGGTGAACTTCAGCGCCGAGAAGTCGGGCAGCCCGCCGATGTGGTGGATGAACCGGTGCAGGTACAGCTTCATCTCCAGGGCACTGTGCCACTCCTCGAAGGCGAACATCGTGCGCCAGTAGAGCCAGAAGTTCGATTCGAGGAAGTCCGTGGAGAAGACCTCGTCGATGCGCTTGCCCTCCATCTCCTCGCGCGTGGCGAGGAAGACCTTGACGAGCTCGCGCTGCGCCTTCGGGGTGAGGGTGAACAGCCCGTCGGTGTGCGCGTCCTGACCGCGGTTCACGGTGGCGCGCTGGAGGCTGTAGTTCGGGTCGTCCTTGTTGAGCCAGTAGAACTCGTCGAGCACCGAGGCGCCCTCGACCTCCAGCGAGGGGATCGTGCGGAAGCAGTCCCACAGGCACTCGAAGTGGTTCTCCATCTCGCGGCCGCCGCGGATGACGAAGCCGCGCTCGGGCTCTTTGATGCCGTCGAGGGCGCCCCCGGGGAGCTTGAGCTTCTCCAGGATCGTGATGTTCTCGCCGGGCACGCCGCCGTCGCGGATCATGAAGACGGCGCTCGACAGCGAGGCCAGGCCGGCGCCGACGAACCAGGCGTGGGTGGCCTCGGCGTTCTTCACCGGGCGCGGGCGGGCAAAGGCCTCGTAGTTGCCGCTGCTGTAGTACATGGTCGAACTCCTTGCAGATTCGCAGGTTTCGGGGTTTCAGGGGTTTCGGGGGTTTCGGGGGTTTTCGGAGTGCTCACGGGTGGAGCACGAAGCGGATGGGGTTGCCCTCCTTGTGCTCCAGGCGTGCGAGCACGTCGGGGGCCTGGTCGAGCGGGAAGGTCGCGGTGATCGAGCGCGAGAAGTCGAGGCGGTCGAACTCCAGCAGGTGCACGAGCTCGCGCACGTGCTCGCCGCGGCTGCCGTAGTTGCCGACGACCGACTGGCCCTTAAAGGCGAAACTCATGTCGTCGTCGATCTCCAGGCCCCTGCCGGCGAGCCCGACCACGATGAGCCGGCCCCGCACCCCGAGGGTGCGCAGGGCCTGGGTGCGCACGGCCGGCACGCCCGCGAAGTCGAAGGCGGCGTCGAGACCGTTCGGTGCGACCCGGGCGATGACCGCCTCGGCCTCCTCCGGGGAGACGGTGACGTCGGCCCCGAGCTCGAGCGCCCGGTCGCGGGCGGCCGGCAGGGGGTCGACGGCGATGATCGGAGCCGCGCCGCTCATGCGAAGCAACTGCACGGCGTGGGCGCCGAGCCCGCCGAGACCCCAGACGCCGACGGCCTCCCCGGCGTGCACGTGGGCGGTGCTGCTCACCGCGGCCCACGGAGTGGAGACGGCGTCGGGAATGATCGCCGCCTCGTCGAACGACAGCGTGTCGGGGATCGGCACGACCGTCTCGGCCTTGGCGATCGCGTACTGCGCGTAGCCGCCGTCGTAGTCGACGCCGCGGGTGAGCACGCGGCCCGTCGGGGTGAGGTGGCCGGCCTGCAGCAATACGCGGCTGCCCAGGTCGTAACCGAGGGGCGCTGGGTCGACGTCGGCGCCGAGCGCATCGACGACACCGGCGACCTCGTGACCGAGGGTGACGACGTCGCCGTCGAGGAAGAGCGGGCGGATCGTGCCGTCGACCAGGTGCACGTCGGACAGGCAGACCCCGGCGGACTTCACCGCGATCCGCACCTCACCGTCTCCGGGCTCGGGGACCGGCACCTGGTACACCGACACCGTGTGGTCGGTCAGGTCCAGGCGCACGGCCGTCATCGTCGTCATCGTGTTCATCACTGCCTCCGCTGGCTTCGTCGTTGATCACGCTCAATTTTGAGTGTACTCATTTTTGAGCCGAGTACAATTCGAGGCATGAGTGAGGCAGCAGGACGGGTGGCGCCGACGCGGCCGGCGGGCCGCCGGGAGCAGGCGAAGGCGCTCAAGCGGGGTCGGATCCTCGCTGCGGCGCAGCGGCGCCTGGCGAGCCAGGGCTACGAGGGCATGACGATGGCGCAGGTCGCGCACGACGCGGACGTCGCGATCGGCACCGTCTTCCAGTACGCGGCGACAAAGCCCGAGCTGCTCATGATGGTGGCCGCCGACCGGTGGTCGGACGCGATTCCCGCCCTCATCGCGCAGGCCCGCGACACCGACGACCCGGTCGAGATCATCCTCACGCTGCTCTCTCCCCTGGCGCAGGAGTCGGCCCGGGCGCCGGAGGTGACGATGGCGATCGCCCGCGAGATCCTCTTCGGCGTCGACGGCCCGCACCGCCGCGAGGTGGTGGCCCTGGTCGCGCAGCTGGAGGAGGCCATCGCGGGCGTGCTGACCAGTCACGGAGCCGGTGCCGCGGCGGGCACGGCCAGCACGGCGGCCCGCCTCATCGTCTCCGGCGGGCTCATCGAGCTCAACCGCACCCGCACCGGACTCGCCGACGGTGATCCCGTCGAGCACCGCCTGCGTGCCATGGTCGAGCTCGCCCTCGCCGGGGCGCGCGCCGGGGTGTGAAGCTACGGTGACGGGAGCCAGACCGTAGCCGCAGGAGGAGCCAGTGCCCGTCGAACCCGGCGAGTGGGAACGCATCATCGCCGCCAACCCCGACCACTCCCGGTGGTACATCCAGCGCTTCCGCGACCTCGAGGCCGCGGGCAACGACATCGTCGGGGAGGCCCGCCTCATCGACGCGATGCTGCCGCGCGGGTCCCGGGCGCTCGACGCGGGGTGCGGGCCGGGCCGGCTCGGGGGCTACCTGCACCGGGTCGGGCACACCGTCGTCGGCGTCGACGTCGATCCCGCGCTCATCGAGGCCGCCGAGCAGGACTATCCCGGCCCCACCTGGATCGCCGCCAACCTCGCCGACCTCGACCTGCCCGCCCACGGCATCGACGACGGCTTCGACGCGATCGTGTGCGCCGGCAACGTCATGACGTTCCTCGCGCCGAGCACCCGCACCGACGTGCTGCGCGCCTTCGAGCGGCACCTGCGCGTCGACGGCCGCGCGGTCGTCGGCTTCGGCGCCGGCCGCGGCTACGCCTTCGACGACTTCTTCGCCGACGCGCGCACCGCCGGCCTGGAGACCGACCTGCGCTTGGCGACCTGGGACCTGCGCCCGTTCACCGACTCCAGCGACTTCCTCGTCGCGGTGCTGCGCCGGGCGTGAACGACCCGCGCCCCGGGCGCGCCGGGTCTCGACGACTCAGCGCACCCGGAGCATGCGCGCGAGGATCGGCGCGGCCGCGAGCATGAGGATCAGCCGGATGACCTGCGTCGTCAGCACGAACGTCACATCGGAGCCGGAGTCGACGGCCACCGCCAGCACCGCGTACAGCCCACCGGGGGTCGTCGCGAGATAACCGTCGAGGGCGCTCTGACCGGTCCACCGGGCGAGCAGCACGCCGGTGCCCGCGCTGAGCGCGATGACCGCGACGATGAGACCGAGCGCGAGCGGCAGCAGCCGGGCGATCGAGCGAATGGCCGCCGGCGTGAACCGGATGCCCACCTGGGCTCCGACGAGCACGAACGCGCACGTCATGAGCCAGGCGGGCACGCCGAAGCCGACGTCGAGGCGGGGTTCGACGAACACCCCGATGAGCATCGCAACCGCCAGCGGGCCGAGCAGCACCCCCGCCGGGATGTGCAGCCACCGGCCGAGCTGGGCACCGACCGCCCCGCAGACCGCGACGAACAGCAGCGAGGTCCACCACGGTTCGACGCCCACCGAGCCGGAGCCGGACGAGCCGGCCAGCACCGCGCCCGTGCTCGGCGGATGGAACACGAGCGTCGCCACGATCGGCATGCCGACGAGAATGAGCAGCACCCGCACGTATTGCACGACGGAGACGACCCGGTCGTCGGCGCCGAGCTCCCTGGCGATCGCCGTGATCCCCGACGCCCCGCCCGCGATCATCGCGAAGACCCCGGTCGCCTGGCTGAGGCGAGCCCCGCGCGCCAGGGCCCACCCTGAGGCGATGCTCAGGGCCAGGGTGACGACCCCGGCGGCGAGGATCGGCACGCCGTCGCCGGTGAGTTCCTGCAGCGTGCTCGGCTCGACGAGCGCGCCGATCGACACCCCGATGATCGCTTGGCCGACCGTCGACGACCAGCTCGGCATCGCCAGCGCCGGCCACACCGCCTCCCGCCCCGGCATCGACCGCTGCGTGAACCCGACCGCGTAGACGACCGCCCCGAGCAACGCACCGAACAGCGCCGGCGACGGCAGGCCGGTGCCCACGAACATCAGCGCGCTGAGCAGCACGAGCACGCCGAGCACCGTCCAGGCGATGACGACCGGGGCGCTCGGGCGGCTCGGCCGGGGGCGCCGCCATCGCCCGATCAGAGCCGGGCCCCCGGCATCGTGCCGCGCCCACCCGGAACCGCCGACCGGCACGACGACGCCCCGACCCTAAAGGGGCCGGGGCGTGTGGTCGAGGTCATGGGACCAGTGTGCCGTGCGAGTGTCTCGGGGCGGCACGGGGTTACGGGAGCCTGGGGCTCAGCGGGCGGTCGAACCAGTCACCCGGAGCCGCGGGCTCACAGCTGGGGGCCGCCGGTGACGCGGTCCTGCGGGTCGGTGCCGTGCACGGCGAGGTAGGTGTCCTCTGGCATGAGCACCCAGGCGATCGGGTACAGCACGAGCGGGCTGCCGGGGAGCACGACCATGAGGGCGAAGACGAGGGCCCGCATCGCCCAGGCGTTGGCTCCGAACTTCTCGGCGAGACCGCCGCAGACGCCTCCGAGGACGCGGTCGGTGCTGGATCGGGTGTAGCCCTGGCGGGCCAGCGAATCGTAGATGCCGTTCATGATGATGCCTTCGGTCGAGGTGGTGGTCGGTCGTCGGCGGCGCCGGGGCCGCGATGAACACGTCTCCAAGACTGACCCGACCGCGGCCGGGGCGCCATGCGGTGCCACCCTGAGCGCACCAGGAGCCGACCATGAGTTACCGGTTGACCCCCGCCGGAGGTTTGGTTCGCGGGAGCCCCGGTGCCAGGGTGGGACTCATGGCGTCCCCCTCATCCGGCACCGTGCCATGGCCGCACACCCCGCTGCCGGTGGTGGCCGCCCCCATGGCGGGCGGACCGTCGACGCCGGAGCTGGCCGCGGCGGTCTCGAACGCAGGCGGACTGGGGCTTCTTGCGGCGGGCTACCGCACCGGCTCCGACATGGCCGAGCAGGTGCGGGCGACCCGGGAGCTGACCGGTGGGCCGTTCGGGGTCAACGTGTTCGTGCCCGCGGTGGAGCGTGACGAGGGACGACTCTTCGCGCAGCGCACCGCGATCGAGGCCTACGTCGACCTCCTGCAGGCGACCGCTACGCGTCTGGGTGTCGAACTGCCGCAACCGAATTGGGAGGACACCGACGGCTGGGACGAGAAGATCGAGGCGCTGGTGACCGATCCTGTCGCGGTCGTGTCGTTCACGTTCGGGCGCCCGCCGCATCGCGTCGTCGACCGGCTGCACCGCGTCGGCACGTGCGTGGCCGTCACCGTGACGTGCACCCAGGAGGCCGACGCGGCGGAGGCGGTAGGTGCCGACGCGCTCGTCGTCCAGGGCGTGGAGGCCGGGGGTCACCGCGGCACGCACGACGTGCTGATGACCCCCAACGTGCTGAGCCATCCGGAGCTGCTGCGCAACCTGCGGGGCCGGCGGGCCGCGCTCGTCGCAGCCGGCGGCATCGTCGGCCCGAGCGACGTGCGGCGGGCCCGCAAGCTCGGGGCGGTGGCCGCGCAGGCCGGCACCGCCTACCTGCTGACCCCGGAGGCCGGCACGAGCCCTGTGCATCGACAGGCGTTGACCGAGCGGGCTCTGGAGGCGAGTGTGACGCGGGCCTTCTCGGGGCGACCGGCGCGCGGGCTGCGCAACCGGTTCGTCGAGGAGTTCGACGCCTACGCGCCCGCGGTCTACCCGGCCGTCGACCAGCTGACGAAGCCGCTGCGGGCCCGGGCCGCGCAGCTCGGCGACGTCGGTGGGGTGTCGCTGTGGGCCGGAGCCGGGTGGCGCACCATCGAGGCCGCGCCGGCCGCGCAGGTCACCGCGCACCTGGCCGGCCCGCGCGGCTGAGGCCCCGATCGGCGGTCAGCTCGGTCACTCGCTCGGGCCTTTCAGACGGCGGGCCTACCACCTCTTGCTGTTTCTTGAACGAACTTTGACCACATCCTCGTTGAGAACTCGTAACGCCCCTGCCGAGAATGGCGATGAGACGCAGATGGCCTGGTCACTGGGGAGTGGTCGCGCCGGCGTCTCGACCAGCGACAGCGGTGTCTCGCGCTTCGGCGGAGCAACGACCCGCCGCAGCGCCCGGGCAAGGGGGAACTCGGACGACTCCGGGACGACAGCCGCACCGGCACGAACGTAGGAGCCCGATCTCGTGACGAACCCCCTCGCGCCGACCCCTGACCAGGGCCTGGCGGTGCGCACCACGCGCCTGTACACGCTCATCCGCGACGCCTACCTGGCCCTCCCCCAGATCACCCGGCGCAAGCTCGACGCGCTCGCCGACCTGCAGCTGGCCACGACCCGGCCGGTCGTCTGCACGCGCACCCCGACCGGAGGCGGTCTCGGCGGCGCGGTGGGCGCGGCGGGCACTGTGGGCGCGGCTGCCGCTGCGTGCGGCTGCGGGCGGGCGCACACCGCGCAGACACGCGAGTCGGGTGAGGCCGGTGTGCCGGTCGCGGCACCGGCTCCGCCCGCGCAGCTCGCCGACGGCGTGGCGCCCGGCGAGTTGGGCGGCGTGCGGCTCGTGGAGTGGCTCCGGCAGCGGATGCACGAGTCGTCGGCCGCGCTCGGGCCGCAGGAGAGCGCGTTGACGCTGCTCGACGTCATGGTGTCGACGGCGCCTCCGCGGCACGAGTCCCGGTACGGCGGCTGCGGCGCGGTCACCCCCTACGACTGGTCGGTCGATCCGGTGGCGTTGTACATCGACGCGGCGGGGTATGTGGCTCCGCAGCTGGCCACGGGATCGATCCAGCGGCTCGCCCGCCTCCACCGGCAGTCCCGCCGATTCCTCACGACGGGAAGCCGACTCGCGATCAACGGCCGGGCCCTGGGCGACTGCGCCGGGCCGGAGGACGCGGTCGCCGACATGCTCGAGAGCGTGCTCGGGGTCAACTGCGCGACGGCCCGCGCAGCGGCGTGCGTCGCGCTCGACGGCGGGTCACTGGATCAGGTCGGCGGGCTGGCCGGGGGTGCGCTGTTCGTGCCGCTGAGCGGGTTCGGCGGGCCGGAGGCGTTCGTGGGCACGCGGCTGTGCCACACGGCCCCGGCGGCGCTGGTCCACCACCTGGCATCGCTGGAGTGCGCGCTGCGGGTGCGGCCGGGATCGGCTCAGCCCGTGGGCGATTCGCTGGAGGCGCTGCGGGAGGACATCGCGACGATGGTGCCCGTCGACGCCGACATGGCCGCGCGGCTGCGGGCCGGTCGCCGTGCGGTCGAGCTCACCGCGGTGCGGTGCGCCGCC
>NZ_BCNQ01000148.1 GCF_001515525.1 Piscicoccus intestinalis NBRC 104926 | reverse complement strand
GAGGTCGATGCGGGCCGCGAGGATGCCGGCCTCGACAGCGGGGCTGACGTGGCCCGCCTCCGCGAGCGCGTCGGCCAGCGTGCGGGCTCGCCCGGCCTGCACCGGAATCCCCGCCGCGTAGCGGGCGCGCAGCAGCGTCAGGCGGGCCAGGGCCGCGCTTTGTTCGCGCCCGACCCGGTGAAAGGCGCGGGCAGCGCTGCCCGCGGCGGCGATCGCCGTCTCGTGGTCGCCGGCGAGCAACGCGATGTCGGCAAGCAGCAGGTGCGCGGTGGGGTAGAGCATCCACTTGCGCTGGGCGCGCAGCAGGTGCGCGGCGCGTCGGGCGGCCACCTCGGCCTCCGGCAACTCACGCAGGGCGAGGAGGAGTTTGGCCTTGTCGACCCACAGTTGCCCGGGTTCGATGCCGCACTGCGCCTGCGCCCGCTCGGCCCGGCCGAACGCCTCGACCGCGGCGGGATAGCTGCCGAGCAGGTAGGAGAGGTAGCCGAGGTTCTCGGCGGCGGCCGCGGCGACGAGGAAGAGCCCGGTGCGTGCGGCGAGTGTCTCGACTCGCTCGAGGTCGGCCCGGGCCGCCGTGTAACGGCGAAGCTGCAGGTGCACCAGGCCCCGGTTGTTCAGCGCGATGAGCGTGGCCTCGTCGCGCCCGGCGCCCGCGAAGATCTCGACGGCGGCATCGAGTTCGGGCAGCGCCTCCTCGGGTCGCTCGGCCTCGATGAGGAGGCGGGCGCGCCGGTCGCGCAGCGTCCCGACGTCGAGCGGACCGAAGACACGTTCGGCGCCGGTCGCGCGGGCCCGAGCCTCGTCGGCGGCCAACTCCGCGGAGGCGGCGTCGATGAGCGCCCAGGCGCCGTCGGCGTCGCCGTGCAACAGCCGCGCCGACGCCAGCGTGAGCCGCAGCCGCAGCACCAGCGGGCGCGGCAGCCCGGGTTCTCCGGGTTCTCCGGGTTCTCCGGGCTTCCCGGGCTCGTCTGGCTCGCCGCCTTCCGCAGGTCCCCCGCACTCCCCAGACTCGCGGGCCTCCCCCGGCTCGCGGGCCTCCCCCGGCTCGCGGGCCTCCCCACACTCGCGGGCCTCCCCAGAGTCGCGGGCCTCCCCTTGCTCGCGGGCCTCCCCGAGACCCCCGGTTCCTGTGACTGCGGCGTCGAGGTCGAGGGCGCGTTGCAGTGCGGTGGCCGCGGCGTCGATCTGGAACAGCTTCAGGCGCGCGTCGCCGATGGCGAGCAGGCACCAGGCCTGCACGCTCGGCGGGCACGACCGGGCCTGGCGCAGCGCGGCGCGCCCCTCGCGCAACGCGACCCGCGGCTGCCGCAGGGTGCCGGCGAGGGCCTCCTGGGCGCGGACGAGCACGGCGTCACAGTCCCCGACCGGATGGCCCACGCTGCGAATTGTGCTGCACCCCTAGCCAGCTGGGGAAGGGGCGGGACGGGCGCAGCGACCCCACCGGTGCGTGGCGACGCCCCCGGGGGTGGCGGGCGCTCTGCGCCGACAGCCCCACCGCCCGACAGCCCCACCGCCCGACAGCCCGACAGGGCGCGGCGCCCGACCGCGCGGCAGCCCGGCAGCCCGGCAGCCGGATCAGCCCGGCACCCTCGAGGCATTCGCCATATCTGCATCCTCGACGCCCGGCGCCGCCGCGGACCGGCCCCGTGACCAGGGAGTTTGCGCTGAGGGTCACCCACGCGGCCGATCCGGATCGTCGTTTTGGATCTTCCTTCGCCCGCACCACCCGCTCAGCGGGCACCGCCAAGCCGACATTCGGCGCACGACGCGCGTATACCACTCACCTACGCCCACATATCGCTCGGTCCGCCACATCCCTCCCCCCACTGGGCGGTTCACCCCGGGCAGTCGGTGTCGTCACACAGCCTGTGGGCGGCACAGGCGCGCGCCGCGCGGCTCGACGCCCGTGCGCAGCACCGCCATGAGGTCGGCGCACGCCGCGCGGGCGTCGACGCGGCCCGGAACAATCGCCCGGGCGATCATGCCGCTGATGGCGGCGGCCGCGAACGACGTGCCCTGCCAGCGCGCCCAGCCGTCGAAGTCGGCGGTCGAGCCGTCGGCCAGGCGGGCCGCCTCCAGGTAGGTGCTCAACGCGTCGACCCCAACGGCCTCGACGTCGACCCACGGCAGGGCGGGCGAGAACGGGGCGCGCGTCAGCGCGCCGTTGCGCCGCGAGAGGGCACCGACCGCGACGACGTGCGGCAGCGCGGCGGGCCAGAACGGTCGACGCCGCAACGGGGAATCGGTCGCGTAGTTGCCGGCGGCAGCGACGATGACGACCCGCGGGTCGACGCGAGAGACGGCCTGGTGCAACGCCATCGGCGCCCGGTCGTCGGCGGTGAAGCAACCGAACGACAGGTTGAGCACGTCGACGCCGGAGTTGCCCAGGGCGACGATCTGCCGGGCGACGTTCCACACGTCGGCGGTGCCGTCGGCGGCGAGCACCGCGCGGGCCCGCACGGTCGCGCTCGGCGCCTGCTGCAGGATGAGCCCGGCGACGAAGGTCGCGTGCCCGGCCGACGTGCCCGGCACCCCGTTCGCCCCGTTCGCACCCGTCGGGTCGGACGGGGGGACCATCGCGGCCGACACGTCGTCGGCGTAGCCGAACTGCACCGCGCCGGCGAACCACGGGTGCTCGCTGACCGGGCCGTCGATGACGCCGACCGTGACACCTCGGCCGCCGCCCGCCGCCCTGGCGGCGAGAGTTCCGTCGGTCGTGGCGGGGCCGAGGTCGTCGCCGTGGATGACGATGCCGTTGACCCCGCCGACGCGGTCGACGAGGCGGTTCTTGCCCAGCCGCGGTTCCCAGCCGCCGTAGCGCGCGGCGCTGACCGCCCGCAGGCCCCGCAAGAGCGCGTCGAGTACGTCCTCGGGGGCGCCGGCGCCGGCTCGTGGAGCACCGAAAGCACCGGGGACACCGGGGACACCGGGGATCTGGTCCGCGGGGCCCGCGGCGCCGGCGGCGAGCCGCGTGACCGCCTCCGCCGCGGCCTCGGGGTCGCCAAGGCTGAGACGGGCCAGGTCGAGGCCCTCGTCGGCGTCGACCCGCAAGTCCTCGACGCCCGCCTCAAAGAGCAGGTCGAGCACGAACGGGGTCTGCGGCAAGGCCACGAGGACGTCGGTCTCGCAACAGCGCTGAATCTGCGGTGCCGTGTTCGGAACGGCCGCGGTGGTCGTTTCGGACGTGGCCGGACGTGCATCGGACATGTGCTCCACTCCTTCGAGTCCTTCGAAACCCTTCGAAACCCTTCGAACCCCGGTGAGGTCGTTCGCGGGAGCCTCGACCCCCCTCGGCCGTCGAGGCGCCCGCGACCTGTGCGTCAGATCACCGACGCTTGCCGTATCAGAGGCCGCCCGCCGGGCTCTGATACATGCCGGCCCGCCCAATGGGTCGTTTCGCGAATGAGCCGCCTCGCGGCACAGTGGGATTGCCTAGGAGCACCGATGTCTTCGACGAACGCGAGGAGCCGGGGATGGACGAGGGACAGGCGGTCGATTCCACTGCCGCCGCGGGCCAGTCACCGCCGGACACAATGCCGCCCGGCCACGATGTCGGGCTGCTGGTGCGGCGGGCCCGCGACGGTGATCAGAGCGCGTGGGACGAGATCGTCGACCGGTTCAACCCGCTCGTCATGGCGACCGTGCGCCGGCACCGGCTCAGCGCCGACGACGGCAACGACGTCGGCCAGGTGGTGTGGCTGCGGCTCGTTCAGCACCTCGACCGGGTGCGAGAGCCGGAGGCGCTGGCCGGGTGGATCCGCACGACGACCGCGCGCGAGTGCCTGCGCACGATCCGGGAGCGGCGGCGCACGGTGCCGCGCGACCCGCTCGAACCGACCGCGCCCTTCGATGCGGCCGTGCCCGACGTCGACCTGGACGAGCGGCTGGCGCGCGAAGAGCAGCTCGTCGGGGTGCTGGAGGCGTTCGCCCTGCTCAACGCGCGACAACGGGAGCTGTTGACGATGCTGTTGACCGATCCGCCGCCCACCTACCAGCACATCTCGCGCACACTGGGCATTCCCGTGGGGGCCATCGGGCCCACCCGGGCTCGCGCCATCGCGTCGCTGCGGCGCGGTCTGACCCGTCCGTCCTCGTGAGGAAGCAACGCCATGTCGACGCCTGAGAACATCCCCTCCGTCGGGCCCGATGCGCCCGATCCCCGTTGGTCCGAGCCCGATGCGCCCGATCCCCGGTGGTCCGAGCCCGAGACGGAGCCGCACGCGGCCCCCGCGACGCCCGCGGACGAGGTGGTCCTCGAGCGGCTGCGCGAGGCCATGGCCTCGGTGCCCGGGGCGGGGTCGGTGGCGGCGCTCGCCAAGGCGGCATTCGCGTTCCGCACCATGGAGGCCGAGCTGGCCGAGCTGGAGTCGGTCGACCCCGAGACCGTGGCGCAGGGTGACCTCGTCGGGGCGGAGCGGTTCCGCGGCGAGCCGCGGGTGCTCGTGTTCCGCACCGGACCGCAGCAGACCGAGCAGACCGAGCAGACCGAGCAGACCGAGCAGACCGAGCAGACCGAGCAGACCGAGCAGACCGAGCAGACCGAGCAGACCGAGCAGACCGAGCAGACCGAGCAGACCGAGCAGACCGAGCAGACCGAGCAGACCGAGCAGACCGAGCAGACCGAGGACGGCGGCTCGCTCGGGGATGCCCGGTCGCCGGGCTGGATCGAGGTCGAGCACGTCGACGGCGAACTCGTCGGCCAGCTCACGCCGCCGGCGGAGGTCGACCTCGTCGTGGAGACCGCCGACGGCACGAGCACGAGCACCGCGGTCGACGAGCTGGGGTGCTTCATCGTCGCGCTACCCGCGCCCGGTCCGGTGCGGCTGCGCCTCGAAGGCGCCGGCCTGCGGATCGTCACCGACTGGGTCGTCATCCGCTGACCCCACCCGCGACGAACGGCCCATTGCCACCCGAGAATCCTCATGGTCATACTTATGACCATGAGTGACGTAATGACGCTCGCGCAGGCGAAAGCACACCTGTCGGAGGTCGTGGGTCGAGTCCACGGTCAGCACGAACGCGTGACGGTGACGGTGCACGGCCGCCCCTCGGCGATCCTCTTGTCGCCGGACGACTTGGCCGCCTTGGAAGAAACCATCGCAATCCTGGCGGATGCGGAGGCGGTCCGACAGCTGGCCGAATCTGACGCTGAACTCGCCCGCGGCGAGGGAGAGTCCGAACAGACCCTGGCCGAGGCGATGAGGCGGCGCCGGGGCGCCAGGTGACCCAGCGGTATGAACTCGTCATCTCGCCGACCGCTCGGCGCCAACTCACTGAGCGCCTCCCTGAGTCCGTGGCCTTCGCGGCCTACGAGTTCATCGTCGGTCCGCTGCTCGACAACCCGCAGCGGGTCGGCAAACGCCTGCGTCCGCCGCTGGAGGACCGGCATAGCGCCCGGCGCGGGACCTACCGGGTGATCTATCGAATCGACACAACCGACCGTCGAGTCACTGTCGTGGGCGTCGTGCACAGGTCCGATGCGTATCGCTGAGACCATCGACTCCGGCAGCGCGCGCCGCCGCCGGTGCCGGGCCCTTTCGCGTCTCGGTGCGCGCGGCTCAGTCGGTCACCCGCACCGTGGTCCACACGCCCTGCTCGGTGCCCCAGCGGAAGGCGCCGGTGCGCAGGGCGTGGTCGCCGGGCTCCACCGGGTGCACGACGATGTCGCGGGCCCAGCCCGGCGCCACCCCGGAGACGGAGCCGGTCCACGGCCCGTTCGGCACCCACGGCGCCGCCTTCCAGGCGAGCCCGTGCAGGGTGAGGGTGTGCTGGCGGGGCTTGTCACCGGCTCCGACGAGACGTAGCCACAGGGTGTCGCCGGCCGCGGCGGTGACCAGCGGCAGGTCGGCGAGCGGTCCGGCCGGCGGCACGCCCCGGTGCACGAGCGCGGTGCGCAGGCTGACCGCCTTCTGCCCGCTGTCTTCGGGGTCGTCGCCGGGCACGACATCGGGCACCGGCAGGTCGGGGTGGCCGCCGACGAACAGGCGCAGCCCGTCCTGCACGAACGCGACGCCCTCCCGTGCCACGAGCGTGCCGTCGGCGAGCCGCAATTCGGCCTCCCGGCCGGTGAACCCGTCGGGCTCGCAGCTCGCGGAGCCGGGCCGGAACGGCCAGACGTCGCCGGGCTCGACGACGAGCGCGCCGACGAGGCCGTGGTGGCGGTGGTTGCGCACGTCGGCCATGTCCTGCAGGTGGCAGACGCTGCCCGGGCCGTCGGCGTGCGACGCCGGGGCGAGGGCCTCGTCGCAGTACCACCAGTACTCGGTCCAGTTCGGTGCGTCGTGGTCGTGCCCGCCACCGTCTCCGACCGTGCCGCCACGGTGCACGACCCGCCCGGCCGCCTCACCGGCGTGCCCGCCCGCCTCGTGATCCTCGCGGCCGCGGGCCGGCGCCACGGTGCCGTCGTGGTTGCGACCGACGTAGGCGCCGTCATCGGAGTCGACGTCGAAGCTCACCAGGCCCGGGTGCAGCGACACCCGCGGACTCACCGTGCGCCGGTCGGGACGGCCGAACGCGTCGAGGTGTTCCAGCGGTAGCCGTGGCGGAGACGGTTCGACCCCGAACGGGAGCAGCCCTGCGTCGTAGCCGATCTCGTCGTCGGTGCCGCCGGTGTCGTCGCGCGCCTGGCCGAGCAGTTCGTTGACGAGGAACACCCGCACCCACTGGCCGCGCCGGGCCCGCAGCACGAGCGGCCCGTCGGGCTCGGCGACCCGGGTCGGTCGCCAGGCACCGGTGCGCTTGGCCGCCGCGTGCTCGGCCTCGTCGTAGGCGGCGACGTGGAACTGCAGGCCCCACGGGTCGGTGAGATGCCGTCCGGCGTATTCGTGCTCGCGGCGCCGGGCCACGACGACGACGGTGCGCACCTCGTCGTCGCGGTATCGGCCGTCGGCGTCCTTGCGGGGCCGCGGCGGCACCGACCTGGCGGTGCGCATGCGTTCCAGCGCGCCGGCCGGGTCGTCGCTCAGGTCGGCGACCGGGTCGAGCGCGGCGAGGTTGTCCGGGCTGGGCCGCAGCACCCGCAGGTAGCCCCAGCAGCCGGTCCACAGGTCGTCCATCGCGCCGAAGTGCCACAGGTGGTCACCGACCCCGAGGGTGTCGCCGTGCGCCGCGAGGTCGAGGGTGAACGCCTCGGAGATGCCGATGGTCTGCTGGTTGACCAGCGGGGAGGCGGGGTTGCCCCAGTCCGCACGCCACCGCAGGCCGTGGGCGGTGAAGGAGTGCTGCTCTTCGTGCGAGCCCTGGATGAGCCGGATCCGCACCCGCTCGCCGGGATAGGCCGCGATCACGGGGGTCTCCGGATCACCGCGCACCCCACGCAGATTCGGCGCGCTGCGGGCCGCGGTGGAGAACCACAGCGAGGGGTCGTCGCCGCGGTGGGTCAGCGGTGCGCTGCGGTAGTTGACGGCCATGGAGCCGGGGTCGTCGTCGCCGGAGAGCCGGCCCGGCGGGTTGAGCGGGCGGCCGCCCCGGTCGAGCAGCGGCACGAAGTCGCCGACGCCGAGGCAGGCCTCGCGAAACGGCGGCACGCCGGAGGCGGGCGGCGGCACGACGACCGCCTCGGGCTCGCTCCAGGCGACCCGACCCTGGTCGTCGGGGCGTTGCCACAGTGATCCATGCGGTTGCGCGACGAGCGCGGCCCACAGGCCGTGCTTCTGCCGGTAGTTGGCGAGCAGGTGGTCGTGGAAGAAGCACGGTCCGAACTCCTCGTCGACGACCCAGCGGTGCAGGCCGACGATCCGGGACAGGCCCTCGCCGGTGGCGTCGGTGCCGACGGCCTCGCGACAGGACGCGCCGGACAGGTAGTTCCAGCCGGTCGCTGACCCGTCGGCGGCGAGCACGTCGAACTTCACCAGGTGCACGTGCAGACCGCACTCGACGGGCGCCTGGGCGAGGTCGAAGTCGTCGGCGGCGAACGAGCCGAGCGCGTTGTGGAACCGCCACTCGACGATGTCGCCGTGGTTGGCGCGCGGAAACGCGGGCTCGGGGTTGCCGGGCAGGGCCTCGAACGTCTCGTCGCGCACGGTCTCGTAGCCGCCGGGGCGGGGCTCCCGCACCTGGGCGCGCAGCAGCCGGTACCGGTGCCCGCGCCGGTCGTGCCAGCCGTCGGCGTTGTAGTCGACGCGGGCAGCGCCGACCTCTAGGTCGTAGGAGATCACCCGGGGCGCGGGCAGCCCTGCGGCGCGGTTCCATTCGGCGGCCAGCGCGTCGAGATCGACGAACACCGCCCCGGGGCTGCGGCCGTCGCGGCAGCCCGGCGCCATCGCCGCGTACTCCGCGGGCGAGTGCGGCGGCATGCCGAGCAGCCGGCGCCGCCCGCCGACCTGCTCCGGGATCGGCGCGGGCGGCGGCGGTGACTTCATCGGGTAGACGCCGTCGACGAACCACGGGAAGCCCGGGGATCCCGGCTCCGCACAAGGGGGTTCACGCCCGGGCAGCGGCACCAGCGGCGGGCACGGGGTGCCGTCGGGGTAGGCGCGGGTGCCGTCGACGAGCCGGTCGAAGCCGCGCACGAGCCCCCACATGCCGTGGTGGAAGTGGGGATACAGGTGGCAGTGCCAGATGACGTCGCCGACGGCGTGCTGACGGCTGCCGACGCCGTACAGGGGGTCGATCGTCACGCCGGCCTGCGGGCCGATCGTGATGGAGTCGAGCAGCTGGGAGCCGAGCGGCCGCGGCCGGCCGTGCTCGTCGGTGCCGTGCGCGCCGGGCGGCGCGACGTCCTGGGGCACCGCGCGCCACTGATGCACGTGCAGGTGGAAGACGTGGGTCTCCTTGACCCCGGCGTGCACGAGCCGAAGGCGGAACGGGTCGCCGGTGTACCCGCGCAGCACGGGCGTCACCGGCTCCCCGAACAGCCAGGAGCTGTGGTGCTGCTCCTCGCCGGCGACCCGTTCGAGGTAGCGGCCGTCGGGGGTGCGGGCGGTCCAGAACTGCTCCTCGAGGTCGTCGCCCAGGCGGCTCGTCACCGCGCGCCGGTCGACGCCGACCTGCCCGCGAGGCGGGTCGGCGGGGGTGGCCTGCGCGTAGCGGCGCATGCGGTGCGGCAGCCGGTTGCCCATCGGTTCGGCGCGGTACGACAGCGGCATCGTTGTGTGCTCGCCGGCGTGCAGCGCGGAGTGCACCTCGGGCTCATCGTGCATGAACACCGTGTATTCGCGGAAGCTACGCGGGATCTCGTCGGAGTAGAAGTCGGTGAACGCCCGGTGTTCGGGGGTGCCGGTCGGTTCGTGCGCGGCGATGACGTCGACGTACAAGCCGGTGTCGTATCCGGTTCCGGTGAGGTCGTCCCCGGAGACGGGGTCTCGCCACGTCGTGCCGGCGGGCTCGACGATGAGGGCGCCGAACAGGCCGTGGGCGTTGGTGCCGCGTTCGGAGCCGCGCACGTCGGCGAGGTCGTTGATCGGCCAGACGCCCTCGTGGGTCGCCGCGTAGGTGAAGGTCGTCGCGTCGCCGGGGGCGATCGTCGTGTCGGGGTTGTCGGCCACGCAGGCGCCGTCGGCGCATCGGACGCCCGCGCCGCCCGAGCCGGCCAGCCCGTCTCCCTGCACGTGAAAACCGAGGCGACGGTTGCGCAGGCTGTTGCGCACGTGCACGGTCACGGGCTCGTCGACGCGGGTACGCAGCACCAGCGGCTCGACGATCGGCACGGGCCGCATCGGGTTGAACCGGTCGTAGGGCGGAGCCTGATCGCCGAGGTGCTCGGGCGGCACGCGGTGGTCGTTGAGCAGGAGCCGGGCGATGCGCTCGGGCGGCAGGCCGACCCCGGTCCGCTCGCGCACGCGCTCGGCGAGGCGGTCGGCGTCGAACCGCCGCGCCGGGTCGGACTCGACGCGCGCGAACCACTGGGCGATCGCGGCGTCGAGCAGCCGCAGCTGGCCGCGCCAGTGGGCGCGCAGCGCGGCGCGCTCGGCGGGGGTCAGCGTGACGAGGCGCCGCTCAGGCTCCCAGCCGGGGGCGGCGTCGGTGTCGGCTCCGTCGCCCTGTTCGGGCGCGAGGCCGACAGGTTCGGGGACCTCGGTGGCCTCGGTGGCCTCGGGGGCGTCGGGGGCTTCGGCGGCCTCGGGGGCGTCGGGTACGCCGAGGGCGTCGAGCGCCTGCCGCAGCTCGGCGAGGGTGGCCTCGACGTTGGCGCGCACGGCGCCGGCGCGGTGGGAGCGCCGCCGGGGCCCGAGGGCGAGCCGGTCGTCGGGCTCGCCGTAGGCGGGCACTGACTCGCGCCGGATGAGGTCGGCGAGCAGCTCGACGTCCTCGTCGGGGCCGGTGCGCAGCCGGTGCAGCATCTCCTCGAGGCGGCCGAGGGCGTCGACGACGATCTGGGCGTGCTGGCGGCGCGTGTGCAGCCGCGGGAGGCGCTCGTCACCGAGCTCCCACAGCTCGCGGACCCAGTCGAGCAGTGCCACGTGCGCTGCGGGCGCGAACAGCATGCCGTTCGGGTCGTGGTCGCCCTCGCGGGTGTAGACGATCGGCATCGAGGTGGCGACGACGTGATAGGTGGTCATGGCGAGGTTCCCCTCCGGGCTGGACGTGCGTGGTCGGGACGGGCTGGCCTGCGGGTGCGGCTCAGCGCACCCCGCGGGCCCAGGGCAGGGCGGCGGGTTGCGGGCTCAGCCGATCCGCAGCCCCGGCGGCAGGGCGCCGACGAGGATGAGGGCGCCGGCGACGAGGGCAAAGCCGGCGATGACGGGCACGAGGGGGCGGGTCGCGGGAGCGAGGCGTTCGGCCGCCATGAGCACTGCGCCGGCGACCATGACCGGCAGGGCCGCGACCCCGACGGCGAGCGTGAGCACCATGAGCGCCCAGCAGCAGCCGACGCAGACCGCGCCGAACCGGGCTCCCACGAGCGCGGCCTGGGTGGCGGCGCGGTGGCGACCCGACCAGGTGGTCATCGCGATGCCGGCGGGGCTGCGGCAGGCCGTCAGGCAGGCGGTCTTCAGCGGGGTGAACTGGTACGCCCCGGCGAGGATCGCCCCCGCGCCGCTGGGCACCTGCGGGTGGGCCCGCAGCCAGACCCACTGGGCAGTCAGTGCGTCGAGCAGCGCCGCGGCGCCCAGGAGCCCGACCCCGGCGGCGGCCCATACGGCGACGAAGGCCCCGGCGCAGGCCGCGACGAGCAGCCCGGGCCGGGCGCGGCGACG
>NZ_BCNQ01000147.1 GCF_001515525.1 Piscicoccus intestinalis NBRC 104926 | reverse complement strand
GGCCTCCCGCGCGGCCCGCCGGTCGTCCGCCGCCACGCTCACCTCGAGCAGCGTGCCGGGCACCAGGGCGGCGATCTGCGCGGGCGTGCCCTCGTGCCGGATGCGCCCGCCGTCCATGAACGCGATGTCGGTGCAGCGCTGCGCCTCGTCCATGTACGGGGTGGCGACGAGCACCGTCGTGCCGTCGCGGCGCAGGTCGGCGAGGATCCGCCAGAACTCGCGCCGCGAGACCGGGTCGACGCCGGTCGTCGGCTCGTCGAGCAGCAGCAGGTCGGGGGAGTGCATGAGCGTCATCGCGAGCATGAGCTTCTGCTTCATGCCGCCCGACAGGCGCCCGGCCTGGCGGTCGGCGAACTCGGCGAGCGCCAGGCTCTCCAGCAACCGCGCGCTGCGTTCGCGTCGCCGCGCGCGGGAGACCCCGCGCACCGTGGCGAAGAAGTCGATGTTCTCGGCGACCGTGAGGTCGGGGTACATCGAGAACTGCTGGGACATGTAGCCGATCCGCGGCGTGACCCGCGCCGCCGCCGAGCGCACCGGCTCCCCGAAGACCAGGGCGTCGCCGCCGTCGGGCCGCAGCACGGTGACGAGCATGCGGATGAGCGTCGACTTGCCGGCGCCGTCCGGCCCGAGCAGCCCGTAGACGGCGCCGCGCGGCACGTCGATACTCGCGCGATCGACGGCGAGGGTGTTGCCGAAGCGCTTCGTCAGGCCGTGCGCCACGCACGCGCTCATCGGAACGTCACGTCGATCGGCATGCCGGGCTTGAGGGAGGAGGCGGCCGCCGGGTCGATCCGCAGCCGCACCTCGTAGACGAGCTTGGTGCGCTGGTCCTGTGTGGCCACGGTGTTGGGCGTGAACTGGGCCTGGGCGGCTACGAAGCTGACGGTGCCGGGGGTCGAGGCGCCGTTGTCGGCGGTGATGTCGGCGACCGAGCCCACCGCGACGCGTCCGATCGCCGTCTCCGGCACGTAGACCCGCGCGGTCAGGTCCGCGGGGTCGATGAGCGTGAGCACCGTGCGGTTCGGGGAGGCGGTCTGGCCGGTGTTCGTCGTCAGCGTCACCACCTGCCCGGCGTGCGGCGCCCGCACCGTCGCGTACCCCTGCTGCACCTTGGCCAGGTTGACGGCGGCCTGCGCCTGTTTCAACCGTGCCTGGGCGGCGGTCACGTCAGCGGCGCTGCCGCCGGAATCGCGTTGCGCCTCCTGCGCGCTCGTCACCGCCGCGGTGGCGGCCGCGACGCCCTGCTGGGCCTGCGTGACCTGCAGCGCGAAGCTGCGGCCGTCGAGCAGCACGAGCCGCTCACCCTCCTGCACGGTGTCGCCCTCCCCGACGAGCACCTGCGCGACGACCCCGGCCGTCGCCGGCGCCACGTCGTAGGAGGCGGCCTCCAGGGAGCCGCTCGCGACGAGGGTCTCGTCGCCGTCGCCGCGCGTCGAGTACCACCACCACCCCAGGGCGCCGAGCACGAGCAGGGCCACGACGACGATCGCGGCGACGACACGGCGCGAGGGGCGCCGCAGCCGCGCTCGCAGGCCCGTGCCGCGGGCGGCGTCGGTCTCGCCTCGCGCCTCGGGCGCCCGCGCGTCCGCCTCGGCGCGGGCGCCGCGTCGGCGGGTGTCGCCGTCGGTCGGGGTGCGCCGGGGGGTCATGGGCTCTCCTGAGGGGTGGGTGCGTCGGCGGCGCGGCATGGGGTGATCGTGACGTCCAGCGGGGCGCCGGGGGCCAAGGTGGAGCCCGACGCGCCGGTGGGAGAAGGCGATTCGCTGTTTTGAGGGGACGGTTGGGCGGTCGCGCTCGGGGCGGGCGCGGTGGTCGGCGCGACGCGCAGGGCGGCCGGCGTGACGCTCCCGGCGGGCGCGCGGCTGGGGCTCGGGTTCGGGGTCGTGCTTGATGTCGGGCTCGATGTCGGGCTCGATGTCGGGCTCGATGTCGGGCTGGATGTCGAGCTCGGTGTCGCGCTTGATGTCGGCCTCGTGGTCGTGCCCGATGTCGGGTTCGTCGTCGGGCTCTGGGTGCCGCTGGGGGTCGGGCGAGGGGCGCCGCTGGGGGTGCTGGAGTCGTCGGCGGGAGCGGTGGCCCCGGCTCCGGCGTCTGCGTCGACCTGCACGGTGACGCGGAAGGCGCGGATGAGGTGCACCTCGTCGGTGGCCAGCGACGACGGCGGATAGGTCGCGGTGGGGTCGATGCGCACGACCCGGCCGGAGCGGTCGGCGGTCATCCAGTCGCCGCGCAGGGAGGCGGTGTCGCCGACGCACAGCCGCGGCAGCTGCTCGGGGCTCACCCAGGTCGTCACGGTCTGCGGCTCGCGCGGCCGGATCGTGACGACCGGTGCGCCCGGCGCGAGCATCGCGCCGAGGCCGGCCGCGGCGACGACGACCCCGTCCTCGGGGGCGCGCAGCACGGCCCGGGCGGCGTCGAGGGCGGCGCGTTTCTGGGTGGTGACGAGACCGGCGATCCGCGCGTCGGCGACCCGTCGGGCTTCCGTCAGGCGGCCGCGGGCCTCGACGACCCGGGTGATCGCCGTGTCGATCGTGCCCAACGCCTCGGTGGCGGTGGTCAGCCCGGTCTCGATGCGACTCAGCCCGTCGGCCATCCGGGTCAGGCCGGTGGTCAGCCGGTCGCGGGCCGCCCGGGCCTGCGTGCGCCGGTCGAGCAGCTGGGTGCGGATGGTGGTGAGCCGGGCCAGCGCCTGCGCCGCCTGGCGCTGCCCGTCGGCGACCTGTCGGCGGGCGGCCGCGAGCCGCGTGAGCTGGGTGTTCAGTTGCGCGATGCGCGCGTCGAGCTGGGCGATCAGTGCGCGCAGCTGCGCCGGTGAGGGGGTGGCGCCGGGCGGCTGCTGCGCCAGCTGGGCGGCGAGCCGGTCGCGCTGGGCCTGCACCTGCGCGCGCACCCCACGCAGCTGGCGGGCGGACGCGTCGAGCTGCCGGGCCCGCTGGCGCAGCGTGGCGTCGGTGGCGCGGGCCTGGCGCAGCCCCGTCTCCACCCTGGTCAGGCCGCTGTCGAGTTCGCTGAGCCCGGCCTCGACGCTGGTCAGCGCCGACTGGGCCTGCGCCTGCTGGGTGAGCAGCCGGTCGCGGTTGGCGGTCACCGTGTCGATTCTCGAGTTCACCTCCGCGCGGCGGGTGCGCAGGTCGGACTCGGTGGTGCGAGTGCCTTCGATGCGGTCGTCGAACACGCCCACCTGGGCGCGGGCGACGGCCACGTCGGCCGTGGCGGCGCTCGCCGCGGCCGTAAGCGCCGCCGCGTCGAAGCGGGCGACGACCTGCCCGGCCCGCACGTTCGCACCCTCGCGCACCGCGACCTCGGCGACCCGTGCGTAGGACAGGGTGCGCGCCGCGGCGGCCGGGGCTCCGGTCGCGGGTTGGGTCGGGCCGGCCGTCGGGTTGGCGGTCTGGCCGGCGGTCTGGTTGGCGTTGGGGTTCGAGTTCGACCGATTCGCAGGCGGATTCGTGGCAGAAGTGCTTGCCGACCCGGGGGTGGCGGTCGATAGGGGTGGTGAGCCCGCGGGTGCGAAACCGGCGTCGAGGTTGACGGTGGGGGCCGCGAGGGCGGGCGCCTGCACGGTGACGGTGGGGTCGTCGACGCTGCCGGACAGCCGCAGGGCGTCACCGGCGTCGCCGCACCCGGCGAGGCCCGTGAGGGTGGGGACGCCGACGAGCGTCAGCGCGAGCAGGCTGCTCAGCGCGAGGGGCCCCCGGGCTCCGCGGGGGGCGCGGGGCGGGGTCGTGCGGGAGTGACGGGACGCGCGGAGATCACGGTCACCATCACCACCGTGTTTCATCACATGATGAAATCTACGCCTCCGGAGGCGGTGTCGGCAAGAGCCCGGACGGGAGCGGGTCGAAGAGGTAGTGCTGGATCGCGTCGCCGACGATGACCGCGAGCGCGTCCGCCGGGAGGTCGCGCAGCTCGGGCAGGCGGCCGACGTAGCGGCCCATGCCCAGGCCGATGAGCTGGGTCGCGGCCAGCTGCGCGCGCAGGTCCGGGTGATCGACGCCGAGGGCGTGCACGAGCGGGTGGAAGACCTCCTGCATGAGGAACTCCCGGATCGTGCGCAGGCCCTCCTCGGAGGTGGTCAGGCCGTGCACGAGGGCGCGAAAGTGCTCGGGGCCGTCCTGGGCGTCCCAGAGGCGCAGGAACGCGGCGGCCCATCGGCGGCCGACCTCCTCGCGCGGCCCGGCGAGGATGCCGGCGAGGATCGTCGGGGGATCGGGGCGGGCCATCCCCCGCGACGCCAGCGGAGCCATGACCGCCTGCCAGTAGAGGTCGACCTTGCCGTCGAAGTAGTGGTGCAGCAGCGCCGGGTCGACACCCGCCTCGCGGGCGATGCCCCGCAGCGAGGCGGCGGTGTAGCCGCGGTCGGCGAAGACCGTGCGTGCCGCGGCGAGGATGTCGCCACGGGTGTCGGAGTCGCCGCCGCGCGGCCCTCGGCTGCGGGGGGTGTTCGCGCTCCGCGGGGATCCGGTCACGACGCTCGCACATTCATCACGCGGGGAAATATACGCCGGTGCGGGGTCACGACCACTTATCGGCCGTCGCGTCGGCTACCTGCGCGGACTGGCTTGGTGCATTGAGTTGCTACAAGCGGCGGTGGCTACCGTTGCGGCCAGCCCGTGTAGCACTCCGCCAGGTACGTGCGCCCGGCCCGCGAGGAGACCACCGTGTCGAGTTCGCCGAGCTGGCGCATGGCTGCGAAATCGCCGACGGCGCCGTCGGATCGGCCCGAGGTTGTATGAAGCAGTTGAGTCATCCAGTAGGAGAAGTTCTGGGCCCGCCACACCCGCTGCAGGGCCGTGCCGGTGTACGCGGCGAGCGCGTCGTCGGAGCCCGACCCCAGCCAGTCCTCGATGCACCCCGCGAGCACCGACACGTCGGCCAGCGCGAGGTTGAGGCCCTTCGCGCCGGTCGGCGGCACGGTGTGCGCGGCGTCGCCGGCGAGCACGAGGCGCCCGTAGTGCATCGGCTCCTGCACGAAGCTGCGGAAGCCGAGCACGGCGCGGTCGATGATCGGGCCGGTCGGCAACGTCAGGTCGTCCTCGCCGGCCAGGCGCGCCGCGAACTCCTCCCAGATCTGCTCGTCGCTCCAGGCGTCGGGCGCCATGCCCGGCTCGCACTGCAGGTACATCCGCTGAATCGTCTCGGTGCGCTGGCTGATGAGCGCGAACCCGCGCTCGGAGCGGCAGTAGATGAGTTCGGGGGCCACCCGCGGGATCTGCGCGAGGATCCCGAACCACGCGAACGGGTACTCGTGGAAGTACGCGCTCCGGTGCTCCTCCGGCACGAGGCGGCGGCAGATGCTGCGCGAGCCGTCGGCGCCGACGACCAGGCGCGGCCGCAGCTCGCCCGGGGTGCCGTCGGCGTCGGTGAACCGCACGATCGGGGAGTCGGTCTCGATGCCCTCCACGCTCGCGTCGGTGACGCCGAAGCGCACGTCGCCGCCGTCCCGGGCGCGGGCGTCGGCCAGGTCGATGAAGACGTCGGTCTGCGGGTAGAGCCACACCGACTCCCAGACGAGCTCCTTGAAGTGGATGCGGTGGCTGCGGCCGGAGAACCGCAGGTCGATGCCCTCGTGCTCGTCACCGTCGCGCAGCACCCGGTCGCTGACGCCGGTGTCGACGAGGAGGCGCACGCTGTCGGCCTCGAGGATGCCGGCGCGGTGGGTGTGCTCGATCTCGGTGCGGCTGCGGTGGTCGAGCACGATCGAGTCGACGCCGCGGCGCGCGAGCAGGTGGCTGAGCATGAGGCCGGCCGGACCGCCTCCGACGATCGCGATCGTGGGCGATTCGACTGTTTCGGCTGCGGGCATCGTTGCCTCCTCCAAGCGGGAACCTGCGTGAACCTCATCGGCCGAAGGCTGCCCTTTCGGCCGACGGCTGCGGCTAGGAAACGAGCCCTCGACCGAAAGGGCAGCCTTCGGCCGTCAGGGTACGAGCCGTCAGGGTAGCGAGCGGGACCGTCAGGCGGGCGGGTTGATGCGGGACGGACGAGCGGCGGCCGCCAGGGTGACGAACGGAGTCAGCGGCGCGGCGGGCACCGCGAGGGCGCCGAGGCAGTGGTAGAAGTCGGCGCGGCCGGGCCAGACCGTGCCCGACTCCTGCAGGTCGTCGTCGAGCTCGTTGACCCACGTGCCCTTCATGTCGATGAAGTACGTCGCGGCGTGGTCCCACAGCCGCCGGTACCAGTGCTCCCACGTGGTGTCGCCGGTGGTGCGCACGAGGGCGGCGCAGGTCTGGATGCCCTCGCAGATCGGCCAGTGCAGGCGCAGCCGGGAGACGGGGGCGCCGTCCCAGTCGACCGTGTAGACCAGGCCGTCCTTGCCGTCGGCGGCCCAGCCGCTCTCCAGCGCGGTGCGGGTCAGGTTGGCGGCGGCGTCGACCATCCAGTCCTCGCCCACCCCGGCCGGAGAAGCGTTGAGCGCCAACAGGAGTCGGGCCCACTCCAGGGAGTGGCCGTAGGTGGCGCCGAACGGGCGGAACGGGTGGTCGGGCTCGTCGGCGTTGTAGTTCGGCAGCTGCCGCCAGTTCTCGTCGTAGTGCTCCGGCAGGAGCCAGTTGTGCTCCGGCGCGGCGTCGCGCACGAGCCGCCGGGCGATCGCGGCCCCGCGCTCGTGCCAACGCGGGTCGCCGGTGACGTCGCCGATCGCGAGAAATGACTCGAGCCCGTGCATGTTGGCGTTCGCGCCGCGGTAGGCCTCGGAGTCGGACCAGTCGCGCGCGAACGACTCCCGCAGCGCCTGCGCGTCCTCGTCCCACAGGTGGGTGTCGATGAGGTGGATGACGCGCTCGAGCAGGGCGGGCGCGTCGGGGTGCCCGGCGGCCACGGCGGAGGCGGCGCCGAGCCCGACGTGCACGTGGTCGTAGGTGGCCTTGCGGGCATCGGGCTGAGTCGGGTCGCTGAACCAGCCGCCGTGCTCGTCGTCGGCGAACAGCCCGTCGAGCGAAGTGATCGCGTGGTCGAGCAGGGGGCCGCAGCCGGGGATGCCGAGATTGGTCGTCACCGACGCGACGTGCGCCATGCGGGCGGTGAGGAACAGCTGCGGCGTGCGGTCGGGCATCGGGTAGCCGTCGGCGTCGAGCCAGGCGAACCCGCCTCCGGGCAGGGTGCAGCCGACGCCGAAGCGCATGAGGCGGCGGATGCCGTCGTCGAGCCACGCGAGGTGCGCGGGTGACTCGATCCACGGACGCGGCGGGGACAAGGCGATCGGCGCGGTCATGACGGCCAGCCTGGCACGCCCGCCCCACCCTCGGCCCCCGACCGCCCAAACGTCCGTGAAAACTGCGTGTCGTGGTGAGAACTGCTGTTCGTGTCGCAGTCCTCACCACGACACGCAGTTTTCAGGGTTGTCGCACGGTCGTCGCAGGGCCGTCGCAGCCGCCGCGCGGGCCCGGGGCCTGGGCGGAGTCCCGAAGGTCGGCGAGGGCGCGCCGCGCGGCCGCGCGGACCTCGTCGGCCGACGGATCGGCCTCCACGAGGCAGGCGTGCGGGCTGGCGGCGAGCGTGTCGTACACATAGGCGGCGATTTCGGTGAACAGCAGGGCGGTGAGCCGCTGGATCGCCGCATGGAGGTCATCGGCGGGCCACCGCGCCGGACGCAGTTCGGCCGGCAGCGCCGGGGTGAGCAGGCGGTGTCGCGTCGAGAGGGTCATGACGCCCGACAGCGTGCGCAGGGCCTGCGCGCCGGAGGGCGGCGCCCCGCGAACCGCCTCGACGGTCGCCGCCACGGAGGCGGTGTGCTCGCGCATCGTCGCCGCGGCCTTGTCGAGATTCCACGCCCGGCGCGTGAGCCGGCGCGCGGTCGGGACGTCGCAGGCGAGCTGGCCGACCTCGATGAATCCGGACCGGGGACGGTGGCGGCGGAAGGGCTCTAGCCATGCGGCGGCCGGTTCGAAGCCGATGAGCAGCCCCGGCCGCAACGGAGCGAAGCCGCCCTCGGCCGCCGCGGCGCGCAGGCCGTCGCGGTCGGCGCGCCGCGACTCGGGCACGTCGTAGATCACCGCGTCGAAGTGACCCTCCCAGGGTGGGCTGGCGTCGCCGTACCGGATGCGCAGGAAGTCGCGGCGCATCGCATCGCCCAGCTCGTAGACGGTGACCGCGCCGCGCCGGCTCGCCCGCAGCCGCCGGTCCCGCGTCATGCGGGCGATGAGCGCCCGGGCGGCAGCGGGGCTCATGCCGAGGTCGGTCAGCGCCGTGACGAGCACCGGACCGGGCAGTCTCCTGGCGCCGAAGCACCCGAAGACGAGTGCGACATTGCCGCGGGTCACTCGCATCCTCAGCTCCCCTTTATGTCGTTGATAGCACGAAACGTGGATCGAGTGTAACTATTGCGCGCATGGGCAACCTCGCGTCGCCGGCGCCGACCGCAGCGACACCCCCGACACCCCCGACTCCGCAACCCTCGCCGCGCGCGGACCGCAAGGAACGCATCATCAGCCTCGGCTCGATGCTCCTCTTCGACATCGGCCTCAACATCGTGCTGTTCCGGTATGCGCGCGCGGCGGGCGCCACCGAGGTGCAGGCGTATCTCCTCGCGATGATCGGCCCGCTGGTCTCCGTGGCGATCGAGGCGGTGCGGCACCGCCGCCTGAGCCGGTTCTCGGTGTTCATCATCGCGATGAACCTGCTCTCGGCGCTCGTCTCGGTCATCGGCTCCAGCGACCCGCGGGTGTTGCTCCTCAAGGACTCCGCGCTGACCGGCGGCTTCGGGCTCGTCGTGCTGGCGACGGTCACCCCGCTGGTGCCGCGGCCGCTGATGTTCGTCATCTCCGAGAAGTTCGCCACCGACGGCACGGACGAGGGCGTCGCCCGGTGGCGCGGGATGTGGAAGCAGTACCCCGGGTTCCGACGCGGGATGCGAGTGATCACCGCCGTGTGGGGCGTCGCCTACCTCATCGAGGCCCTCATCCGCGTGGTGGCGGTGTACACGCTGACGTTCGACACCGCCTACGTCGTCGGCAGCGTGCTGCCGACGCTCGTGACCTTCCTCGTCATCGGTTGGACGTTCTGGTACGGCGCCCGCATGAAGAAGGCCGGTGACTCCCGCCGCGCCGCCGCCCTCCGGGAGGCCGCGGCGTGAGCGGGCGGGCGCGCGCGCGCCGGGTTAGGGTGCCGCATGACGCCATCCGCTGCCCCCGTCGCCCTCGTCGCCGGCGCCTCCCGCGGACTCGGGCTCCTGGTCGCCCGCGAGCTCGCGAGCCGCGGGCACCGCGTCGCGATCCTCGCCCGAGACGCTGAATCCCTTTCCCGAGCCCGGGAATCCGCCGCCGTCGACGGCCTCGAGCTGCATCCCTATCGCGCCGATGTCACCGACTCCGCGGGCATCGAGCGCACGGTCGCCCAGATCGAGAGCGAGCTCGGGCCGATCGAGGTGTCGATCCACGTCGCGGGTGTCATCCAGGTCGGGCCGCTGGAGGCCACGACCCGCGAGCACTTCGAGCAGGCCGTCGACATCATGCTGTGGGGTCCGATCAACGTGGCCCTGGCGGTGCTGCCCGCGATGCGTGAGCGCGGCCACGGCCGCATCGGCACCGTCACCTCGATCGGCGGCACGATCAGCGTGCCGCGACTGCTGCCGTACTCGGTGGCGAAGTTCGGAGCCGTCGGCTTCACGCAGGGACTGTCCGCCGAGCTGGCCGGCACCGGCGTCACCGCGACGACGATCGTGCCCGGACTCATGCGCACCGGCTCCCACCTGCAGGCCCAGTTCACCGGCGACGCCGCCTCGGACTACGCCTGGTTCGGTCCGAGCGCCTCGCTGCCGCTCGTCTCCGCCGACGGGGCCCGAGCCGCGCGCACGATGGTCGACGCCGTGCTCGCCGGCCGCCCGATCGTGACGATCACACCCGCCGCCACCCTCGGGATGCGCGTGCACGGCCTGGCCCCGGCCACCGTCGTGCGGGCTCTCGGTCTCGTGAGCCGGGTGCTGCCCAAGGCCCCGCCCGGCGAGCGCCGCACGGTCACCGGCGAGCAGGCCCGCGCCGAGCTGGCCCATCGGTCTCCGCGCGCCGCCCGGGTCGTCGCCGCCCTGACCACCCTCGGAGACCGTGCCGCCCGCCGCACCAACGAACTCCCCGATCAACCCGCCCAACCCGGCCAGCCCGTCTAGTCCGGCCAACCCGGCCAACCCGGCCAAGCGGCTGACCAACGTCCCTGAGCGGCGCCTCTGACCAACGTCAACGTCCCTGAGAACTGCGTGTCACGGTCGCAACTGCAGTCCGTGTCGCAGTCCTCACCACGACTCGCAGTTCTCAGGGACGTTGGCTGGTTCGTTCGTTCGGTCGGTCGTTGGGTCGTTCTCCGGGGCGTTCTCGCGGGGTGTTCACGCGGACGTTCTCTGGGGAGTTCGGGTGCGCGGTAGCCTCCCGGGGCGCGGCGTTCGCGCACCACCTACCCGGGAGGTCGGATGTCCGCTGTGCTGGCCGCGCTGCCGGTCGTCGTGGCGTGCGGTGCCCTGGCCGGGCGGGTGTCCGCGACCCGCGCCGCCGCGCTGGCGCTCGCGGCATGCGCGCTCCTCGTGCCGCTGGCCTTCCCGCTGGCCCCGGCCCGCCTCGCCGACGTGCTGTTGGGCTGGGCGCCGACGCTCCTCGAGGTCGTGCTCATCCTCGCCGGCGGCATCACGCTCGCCCGGCTGCTCGAGGCATGCGGCGCGCAGGCGCGGATCGCGGGCTGGCTCACCTCGATCGTCGCCTCGCCGACCGCCGCGGTGCTGCTCGTCGTGCACGGCGTCGTGCCGTTCGCGGAGTCGGTCACCGGCTTCGGCGTCGGCGTCATGGTCGGCGTGCCGCTGCTGCTGCACCTGGGCCGCGATCCGCTGCGCGCCGCCGTGCTCGCGATGCTCGGGCTCGTCGCCGTGCCGTGGGGTTCGCTCGGTCCCGGCACCCTCATCGCCGCCCGCATGAACGACCTCGACCTGACCGACCTCGGCGTCGCCTGCGCCGTCGTCAACGGCGTCGTCTTCCTCGTCTCCGGGGTGGCCGCCGTGATCCTCGACGACCAGCCGACCATGCCGCGCCGGTTGCTCGCCGGACTCGGCTCCGGCGCCGCCCTGTGGTTCGGCGTGTGGGCCGCGAACTCTCTCGTCGGCACGCCCCTGGCCGGCGCGCTCGGCGCGCTGCTCGTCATCGTCGGCCATCTCGCGCTGGCCCGCACGCGCGGCGCCGCCCGAGCGCGGGCTGCTGCCTCCGTGGGCCC
>NZ_BCNQ01000146.1 GCF_001515525.1 Piscicoccus intestinalis NBRC 104926 | reverse complement strand
GCCGGCGACGCCGTGCCCGGCGGGCCGTGGGGGTCGGGGCGCGCCGTCGACGCCGCCGACGCCATCGGGCTGGCCCGCCAGCTCGGGCGCGCGCTCGGCGTCGAGCTGACCCTGGCCGCCGACGACCACTCGCCGTGGCACCCCGGCCGGTGCGCCGCCCTGCGCCTGCCGGACGGCGAGACCGTCGGCCACGCGGGCGAACTGCACCCCAAGACCTGCCAGCGGCTCGACCTGCCGGCACGCACGTGCGCCGTCGAACTCGACCTCGACGCGCTCGTCGCGGCGGCCGGAGACGCGGTGCAGGTCGAGACCCTGTCGACGCTGCCCGTGGCGCACAGCGACGTCGCCCTCGTCGTCGACGAGCCCGTGCCGGCGGCCGACGTCGAGGCGGCCCTGCGCGAGGGAGCCGGGGCGGCTCTGGAGGCGCTGGCGCTGTTCGACGTCTACCGTGGCGGACAGGTCGGCGCGGGAAAGAAGTCGCTGGCCTACCGCCTCACCTTCCGACCGCGGGAGAAGACCATGACCACACAGCAGGTCAGCGTCCTGCGCGACGCCGCCGTCGCCGCGGCCGCGCGCCACACGGGAGCCGAGCAGCGTGGCTGAGGAATCGAGCGGCACCGACGCCGACACGGCGAGCGAAGCGGGCGAGACCTCGCCGAGCGCGCAGAACCGGCGTGTCGCCGTCGTCACGGGCGCGGCGCGCGGCATCGGCGCGCACCTCGCCCGCGGCTTCGCGGCGGCGGGCTACACCGTCGTCGGCAGCTCGCGCAGCGGCGGCCGCCTCGAGGTCCAGGGTGCCGACCCCATCGAGGTCGCCTCCGTCGACGTGACCGACGAACGTGCCGTGCACGACTGGATCGCGAGCGTGCGGGAGCGCGTCGAGCGCATCGACGTGCTCGTCAACAACGCGGGCGTCATCGACGACGAGGTGCCGCTGGAGGAGTCCGATCCCGACCAGTGGTGGCGCAGCGTCGAGGTCAACGTGCGCGGGCCGTACCTGGTCACCCGCATGGTGCTGTCGGGCATGCTCGAGGCCGGAGCCGGTCGCATCATCAACATCAACTCCGGATCCGGCACGCGGGCGGGGTCGGTCGCCACCGCCTACAACGTCGGCAAGAGCGCGCTGGGCCGGATCACCGGCTCCACCCACGCCTCCGGAGCCGGTCGCGGCGTCTACGCCTTCGACCTCGCGCCCGGGGTGGTCCGCACCGACATGACGAACGCCATGGCGGCGCACCGCGACCGCACGGAATGGACCGAACCGGGCCAGGTCGTCGAGTTGGCGCTGGCGCTGGCCTCGGGGCGGCTCGACGCGTGGTCCGGGCGCATGGTCCGGGCCGGCGCCGACACCCCGGGGGACCTCGCGATGCGGGCCGCCGTCGGCATCCCCGAGCAGGCCCGGACGATCGCGCTCATCCCGTGGGGAGACGACGACCCGCTCGCCGGCTGACGATCGGCGCCGACGCGATCTGCCCGAGGGCACCTGACCGCCGACGTGCCCGCAGATCGCCTGAGGCGGTGCCGAACCCACCCGGTATTCGCATAACTTTGCGTACACCCGTATAGTTGCTCGGGTGTTCACCGCCGCCATCGCGGGCGCCAGTGGCTACGCCGGGGGAGAGATCCTGCGACTGCTGCTCGCCCATCCCCAGTTCGAGATCGGCGCGGTGTGCGCGTCGTCCAACGCCGGTAGCCTCCTCGGCGAGCATCAGCCGCAGCTGAGCGCTCTGGCCGATCGGCAGTTGGAGCCCACCACCCCCGACGTGCTCGCCGGCCACGACGTCGTCTTCCTCGCGCTGCCGCACGGCGCCTCGGCGGCGCTCGTCGAGCAGTTGCCGGACGACACCGTCGTCATCGACTGCGGCGCCGACTTCCGGCTGCGCGATGCCGGCGACTGGGAGAGCTTCTACGGCACGCCGTTCGCCGGAACCTGGCCCTACGGGCTGCCCGAGTTGCCGCGCGCCGACGGCAGCCGCGGCCGCGACGACCTCGCCGGCGCCCCCCGCATCGCCGTGCCCGGCTGCTACCCCACGGCGATCAGCCTCGCGCTGGCCCCGGGCCTGGCGGCCGGCGTCATCGAACCGCACGACCTCGTCGTCGTCGCCGCCAGCGGCACCTCCGGCGCGGGCCGCTCGCTCAAACCCCACCTGCTCGGCGCCGAGGTCATGGGCGCGATGAGCCCGTACGGAGTCGGCGGCGGCCACCGGCACACGCCCGAGATCGTGCAGAACCTGTCGGCGGCCGCCGGCAGCCGGGTCGGCGTCAGCTTCACCCCGACGCTGGCGCCCATGCCCCGCGGCATCCTCGCGACGTGCACGGCCCGGCTCCGCAAGGGCGTCGAACCGGAGGCGGTGCGGGCCGCGTGGGTCGATACGTACGCCGGCGAGCCGTTCGTGCAGGTGCTGCCCAGCGGGCGGTGGCCCTCGACCGGGGCGGTGCTCGGCAGCAACGTCGTGCAGCTGCAGCTCGCCGTCGACGAATCCGTGGGCCGGGTCATCGTCAGCGCCGCCGAGGACAACCTCACCAAGGGCACCGCCGGCGGCGCGGTGCAGTGCGCCAACCTCGCGCTCGGCCTGCCGGAGACGACCGGGTTGCCCCTGGCCGGGGTGGCCCCGTGACCGACGAGCATCACTGGACGCTGACGCTGCACCCCGACCCCGTCGCGATCGTGCGGCTCGAGCCCGGCAGCGAACTGCCGACCTGGGCGCGCCCGGCCGGTCCGCTGACCTCCGTCTCGTGGAACGCGCACGAGACCTCCGTCATCGCGCTCGCGGCGAACGTGCCCGACGGCGTCGACCACGCCGGCCCCTTCCTCGCCTACGAGGTCGTCGGGCCGCTGGACTTCACGCTCGTCGGCGTGCTGCACGACCTCCTGCAGCCGCTGACCGGCGAGGGCATCAGCGTCGTGACGATGTCGACCTTCGACACCGACTGGATCCTCGTGCCCGTCGTGCAGGCCGGCGTCGCCGCGCGCCTGTGGGCCGAGGCCGGGCACACCGTCCAAGAGCCCTCCACCGACGCCGCCATCGAACACACCGACGCCCCCGACTCCGGCTCCGAGGGCTCGCCCTCGACCAGCTGACCGACCGAGACCGACACCATCCGAAAGGACACCCCGTGAGCGTCACCGCACCGGCGGGTTTCCGTGCCGCCGGGGTCACCGCGGGCCTCAAGGCCGGCGGGGCCCCCGACGTCGCCCTCGTCGTCAACGACGGGCCCGACCACCACGCCGCCGCCGTCTTCACGACCAACCGCGTCGAGGCGGCCCCGGTCACCTGGAGCCGGGTCGCGGTCGCCGACGGGCGGATCGACGCGGTGGTGCTCAACTCCGGCGGCGCGAACGCCTGCACCGGACCGGAGGGTTTCGCCGACACCCACACGACGGCCGAGCGGGTCGCGCAGGTGCTCGGGGTGTCCTCCGGTGACGTGCTCGTGTGCTCGACGGGCCTCATCGGGGACCGGCTCGACATGCCGAAACTCCTGAGCGGGGTCGACGACGCCGCGGCGGCCCTGGCGCCCACCGCGGGCGAGGACGCGGCCCGGGCGATCATGACCACCGACACCGTGCCCAAGCAGGTGCTCGTGCCGGGCTCGGGCTGGAGCATCGGGGGCATGGCGAAGGGCGCCGGGATGCTCGCGCCCGGCCTGGCCACGATGCTCGTCGTGCTGACCACGGACGCCGCGCTGCCGGCCACCGAGCTCGACGCCGCCCTGCGCCAGGCGTGCCGGCTCACCTTCGACCGGCTCGACTCCGACGGCTGCATGTCGACCAACGACACCGTCGTGCTGCTCTCCTCCGGCGCCTCCGACGCGACCGTCGACCCGGCCGGCTTCGTCGCCGCGCTCACGCAGGCCTGTGACGAGCTGGCCCACGCGCTCATGCGCGACGCCGAGGGCGCCCACCACGACATCGAGATCGAGGTCGTCGGAGCCGCCGACGAGGACGACGCCGTGCAAGTCGGCCGGGCCGTGGCCCGCAGCAACCTGTTCAAGGCCGCGATCTTCGGCGGCGACCCCAACTGGGGCCGCATCCTGTCGGCCGTCGGCACGACGTCCGCCGTCTTCGAGCCGGCCCGACTCGACGTGTCGGTCAACGGGGTTCAGGTGTGCCGCGCCATGGGAGTCGGTGCCGACCGTTCCCTCGTCGACCTCTCCGGCCGCGACGTGCACGTCCTCGTCGACCTGCACGCCGGGCAGGCGAGCGCCACGGTGCTCACCAACGACCTCACCCACGACTACGTTCACGAGAATTCCGCCTACAGCACGTGAGCCAGGTCGCGGCGCCCGCGTCGCGCCGCGCGTCCGACCGTCGATGATCCAGGGGGGATCAGCCATGACCACGTCCACGCTCTCCGACGCCGAGAAGGCCGCCACCCTCGTCGAGGCGCTGCCCTGGTTGCAGCGCTTCCGGGGGGCGGTGGTCGTCGTCAAGTACGGCGGCAACGCGATGGTGCGGGACGATCTCAAAGAAGCCTTTGCGCAGGACATCGCGTTCCTGCGCTACGCCGGGCTGCGGCCGGTCGTCGTGCACGGCGGCGGGCCGCAGATCGGCGCCATGCTCAAGCGACTCGACATCACCAGCGAGTTCCGCGGCGGGATGCGCGTGACGACCCCCGAGGCGATGGACGTCGTGCGCATGGTGCTCGTCGGTCAGGTGGGCCGCGAGCTCGTCGGCCTGCTCAACCTGCACGGCCCGATCGCCGTCGGCCTCTCCGGTGAGGACGCGCACCTGTTCGGGGCCCGCCGCCGGGGCACCCTCGTCGACGGCACCCCGGTCGACCTCGGCCTCGTCGGCGACGTCGAGAAGGTCGAACCCTCCGCCGTCCTCGACCTGCTCGACGCCGGCCGCGTGCCGGTGGTCTCCACGATCGCCCGCGACCTCGACGACCCGGGACAGGTGCTCAACGTCAACGCCGACACCGCCGCGGCCGCGCTGGCCGCGGCCCTGAGCGCCCGCAAGCTCGTCATGCTCACCGACGTCGAGGGCATCTACGCGAACTGGCCGGACCCCGACTCGCTGCTGGCCCGGCTCCCCGTCGATCGCGCGCGCGCCATGCTGACGACGATCGACGCCGGGATGGCGCCCAAGCTCGAGGCCTGCATCCGGGCGGTCGACGCGGGCGTCGGGCAGGCCCACGTCATCGACGGGCGCGTGCCGCACGCCGTGTTGCTGGAGTTGTTCACCGACTCCGGCGTCGGCACGATGGTCGGCCCCGCCGACGAGACCACCGGCACCGACGGGGCGCCGGCCGACGCGCCGACCCCGCGGCACCCCAACGCCCCCACCACCGCCGACGAGGAGACGTCATGACCCAGCCCGCGCCCACCGCGCCAGCGGTGCTCGCCCGCTACGAGCAGTCCCTGCTGGGAGTGTTCGGACGGCCCAAGCTCGTGCTCGATCACGGCGCGGGCGACTTCGTCTGGGACGTCGACGGCAACCGCTACCTCGACCTCGTCGGCGGTCTGGCCGTCAACTGCCTCGGCCACGCGCACCCCGAGGTCGCCGCCGCCGTCGCGCAGCAGGCGGCCCGCCTCATCCACGTCTCGAACTTCTTCACCACCCCCCAGCAGGTCGAGCTCGCCGAGCGGCTGCTCGCGGTCAGCGGCGCGCCCACAGGCTCCGCGGTGTTCTTCGCCAACTCCGGCACCGAGGCCAACGAGGCGGCCGTCAAACTCGCCCGCCGCACCGGCCGGCCGGGGCTGCTCGCGACGACCGGCGCGTTCCACGGCCGCAGCACCGGGGCCCTCGCGTTGACCCACAAGCCGGCGTACCGGGAGCCGTTCGCCCCGCTGCTGCCGGGCGTGCTGCCGCATGTGCCCTACAACGACCCGGACGCGCTGCGCGCCGTCTTCGCCGAGCACGGAGACGAGATCGGTGCCTTCGTCGTCGAGCCGGTGCAGGGCGAGGCCGGGGTGCTCCCGGCCGACCCCGAATACCTGGGGCTGGCCCGCGAGCTGACCACCCGGCACGGGGCGCTGCTCGTGCTCGATGAGATCCAGTCGGGCATCGGCCGCACCGGAGTGTGGTTCGCCCACCAGCGCGCGGGCATCACCCCCGACGCGATCACCGTCGCCAAGGGCCTGGGTGGCGGCTTCCCGATCGGCGCGCTCATCACCTACGGGACCGATGTCACCGCCCTGCTCGGAGCCGGTCAGCACGGCACGACCTTCGGCGGCAACCCGCTGGCCTGCGCGGCGGGGTTGGCCGTGCTGGAGGTCATCGAACGCGACGGCGTGCTGGAGCGGGTCGAGCAGGTCGGTGCCAAGCTCACCGATGCGATCGTCGGCCTGGCCCACCCGCAGATCGCCGGGATGCGGGGTCGTGGCATGCTGCAAGGGATTTCGCTGAACGCGCCGATTTCGCCGCGGGCCTGTGTCCTCGGCCAGGACGCCGGCTTCATCCTCAACCCCGTCCGGGAGGACACGATCCGATTGGCCCCCTCGCTGCTGCTGGAGACCGAGCACATCGACGAGTTCGTCGCCGCGCTGTCCGGGATCCTCGACACCGCCGCCGAGGAGAACGCCGCGGCCGCCGCCGGAAGCTGACGCATGGCGCTGGCCCAGTCCCGCACCGCGCGCCACCGGCGCATCGTCGAACTGCTCGACAACCTGCCGATCCGCTCGCAGGCCGAGCTGCTCACCCTGCTGGCCCGGGACGGCCTCGAGGTCACCCAGGCGACGCTGAGCCGCGACCTCGTCGACCTCGGCGCAGTCAAGGTGCGCCGCGGCCGTCAGCTCGTCTACGCGGTGCCCGCCGAGGGCGGCGACATGACGCCGCGCCCGGCCGTCGACTCCGAGGAAGTCGACGCCCGCCTGCGCCGACAGTGCGAAGAACTGCTCGTGGCGGCCGAGGCCGTCGGCAACCTCGCCGTCCTGCGCACCCCACCCGGCGCCGCGAACTACCTCGCCTCCGCCATCGACCGCAGCGCCGTGTGGCGGGCGGGCCGCATCGTCGGCACCGTCGCCGGTGACGACACGATCCTCGTCATCGCCGCCGACGAGCCAGGTAGCGCCGAGGTCGTGCGGCGTCTGCTCGCGCTCGCCGCCGGCACCGACGAGCCGGATCCCGAGCCTGCCCGCAGCCCTGGCCCTGGCCCTCGCACGGGTGCCGGCACCGAGACGCAACCCGATCTGGCCGCGACGCGACCCGACCCGACATCGATGGAGTTTCCCCGTGAACCCTGACAGCACCCCCCACCCGGACGGGGCCGCGGCCCCCGCGGAACCGGGGGAGCAGCCTGCGTCCACCCCCCTGGCCCTGTGGGGCGGCCGCTTCTCGGGCGGCCCCGCGCAGGCCCTCGCCGCTCTCAGCAAGAGCACCCAGTTCGACTGGCGCCTGGCGCCCTACGACCTCGCGGGTTCGCGTGCCCACGCGCGCGTGCTGCACCGGGCGGGGCTGCTCGACGACGCGTCCCTGGAGACGATGCTCGCCGGGCTGCGCACGCTCGGTCGCGACGTGGACTCCGGCGCGTTCGCCCCGAGCGAGGACGACGAGGACGTGCACACCGCCCTGGAACGCGGGCTCATCGAGCGGGTCGGCCCCGAGGTCGGCGGCCGGCTGCGGGCCGGCCGCTCGCGAAACGACCAGGTCGCCACGCTGTTCCGCATGTACCTGCGCGATCACGCGCGGTCGGTGAGCGGCCTCGTCCTCGACGTCGTCGACTCGCTCATCGCCCAGGCCACTGCTGCCGGGGAGGCCCCGATGCCGGGCCGCACCCACCTGCAGCACGCGCAGCCGGTGCTGCTGTCCCACCACCTGCTCGCGCACGCGTGGGCGCTGCTGCGCGACGTCGACCGGTGGCGCGACTGGGACGAGCGGGCGTGCGTCTCGCCGTACGGTTCGGGCGCGCTCGCGGGCAGCTCGCTGGGTCTGGACCCCGAGCTGGTGGCCGCGGACCTCGGCTTCGAGGGTGCCGTGGAGAACTCGATCGACGGCACAGCCAGCAGGGATTTCGTCGCGGAGTTCTGCTTCGTCGCGGCGATGGCCGCGGTCGACGTCTCGCGGCTGGCCGAAGAGGTCATCATGTGGGCCACCAAGGAGTTCGGGTTCGTCACCCTCGACGACGCGTTCTCCACCGGCTCCAGCATCATGCCGCAGAAGAAGAACCCCGACGTCGCCGAGCTGGCCCGCGGCAAGGCCGGCCGGCTCATCGGTGACCTCGCCGGTCTCATGGCCACTCTCAAGGCGCTCCCGCTGGCGTACAACCGCGACCTGCAGGAGGACAAGGAGCCGGTGTTCGACGCCGTCGACACCCTCGAGGTGCTGCTGCCCGCCGTCGCCGGCATGGTCGCGACCCTGGACTTCCACACCGAACGGCTCGCCGAGCTGGCCCCGCAGGGTTTCTCGCTGGCGACGGACGTCGCCGAGTGGCTCGTGCGCCAGGGCGTGGCGTTCCGGGTGGCTCACGAGGTGGCCGGTGCCTGCGTTCGCGAGTGTGAGGGCCTCGGCATCGAGTTGTGGGAGTTGTCCGACGATCAGCTGCGCGGCATCCACCCGGCGCTGAACCCCGGGGTGCGGGAGGTGCTCAGCGTGCCCGGCTCGCTGGCCTCCCGCAACGCCCGCGGCGGTACGGCGCCGAGCCAGGTCGCCGAGCAGCTGTTCCGGGCCCGTCAGGTCGCGGCCTGGCACCGTGACTGGGCCCAGCGCCGCCCGCGGGTGCGGGACTGAGCCAGGTGGCGCCGGGCTCGCCATCCGATCGGCTCGGCCGGTTCGATCGGCCCGGTCGGCTCGGTCGGCTCGGTCCGGAGTTCTACGACCGGCCGGTGCTGCAGGTCGCCCCGGACCTCCTCGGCTGCCTCATCACACACAACAGTGTGACGATCCGGCTCACCGAGGTGGAGGCGTACGACGGCGAGCGCGACCCCGGCTCCCACGCGTTCCGCGGACGCACCCCGCGCACCGAGGTGATGTTCGGGCTGCCCGGCGGGCTCTACGTCTACTTCACCTACGGCATGCATTTCTGTGCGAACGTCGTGTGCGGGCCTTCCGGACGCGCCTCGGCGGTGCTGCTGCGTGCCGGTGAGGTGGTCGCCGGCGCCCCGGAGGCGCTGGCCCGGCGGACCCGTCCCGGCGGTCGTCCACCGAACCCGCGTGACCTGGCTCGCGGACCGGCTCGGATGACGGTGGCACTCGGGATCGGGCGGGAGCACAACGGCGTCGACACGACCGCCCAGGCCGCCCCGGTGTGGCTGAGCGGAGCGGTCGAGCCGGGCGAGCCGGGTGAGAGTCGTGTGCGACAAGGGCCACGGGTGGGGGTCAGCGGCCCCGGTGGTGACCCGGCCGTCTACCCGTGGCGGTTCTGGCTGGCCGATGAGCCGACCGTGTCGGTGTACCGCCCGGCCGTGGCGCGGGCACGCAGGCGTTCCGGCTCGCGCCGATGAGTGATGACCGCACCCCGAAACCGGTTGCGTTCCGGGACGCCGGGTGCGGCAGTCTGTCTAGCAGTCCCGAGGGCAGCCGCCCCGGGAAGGAGACGGTGCCGCCGACGCGGCGCGAACGGAAAGGACCGGTAGCGGCGTGAGCAACGTGCTCGACGAGCTGATGTGGCGCGGACTGGTGGCGCTGTCCACCGACGAGGACGTGCTGCGGGAGGCGCTCGAGAAGAGGCTGACGGTGTATTGCGGCTTCGACCCCACCGCTCCGTCGCTGCACTTCGGCAACCTCGTACAGCTCATCGTGCTGCGGCACCTGCAGCGCGCCGGGCACCGGGTGATCGGGCTCGTCGGCGGCTCGACAGGCCTCATCGGCGACCCGCGCCCGACCAGCGAGAGGGTGCTGAAGACCAAGGAACAGACGGCCGCGGACGTCGAGCGCATCGCGACCCAGGTGCGGGCCGTGCTCGGGGCCGACACCGCCAACCCGCCGGTCTTCGTCAACAACCTCGACTGGACGGCGCCGATCAGCGCGCTCGACTTTCTGCGCGATTACGGCAAGCACTTCCGGGTCAACCAGATGATCCGCAAGGACGCGGTGGCCGCCCGGCTCAACTCCGACGAGGGCATCTCCTACACCGAGTTCAGTTACCAGATCCTCCAGGCGCTCGACTACCTGCACCTGTGGCGCGACCACGGCTGCACCCTGCAGACCGGGGGGCAGGACCAGTGGGGCAACCTCACCGCCGGGGTCGACCTCGTCCGGCGCGTCGAGGGCGAGCAGGTGCACGCACTCACGACACCGCTGCTCACCGACGCCTCCGGTGAGAAGTTCGGCAAGTCGCTGGGCAACAGCGTGTGGCTGGACCCGGCAATGACCTCGCCGTACGCCTTCTACCAGTACTTCCTCAACATCGAGGACGCCTCGGTGATCAAGTTGCTCAAGGTGTTCACCGACCGTACCCGCGACGAGATCGACGACCTGGAGCAACAGGTGGAGCACGAACCGTTCAAGCGGACCGCGCAACGCACCCTTGCCGGCGACATCACCACCCTCGTGCACGGGCCCGACGCGACCGCGGCGGTGCAGGCCGCGTCGCAGGCGCTCTTCGGCAAGGGTGATGTGTTCGGCCTCGACGCCAGCACCTTCGCCGATGCCACCGCAGAGCTGCCGGGAGGCGACGTCGCCGTGGGCACGAGTCTCGTCGACGCCCTCGTCGCCACCGGACTCGCCGACTCCCGCAACGCCGCTCGCCGCACGATCGGTGAGGGGGGCGCCTCGGTCAACAACGTCAAGATCTCCGACCCGGAGGCGGTCCTGCGGGAGGTCGACTTCGTGCACGGCCACGCGGCCCTGCTCAAGCGGGGGCGCCGCAACCTCGCCGCGGCCCGGCTGCCACGCCGATCGTGACCGACGCCGGCGCGCCCGGTGAGCGGTGCGGCTGCTCGGCCACGGGCCGCTGACCAGCCGATTTGCTTCTGCCGCGCGCCCCTGCCTAATCTTCTGCAAGTCCGCACGGCGGGAGGAACGGACAAGAGCCGAACCGAGCTTCACGGAGTTCGACACAGCACTTGGCCGGTCCCGCGGCGGGATCTACGGCAGAGCCGAACACGGATCGGAACGACTTCCAGACGGAAGTTGATCCTCCGGAGAAGGGCTGCTACAGTAGATAGCCGGTCACGAGAGTTGAACGCAGGACCTCGAAGCGAAGCTTCGGTCGCTGACGCACCACCTCATGGCCGACCAAACACGAAGCCCTCTTACCTCAGGCACGTCATCGTGCTCAGGGTAGTTGTGCATCCGATTCTTGAGAACTCAACAGCGTGCCATGACGATTGATGCCGATTGTTTGTTTGGTTGATGTCGTTCCTTTGGATTCTGACTCTTTTTGA
>NZ_BCNQ01000145.1 GCF_001515525.1 Piscicoccus intestinalis NBRC 104926 | reverse complement strand
GCCCGCTGGCGCCCGGGGCCGTACCGCAGCGGGCGCGGGGCCGGGGTCGCCGGGGCCGCCGGGGCCGTTGACGGGGCCGTCGACGGGCGTCACGCGGACCGGTCGATCGTCTCGTCGTGGCGCAGCGGGCTGTTCGGAGGCGGCTCGTGAGCGCCGTCGAGATCGTCACCCTCGCGTTCGCCGCCCTGGTGCTCATCGCGTGGTACCTGACGTACACCGCGGCCCGGCTGCACCGGCTGCACACGCGGGCCGAGGGCGCGCTGGCGGCGCTGGACGCCCAGCTCGTGCGTCGCGCGGAGGCGTGCGTGGAACTCGCCAACAGCGCCGCGCTCGACCCCGCGACCTCGCTGCTGCTCGCCGGGGCCGCCACCGACTGCCTCGACGCCGCTGCCGACGACATGCGCGGACTCGACTGGGCCGAGGGCGAACTCGCGCAACGCGAGGCGTTGGAGAGCGACCTCAGCGTGACCATGCGGCACGCGCTCGGCTTCCTCGCCGAGCGTGGGGAGGGGTCGGGGGTGTCGGGGGGTGCCGGTGCTTCCGGAGTTCCTGGGGTCTCCGGGGTGTTTGGGGTGCCCGGGGGCTCGGGGGTCTCCGGGGTGTCCGGGGACCCCGGGGTTATTGGGGGCTCAGGGGTGTCTGGGGTGTCTGGGGTGTCTGGGGTGTCTGGGGTGTCTGGGGTGTCCGGGGTGTCCGGGGTGTCCGGGGTGTCCGGGGTGTTTGGGGTCTCCGGCTCGACGGAGGCTCCCGACGACGCCGGCGGCCGGGTGCGTGACGCCCACCGGCGCGTGCAACTCGCCCGGCGGTTCTACAACGACGCCGTCGTCGACGTGCAGCACCTGCGCGGCAACCCGGCGGTCCGCGTCTTCGGTCTCGCCGGCCGCGCCGCCCTACCCCGGACCATGGAGTTCGACGACGCCGACTGAACTCCCGCGAACCGCCCCCGAACGCCCCCCGAACCTCGCTGAAAACTGCGTGTCGCGGTGAGGACTGCGGTCCGGACTGCAGTTCCGACCACGACACGCAGTTTTCAGCGACGTGGGCGCGGCGCCTTCCGTTCGCGCCGCCTCGTCGCCGCGCTGTCTCGCCGTCTCGTCGCCGCGCCGCCTCGTCGCCGCGCGCCCCGTTCGCGTCGCCCCTATTCGCACGTGAGCCTGTGCCATCAGGCGGGACCGCCGGGTTGCCACGAAACCGGCTCCGCGGAGCAGGTTCGCCGGCAGTCGCCCGGTCTCGTTCCGGCAGCCGAGACGGGGCACCCACCTGCTGAGACGTGCCGCGCAGTTCGGAGACCAATCCGGAGACCACGGTGCGTCGACCCCCGACGCGGAGGCGGGCTCCGGGGCGTACGGGGTACCGATCTACACTGGCCCGGCATCGGCGGCCCCGCGCCGCGACCCGTGTGTAGCTCTGCGTGAAAGGCACCCCTGTGACTCTGACTCAGCCTCCCGGTGGCGCTCCGACCTCGGTGAACGGCGCGAACGGACTGGAGCACGCGATCGCGCCGCAGGGCCCGACGACGCAGGGCACGGCGCGGGTCAAGCGCGGCATGGCCGAGATGCTCAAGGGCGGCGTCATCATGGACGTCGTCACGCCCGACCAGGCCAAGATCGCCGAGGACGCCGGTGCCGTCGCCGTCATGGCCCTCGAGCGCGTGCCGGCCGACATCCGCGCGCAGGGCGGGGTGTCGCGGATGAGCGACCCCGACATGATCGACGGCATCATCTCCGCCGTCTCGATCCCCGTCATGGCCAAGGCGCGGATCGGGCATTTCGTCGAGGCGCAGGTGTTGCAGTCGCTCGGGGTCGACTACATCGACGAGTCCGAGGTGCTGACTCCGGCCGACTACGCCAACCACATCGACAAGTGGGCGTTCACCGTGCCGTTCGTGTGCGGCGCGACCAACCTCGGCGAGGCGCTGCGGCGGATCACCGAGGGCGCGGCGATGATCCGGTCCAAGGGGGAGGCGGGCACCGGCGACGTCTCCAACGCGACGACCCACATGCGCTCGATCCGCGCGCAGATCAACCGGCTCCGCTCGATGGCGCCCGACGAGCTGTACGTCGCGGCGAAGGACCTGCAGGCGCCGTACGAGCTGGTCGCCGAGGTGGCGCGCGCCGGCAAGCTGCCGGTCGTGCTGTTCACCGCGGGTGGCATCGCGACCCCGGCCGACGCGGCGATGATGATGCAGCTGGGCGCCGAGGGCGTCTTCGTCGGCTCGGGAATCTTCAAGTCCGGCAACCCGGCTCAGCGCGCCGAGGCGATCGTCAAGGCGACGACGTTCTACGACGACCCGGACACGATCGCCCGCGTCTCCCGCGGCCTCGGCGAGGCCATGGTCGGCATCAACGTCGACGACATCCCCGCGCCGCACCGGCTCGCCGAGCGCGGCTGGTAGCCCTCCGGCGAACGGGTGATTGACCGCTCGCGAGCGGTCACGTTGGTTGCGCGGCGCAACGCCGCAGGTCACAGCCTCGAGGCGCGCCCTCGCCGAAGCTGGTGACCGCTCGACGGACCTCGAGAGGTCACTGCCTGTCCTCGTGTGCGGTTCTGGGCTGGGTGGTTGCCGGGGCTGTGGACACCGCTCGGACTATCACCGCCGGCCGCCCGACCCCTGGCTCTCGGACAAAGCCGCTGGTCAGCGAGCTGTGCCGAACGGCGGCCGCTGTGCGGTGATAGTCCGAACGGTGGCTGGTCGGTGGGCCTGGACCCACGCGGCGCTCACGGCCGGGCTCGCGATGCTCGACGGGCCAACAGAGCTGGGTCGAACGTGTCCCTGCCCGAACGGGGTCCCGACGCCTGCCAGTCCGAAGGGGGCCGACGCCTCCCCGCCCGAACGGGGTCCCGACGCCTACCGGCCCGCACGGGGTCGACGCCTCGCCTGCCCGCCGCCCGCGCGCACGACCCTGGAAACTGCGGGTCACAGTCGGAACTGCGGCACGGACAGCAGTTCTCACCGCGAGGCGCAGTTTTCAGGGAAGTGGGCGGGGTCGGCGTGTCGATTGCATGCAACGGACGGGTGCGAGCGGCCTGGCGGAATCGCCCGTCGGGGCACTGCGGCGCGCTTCGGTGAGCACGACAAGAGCCCTCGCGCGCCTGGAGACGTCGCGGATTCCTTACTGCCGGACGGGTGCCCGCTTTGTGGGTACTCGCGAAATCGCAGGTGGACGGCACACTGGGGGAGGCGGTCGACCCGGGGACGTTCCCGAGCGGCCGCCGTCGTGAGCGCCCACGCGCCACGACGTCGGCCGGGCAGGCAGCGAGAAGGGGACGGGCATGGCATTCGATCGCACGACCGAGCGGACCCGCCGCGAGCGGGCCTTGAGCGGGATCGCCCTGCGGGCCGCGCTGCGCCTGCTCGCCGCCGTCGCCGCTGCGACGGTGGGGGCCACCGGCCTGGCCGATGTGGCGAGCGCGCGACCTGCGGCGACCGCGTCTGCCGCGTCCGCCGGGTCTGTCGCGTCGGCCGCGTCTGCCGGGTCTGTCGCGTCGGCCGCGTCTGCCGGGTCTGTCGCGTCTGTCGCGTCTGCCGGGTCTGTCGCGTCGGCCGGGTCTGTCGCGTCTGCCGGGTCTGTCGCGTCGGCCGCGTCCGCTACGGCCGCGTCCGCTACGGTCGCCACGGCCGAGACCACCGCCATGGCCGAGACCACCGCGACGGCCGAGGCCGCCGCCACGAACGAGGCCACCGCGGCGAGCGCGCTGCCGGCCGCGCGGCAGTCGATCGCGGCGGGGTGGAGCGGCTCGCGCAGCCTGGACATCGGAGAGTCGATCGGGCTGTCGGGTCGGGTGAAGAACGCCGACGGCGGCGCGGCCGGGACGGTGCGGCTCGACCGGCGCGTGGGTGAGACCTGGAAGCCGGTGCTGCGCAAGGAGGTCGGCGCCAGTGGTCGGTGGTCGGCGCGCATCACCCCGCCGCACACCGCCGGGCCGGTGCGCTACCGGGTGGCCTACGTGCGCGGCGGCACCGCGGTCGCCAGCGCCGAGTTGCCGACGCTGAGCGTCTTCCGCGTGAACACCTATTCGATCGAGACACGCGGCAAGCTCGTCGCCGACGTCGACCTGTTCGCCCGCCAGGCGGCCGCGACCTACGCCGACTCCCGGGGGTGGGCCCGCGCCTACCAGCGGTTCGAGCGGGTGCGCTCCGGCGGCGACTTCACGCTGGTGCTCGCCCAGGCCCGCACGTTGCCCGCGTTCTCCTCGAACTGCTCGACGCAGTATTCCTGCCGCGTCGGGCGATTCGTCATCATCAACGAGACCCCGTGGCGTAAGAAGACCCCGGCGTTCACCGGCGACCTGCGCACCTACCGGCACATGGTCGTCAACCACGAAACCGGCCACTGGCTCGGGCTGGGCCACCCGGCGAATGGCTGCACCGGGCGCGGCAACCGCGCCGCCGTCATGATGCAGCAGTCCAAGGGCCTGAAGGGCTGCCGCTTCAACGCCTGGCCGCTGGACCGGGAGGCGGCCGCGGCGCGCGGGTGAGCCACCGGCTCCGGTGGACGCACTCCGGCTCGATCAGCCACGCTCGATCAGCCACGCTCGATCGGCCCGGCCCGATCGACCCGGCTCCGTCAACCTGGTCAGGGGCGACGGCCTAGACTTCTGTGCGTGCCCACCGCGCCGCCCACCTCCTGGTCTGCCCGGCGCCCGACCGATCGGTCCGGCTCCGCCGTGGTGACCGTCGGCGTGCTCGCCGTGCAGGGTGACGTGCGCGAACACGCCAACGCGCTGCTCGCCTCCGGCGCCCAACCGGTGCCGGTGCGCCGCCCCAGCGAGCTCGCCGCGCTCGACGGACTCGTCATCCCGGGCGGGGAGTCGACGGTCATCGACAAGCTCATGCGCGCCTTCGAACTGCGGGAGCCGGTGCGGGCCGCGATCGATGCCGGGCTCCCGGTGTACGGATCGTGCGCGGGCATGATCCTGCTCGCCGACGAGGTGCTCGACGGCACCAGCGACCAGCAGACCCTCGGCGGCATGGCGATCACCGTGCGCCGCAACGCGTTCGGCCGCCAGGTCGACTCGTTCGAGACCGATCTGACGATGCCCGCGCTGACGGAGCCGGAGCGGCCCGTGCGGGCGGTCTTCATCCGCGCGCCGTGGGTCGAGCGGGTCGGCGACGAGGTCGAGGTGCTGGCGACCGTGCCGGCCGGTCCGGCCGCGGGTCGTATCGTCGCGGTGCACCAGGACAACCTGCTGGCCACCTCGTTCCATCCCGAGGTCACCGGCGACGCGCGCGTGCACGAGTACTTCGTGCGGCTCGTCCGCGAGAGCAGCCGACCCGCGTAGCCGGCCGACCACCGCGTGCCTTGGCGCCGCACCCCCACGTCGCCGCGAGGAGGGCGGCCGGGGCACGCGTTTAAGATGGTCTGCGATTCGCGAGCGACCCGGTGGCGCCGAGCCAGAGCACCTCAGAGCGACGCGGCCGCGCCGGGCACCTGATCCGAGAGGAACGTATGAGCGGGCACTCCAAGTGGGCCACCACCAAGCACAAGAAGGCGGCGGTCGACGCCAAGCGCGGCAAGCTGTTCGCCAAGCTCATCAAGAACATCGAGGTGGCGGCCCGCACCGGCGGGGGTGACCCGGCCGGCAACCCGACGCTGTACGACGCCATCCAGAAGGCGAAGAAGAGCTCGGTGCCCAACGACAACATCGACCGCGCGGTCAAACGCGGCTCGGGCGCCGAGGCCGGCGCCGCCGACTGGCAGACGATCATGTATGAGGGCTACGCGCCCGGCGGTGTCGCCGTGCTCATCGAGTGCCTCACCGACAACCGCAACCGGGCTGCCTCCGAGGTGCGCACCGCGCTGACCCGCAACGGCGGCAACCTCGCCGACCCCGGATCGGTCTCCTATGTGTTCGACCGCAAGGGCGTCGTCGTCGTGCCCAAGGAGCAGTCGAGCGGGGCGCTCACCGAGGACTCGCTGCTCGAGGTCGTGCTCGACGCGGGCGCCGAGGAGGTCAACGACCTCGGTGAGAGCTTCGAGATCGTCTCCGAGGCCTCCGATTTCGTCGCGATCCGCAAGGCCGTGCAGGAGGCGGGGCTCGACTACGAGTCTGCGGAGGCCGAATTCGTGCCCAACCTGCAGGTCGAGCTCGACGTCGAGGGCGCCCGCAAGATGATGCGCGTCGTCGACGCCCTGGAAGACAGCGACGACGTGCAGAACGTCTTCGTCAACGGCGACGTCTCCGACGAGATCGCCGCCGAGCTCGACGAGGAGTGAGCCGGACCCACTCGTGACACGACCCCGCGACCCCGGAAGGGGCGCGGGGTCTTCGCGTGCGGGGGCCGCTGCGCGCTGAGGGGCGGCCGCGCGTGGAGGGCGCGCGCCGGTCAGCGGGCGCCGACCCGCTGCTCGGACTCCGATCGGAAGGCGTGGGTCTGGCTGAACCCGGTGTCGACGCACGTGAGGCTGACCTCGATGAGGCCGTTCGGGTCGATCGTGTAGCGCTCCTCGACGAGCGGTCCGCCGTCGCGGCGTTCGACCGGCACCGCCCGCAGCGCCGCGTCGTCGAGGCCCTGCAACGACGGCTCGAACGGGAACACGACGTGCGCGAACGGCACGATGTCGCCGCGCGGCTCGCCCCAGTCGTCGAGGGCCGCGTACTCCACGAACCGGAACCAGCCGACGTTGTGCGCCGCGACGTACCGGCGGGTGATGACGACCCGCTCCGCGCCCGCGGCCGGCAGCACCGCCTCCCGGCCGATGAGCGGGTCGAAGCTCAGGCGCCGCCCGGCGTCACCCTCGCGGAACACCCCGAAGCCGCGCGAGAGCCGGTCGGTCAGCGAGAAGCCCGCGCCGCGGTCGCCCGCAATGGCCAGGCCGATCGCCGTGGAGGCGGCCGGGTAGGGCGAGCGGTGCACGCGGCGGCCGAAGTGCTCGCGCAGCAGTCGCGGCACGAGCGGCAGTCCGCTGGCGCCGCCGACGAGGTAGATGCCGGCGATGTCGGCGAGGTCGGGGGTGTCGGACTCCCCGAGCATGCCGAGCAGCGGACCCATCGCGGAGACGGTTTGCTCGACGAGCGGGGTCGCCGCCTCGTAGAACCGGGCGACGGGCAGCACGACCGGGCTGCCCTGCAGGTCGATGACCAGGCGTTTGGCCTGCGGGGAGAGTCGCTCCTTGGCCTCCCGGCATTCGCCGAGCAGCTCCTCGTACTCGGCGTCCGACAGCGCCTCGCGCTGCGCGCCCGCGGCGTCCAGCACGCACGCGGCGAGAACCGCGTCGACGTCGTCGCCGCCGACGTTGTTCAGGCCCAGGGAGTCGAGCACCTCGTGGTCGGTGCCGTCGACCTTGACGAGCGAGGCGTCGAACGTGCCGCCGCCGAGGTCGTAGACGACCACCCGGGTGCGCCGGGAGTTCAGCGTCCGGCCCTGCCGGTGGCTGTACTCCAGCCCGGCGGCCGACGGCTCGTTGATCATCGCCGTCACCTCGAAGCCCGCGCGGCGGAACGCCTCGAGCGTCAGAAAGCGCTGCGCGCCGTGCGCGTGTGCCGGCACCGCGATGGCGGCCGTGACCGGCTGCGGGTGGGGCACGGCGGGGAGGCCGGAGGTGCCGGGGCCCTGCGGGGCGACGTCGAGCAGGTCGCGCACGCTGGAAACCGTCGCGAGTTCGCGGCGCAGCGCGGCGGCGAACCCGGTGATGACGTCGAGCAGCGGCATCTGCCGGCCGCCGACGGTGACGCTCGTGTGCGGCCCGACCTCGGGGGAGGCCAGCGCCCGCTTGAACGAGCGCAGCGGCACCGCACCGTCGCGCGCCGCGCGCAGGGCGTCGAAGCCGAAGACGAGGTCGTCGCCGTCGAGCGCGACGACGGTGGGCACGTATTCCTGGGCGTCGCCGTCGAGGTCGGGAAAAGTGACGACGGGGTAGTTGCCCCGATCCGCGTAGGCCACGATTGTGCGCGTAGTTCCGAAGTCGACACCCAGATGCATGCGGAAAACCCTAGTCCGGCATGCGAACGCGTCCGAGACCGTCTCGGCGAGGGAGAAGGTGCAGCACCTGGCGTGGGACGGCGCAGGGGCAGAGGGGGTGCGGGGGACCGGCGCGAGACAGCGCGGCGGCCGCTCGCTCGGCGGCGGTCGTTCGCGCGGCAGCGGTCGCCGGGGAGCGGGTGTCGCTCGGGGCACCCGCGACACCGACTCGTTAGGGTGGCCTACGAACAGATGTTCGCATGCGAGAGCGAAGGAGGCCGGGTGATGCGCGTGCTGGCGGTGGACCCCGGGCTGACGCGGTGCGGGCTCGGTGTCGTCGACGGCAGTCTGGGCCGACCGCTCACGCTGGTGGCCGTCGGCGTGCTGCGCACCCCCACCGGCGACCCGGTGCACGAGCGGCTGTTCAACCTGCAGAGCCAGCTGGAGGAGTGGTTCGAGCTGCACCGTCCCGACGCCGTCGCGGTCGAGCGCGTGTTCGCCCGCTCGGACGTCAGCACGATCATGGGCACCGCGCAGGCCAGCGCGCTGCCGATGATCGCCGCCGCGCGCCGCGAGCTGCCGCTGGCGCTGCACACCCCCAGCGAGGTCAAGGCGGCCGTCACCGGCAACGGCCGCGCCGACAAGGCGCAGGTGACGACGATGATCACCCGCATCCTGCGGCTGCCCGCGCCGCCGAAACCCGCCGACGCCGCCGACGCCCTCGCGCTCGCCGTCTGCCACGTGTGGCGCGGGGGCATGCAGGGCCGCATCGAGGCCGCCTCCCGCGCCGAGCGCACCCGGCTCGCCGCCGCCGGGGTGCCGGGTGGCGGCCGATCGCGCACCGGTCGCGCCAGTGGCGCCGGAGTGACCGCGCGCCGGGCCGTCCGATGATCGCCTCGGTCGCGGGACGCGTCGGCGTCGTCGGGCTCGACCACCTCGTCGTCGAGGTCGGCGGCGTCGGGCTGCTCGTGCACACGACCCCGGCCACCGCCGCCTCCGCCCGCCAGGGCCAGGAGATCCGGCTCAGCACGAGCCTGGTCGTGCGCGAAGACTCCCTGACCCTCTACGGGTTCGCCGAGGCCGACGAGCAGGCCACCTTCGAACTCGTGCAGACCGTCTCCGGAGTCGGTCCGCGGCTGGCGCTGGCGATGCTCGCCGTGCTCACCCCCGCGCAACTGCACCAGGCGATCGCGGCCGAGCAGGTCGGGGTGCTGACGAAGGTGCCGGGCATCGGGCGCAAGGGCGCGGAGCGGCTGGTCCTCGAGCTGCGCGACAAGGTGGGGGCGCTGGCGGCCGCGCGCTCCGCCGACTCGGGCGGCACTGGCGAGCGGGCGCCGCTCGTGCCGGCTCCGGCGGCCTGGCGCGCCCAGGTCACCGAGGCGCTCGTGGGGCTGGGATGGACCGCCAAGCAGGCCGAATCCGGCGTCGACAAGGTCGCCGCCCAGCTCGGTGAGGAGCCCGAGGTGGCGGTCGCGCTGCGCGCCGCGCTGCGGGAACTCGGCCGATGAGCGGGGCGAGCGACGGGCGTCCGGAGCGATCGGGCCGACCGGGCGCGTCGGACTCCGAGCCGGGCGCGTTCGACGACGGCTCCTACGACGTGACCGCCCGGATCGTCGACCCCGACCCGTTGCCCGAGGACGAGGGTCGGGTCGAGGCGGCCCTGCGGCCGCGCCGGCTCAGCGAGTTCCCGGGGCAGCCGCGGGTGCGCGAACAGCTCTCGCTCGTGCTCGAGGCCGCCAAGCGCCGCCGCTCGACGCCTGACCACATCCTGCTCTCGGGGCCGCCCGGGCTCGGCAAGACGACGCTCGCGATGATCGTCGCCACCGAGCTGGAGGTGCCGATCCGGGTGACGAGCGGTCCGGCGATCCAGCACGCCGGTGACCTCGCCTCGATCCTGTCGAGCCTCACCGAGGGCGAGGTGCTGTTCCTCGACGAGATCCACCGCATGGCCCGCCCCGCCGAGGAGATGCTCTACCTGGCGATGGAGGACTTTCGCGTCGACATCATCGTCGGCAAGGGCCCCGGCGCCACCGCGATCCCGCTCGAACTGGCTCCGTTCACCGTCGTCGGCGCCACCACCCGCGCCGGACTGCTGCCCGCCCCGCTGCGGGACCGGTTCGGCTTCACCGGACACCTCGACTTCTACGCCACCGCCGACCTCGAGGCGATCCTCGTGCGCTCGGCCGGGCTGCTGTCGGTCGACCACACCCCGCAGGGCCTGGCCGAGATCGCCGGGCGCTCCCGCGGCACGCCGCGCATCGCCAACCGCCTGCTGCGGCGCGTGCGCGACTGGGCGCAGGTGCACGGTGACCACGTCGTCGACCTCGGCGCCGCGCAGGCGGCCCTCGCGCTCTTCGACGTCGACGACCGCGGCCTCGACCGGCTCGACCGCGGCGTGCTCGACGTGCTGTGCCGCCGGTTCGGAGGCGGGCCCGTCGGCCTGTCGACGCTGGCCGTGGCCGTCGGCGAGGAGCCCGACACCGTGGAGACCGTGGCCGAGCCGTTCCTCGTGCGCGAGGGCTTTCTGGTGCGCACCCCCCGCGGCCGCGCCGCCGCGCCCCTGGCCTGGCAGCACCTGGGCCTGACCCCGCCTCCGTCGGCCGAGTCCGCCGCCTTCGGCGACCGCGCCTCCGGCTCCGGGGGCTCCGGGGGCTCCGGGGGGTCGGTCGGCGGCCAGGGCCGTCTCCCGCTCGGCGACGAAGGCCTCGGCCGCTTCGCCGACTGACCTCGCCGACCGCCCCGGAGCCGGATGAATCCCGCGGCGCAGCAAGGCTTCTCGGAGGCACAAACACACTCCGGAGACGGGGCACTCGCGCACGGCGCGGCTCGTTGGATTCCGGCGGCGGGCGTCACCTAAACTCGACCGAGGCCGTCGTGACCTGCGTGGCCCGCGTCGGGCCGGCGGGGGATTCGCGCCACGAGGCGCCAGGCAGAGCCGGGGCGCCAGACCGAGCCGCGACACACAGCACTGATGGGACGAGTCATGGAACGAGCCGGGCGAGGCACGCCGAGCAGCACGTCGACCGCGAGGATCGGGGTCTGAGGCGGTGGCGAAGGCGATCACCAGACCGTTCCGGCGGTCCCTGGCCTGGATGCTGCTCATCGTGCTGGCTCTCGGCGGCGCGCTCGGCGCGGCCGCGACCTGGTCGAACTCGCAGTTGACGCCGCTGCTGGGTCTCGACCTCGAGGGTGGCACGCAGATGGTGCTGCAGCCGCAGGTCGAGGCCGGCGAGGTCAACACCGAACAGCTCGCGCAGGCCGTCGACATCATCCGCGCCCGCGTCGACGGGCAGGGCGTCGCCGAGGCCGAGGTCGCGACCCTCGGCAACAACGTCGTCGTCGCCGTGCCGGGGCAGATGACCCGCGCCCAGGAGGAGGCGCTGCGCCAGTCGTCGCAGATGCGGTTCCGCCCGGTGCTGTTCGCGATCCCCGCGACCGCGCAACCCGAGCCCACGGCGACCCCCACCGGCGGCACCGCGAGCCCGACCGCGAGCCCC
>NZ_BCNQ01000144.1 GCF_001515525.1 Piscicoccus intestinalis NBRC 104926 | reverse complement strand
CGCTGCCCGCGACGACTCCGACTCCGGGGACTGCAGGGACTCCAGGGACCCCGGGGGCAGCGCGGACGCCGACCCCTCGCCCCGGGCAGCCGGGGTGGGCACCCCGACGAGCCCGGGCCGCGGACCGGCGGCGCGCACCGACTCCCGGATCGTCTCCTCCTCGATGAGCGCCAGCCCGTCGGACTCCCGCTGCAGGTGGCGGGCCACGCCGAACGGCTCGCCGGCCTCGTTGGGCACCGCCAGCAGGATGACCTGCACGCCGTGGCCCTGGGCCTCCTCGACGGCCTCGGTCAGGTCGTCGTCACCGGAGAGCAGGTAGGCGACGTCGACGATGTTGTTGCGCGCGTGGGTCGCCAGGTCGAGGCCGAGGCGCAGGTCGACGCCCTTCTGCTCGCCGGCGTAGGAGAGCCGGCCCAGCCGCAGCTTGACGCGGGCCATGAGGCCGAGCCGGGCCTGCACGCCGTCGGGTTGGCCCCCCGCCTCGCCGCCGGAGTCGTACCAGTTGAGCCGCAGCAGCGGCAGCCCGCTGTCGGCCTCCACCTGCCGGATGAGGCGAGGCACGAGCTCGTCGTGGTCGACGTGCACGCCGCCGCGCAGCGAGGTACCGGTGACTCGGGTGGCCGCGGAGGCGAGCAGGTAGCCGGCGTCGACATAAAGGGCGCAACAGGAACGCATGCGCTCGATGGTGTCATGCGCGTCTGGACGCCCTCGGTAGATATGCCGGGAGCGCCGGGACCGATGGCGCGCTCGCGTGGCCGGCCCGGGCGCCGCACCCGCCTTGGGTAGCCTGAGCGCGTGAGTGAGATCGAGATCGGCCGGGGCAAGCGCGGGCGGCGTGCCTACACCTTCGACGACATCGCGGTCGTCCCGTCGCGACGCACCCGCGACCCGGAGGAGGTGTCGACCTCGTGGCAGATCGACGCCTACCACTTCGAACTGCCGTTCATGGCCGCCCCGATGGACTCGGTGATGTCGCCGGAGACCGCGATCGCGTTCGGCAAGCTCGGCGGCCTCGGCGTGCTCGACCTCGAGGGCCTGTGGACCCGCTACGAGGACCCGACGCCGCAGCTGGCGGAGATCGCCTCGCTCGACCCGTCCGCGGTCACCGCCCGCATGCAGGAGATCTACTCCGAGCCGATCAAACCCGACCTCATCACCGCGCGGCTGCACCAGATCCGGGAGTCGGGGGTGACGGTCGCGGGGGCGCTGTCGCCGCAGCGCACCCAGGAGCACTGGAAGACGGTCGTCGACGCGGGCGTCGACCTGTTCGTCATCCGCGGCACCACGGTCTCCGCCGAGCACGTCTCCAGCCACGCCGAGCCGCTGAACCTCAAGCGGTTCATCTACGAGCTCGACGTGCCGGTCATCGTCGGCGGCGCGGGCACGTACACCGCGGCCCTGCACCTCATGCGCACCGGCGCGGCGGGTGTGCTCGTCGGGTTCGGAGGCGGTGCCGCCCACACCACCGTGCAGACCCTCGGCGTGCAGACCCCGATGGCGACCGCGATCGCCGACGTGGCCGCGGCCCGCCGCGACTACCTCGACGAGTCCGGCGGCCGGTACGTGCACGTCATCCCCGACGGCGGCATGGGCCGCTCCGGCGACATCGTCAAGGCCATCGCGTGTGGCGCCGACGCCGTGATGATCGGCGCCGCCCTCGCGCGGGCCCTGGAGGCCCCGGGCCGCGGCTACCACTGGGGCTCGGAGGCCCACCACCCGCAGCTGCCGCGCGGCGAGCGCGTCGAGGTCGGCGCCACCGCCCCGCTGCGCGAGATCCTCTTCGGCCCCGGCCGCGCCGCCGACGGGCGCACGAACTTCGTCGGCGCCCTGCGTCGTGCGATGGCCACCACCGGGTACACCGAGGTCAAGGAGTTCCAGCGCATCGAGGTCGTCGTCACCCCGCACGTCGTGGACTGAGCACGTCGTCGACTGAGCACGTCGTGGGCTGAGACCACCTCCAGCCGGTCCGCCGGAACTTGTCAGACCCCGCACGTAGCCTGGCTGCCATGGCAACAGATCAGGCGGTGGCCGGCGGCGCGACCGGGCCGACGGGGGTGGCGGCGACGACGAGTACGACATCGGGCGGGGCGCAGGAGGGGTCCACGGTGACCACCCCGGGCACCTACGCGCTCGACCCCGACTGGGTGGCTCACCTGCGCCGTTACGCGGTGAGTTCGCCGCGGGCGCAGACGATGGACACGATCACCCCGATGACCGGCCGGCTGCTCGCGCGGCTGCCGGTCAGCTCGGCGCGGGAGGTCGAGCTCGCGTTCCACGGGGCCCGCGCGATCCAGCCGTCGTGGGAGCAGCTGCCGGTGCACCTGCGCAGCGAGTTCTTCCTGCGGCTGCACGACCTCGTGCTCGCTCACCAGGTCGAGCTGCTCGACCTCATCCAGCTGGAGTCGGGCAAGGCCCGGGTGCACGCCTTCGAGGAGATCGTCGACGTCGCCCAGGTGGCCCGCTACTACGCCCGCAGCGGGCCCGACCTGCTGCGGGCGCAACGGCGTTCGGGCATCGTGCCGGGCCTGACCCGGGTCGAGGAGGTGCGCCACGCCAAGGGTGTCGTCGGCATCGTCTCGCCGTGGAACTACCCGCTGTCGCTGGCGATCACCGACGCGATCCCGGCGCTGGTCGCGGGCAACACCGTCGTGCTGCGGCCCGACCCGCAGGGCAGCCTGACCGCCCTCTTCGTCGCCGACCTGCTGACGCGCGCCGGGCTGCCGTCGCGCGCGCTGCAGATCGTGCTCGGCCCGGCCGACACCGCCCGGGCCGTCGTCGAGCAGGCCGACTACATCAGCTTCACCGGCTCCACCGCCACCGGGCGCGAGGTGGGCGCGGTCGCCGGGCGCCGGCTCGTCGGGGCCAGCCTCGAACTCGGCGGCAAGAACTCGCTGTACGTGGCCGCCGACGCCGACCTCGACCGGGCCGCCGAGGGCGCGGTCGGCGCGTGCTTCACGTCTGCGGGCCAGCTGTGCATCTCGGCCGAGCGGCTGCTGCTGCACGAGAGCATCGCCGACGACTTCCTCGCGCGCTTCCTGCCGCGCGTCGAGGCCCTGCGGCTCGGCACCAACCTCACCTTCGACGCCGACCTCGGCAGCCTCGTCTCCGCGGCGCAGCTCGAGCGGGTACAGCGGCACGTGGAGGAGGCGGTCGCGGCGGGCGCCACCGTGCTCACCGGCGGCCGGGCGCGGCCCGACATCGGGCCGTTCTTCTTCGAGCCCACGGTGCTCGAGGGCGTCACCGAGGCGATGGACGTGTGCCGCGAGGAGACGTTCGGGCCGGTGGCCTCGGTGTACCGGGTCGGCAGCGACGCCGAGGCCATCGAGCGGGCCAACGACACCGACTACGGGTTGAACGCCTCGGTGTGGACCCGCGACATCGGCCGCGGCCGCACGATCGCCCGGGCGATCAAGGCCGGCAGCGTCAACGTCAACGACGGTCACGGGGCCGCGTACGCGAGCACCGCCGCGCCGATGGGCGGCATGAAGGCCTCCGGGCTGGGGCGCCGGCACGGCGTCGAGGGTCTGCTGAAGTACACCGAGCCGCAGACGATCGCCGTGCAGCGCGGCATGAACCTCGGCGCCCCCGCCGGGGTCAGCGGCGAGCAGCTGGCCTCGACGATGACCTGGGCGCTGCGGGCGATGAAGGTACTCGGCCGACGCTGAGGGGCGGTGAGCGGTGCTGAGGGGGTGGCTCGGGTGCCGAGGGAGCCGGTCGGCGCCGGGAGCCGCGGTCGACGTCGCGGTGGCACGACCGACCTCTCGGGGGCACGCCCGCCGGGGGAGTCCGAGAGGCGGTCTTTCCGGGGCGGCCAGGCCGCTCACCGGGGCGTCGATTAGCCTGGCAGGCGTGTGGCGCACCGCGACGAGACCCAAATGGCTGGCGCTGCTGGCCGCGGTCGTCGTCGTGCTCATCGTCTTCGCCCAGCTCGGCCTCTGGCAGCTCGACGTCGCCCGGGACCGCGGCCACGAGGAGGCCCTCCAGGAGGCCCGCGAGGCGCCCTCCGTCGAGTTGACCGGCGTGCTCTCGCCGCACACCCCGATGACCGGCGACCTCATGGGCAGGACGGTGACCGTCTCCGGCACGTACGACGCCTCGGGCCAGGTGGTCATCACCGACCGGCGGCTCGGCGACCAGACCGGCTACTGGGTCGTCACCCCGCTCGTCGTCCAGCCGACGGGGGCGAGGCTCGCGGTCATCCGCGGCTTCATCACCGACCCGAACGCCGCGCCCGCGCCGCCGGAGGGCACCGTCTCCCTGGCGGGGATGCTGGCGAGCAGCGAGTCGGCCCCGAACAAGCCGACGGCCCTGCCGTCCGGGCAGATGCAGACCATCGACCTGGCCGAGCTCGTCAACGAATGGCCCGGCCAGCTGTACAACGCGATCCTGTTCCCGAGCAGCCAGCAGCCCCCCTCGACCGGGGTCACCCACATCCCGCCGCCGGACCTGTCGCCCGACGGGTTCGCCTGGCGCAACCTCGCCTACGCCCTGCAGTGGTGGATCTTCGCGCTGTTCGCGCTCTACATGTGGTGGCGCATGGTGCGCGAAGAACACGACCGCGAACAGCTCGAGGCGGCCAACGCCCCCTCCGGGGAGGATGACGCGGCCGCGCCGACCAGGGCGCCCGCCGCCGACGAAGAGAACAAGGAGCGAACGTCGTGAACGCCCCCAGCCCCAACCCGCAGGACTCGACGGGCCGGCGTCCCCGCGCGCTGCCCAAGGGGTACGACCCGGCGCGGGTGCGCAAGGCGCTGCCGTTCTACCGGACCATGGCGATCATCGTCGGATTCGGCCTGCTGCTGCTCGTCTTGGAGATGGTGCTCAAGTACGGCTTCGGCAACGACATCCTCGCCTGGTGGGCCATGCCGCACGGTTTCCTCTACATGGTCTACCTGGGGGCGTCGGTCAACCTCGGCATGCCCGCGCGGTGGTCGCTGCTCAAGCTCATCGGGGTCATGCTCGCCGGCTGCGTGCCGTTCTTCTCGTTCTGGGTGGAGCACCGCGTGTCGATCCGAGAGCACGCCAACCTGGCCGTCGCCGAACAGGGCTCGACGCCCCTTCTGCGCTGAGCCCCAACGACCACCAACGACCAACCAACGACGAACGACCAACGACCGTCGAAACTGCGTGTCGTGGTGAGAACTCAGTCCGGACTGCAGTTCTCACCACGACACGCAGTTTCGAGCGGCGTTCGGGGGCGCTTGTAGACTCGCGGCCGTGAGCGACCCGCACGCCAAGCCAGTTCTCGTCGTCGACTACGGCGCCCAGTACGCCCAGCTCATCGCGCGCCGGGTGCGGGAGGCGAACGCGTTCAGCGAGGTCGTGCCGCACACGACGCCGGCCGCGGAACTGCTGGCCCGCGACCCGGGGGCGATCATCCTCTCCGGTGGGCCCGCCTCCGTCTACGCCCCGGACGCCCCGGGGCTCGACCCCGAGCTGCTGCAGGCCGGGGTGCCCGTGTTCGGCATGTGTTACGGCTTCCAGGCGATGGCCCAGGCGCTCGGCGGGGTCGTCGAACGCACCGGTCTCGGCGAGTACGGCTCGACCCCGGCGACGGTCTTCCCGCGGGGCTCAACGCTGTTCAAGGGCCAGCCCGAGCAGCAGTCGGTGTGGATGTCGCACGGAGACGGGGTCGTCACGGCCCCCGAGGGCATGGTCGTCACCGCCAACACCGCCAACGCCCCGGTCGCCGCGTTCGAGGACGACGCCCGCCGCCTCTACGGCGTGCAGTGGCACCCCGAGGTCATGCACTCCACGTTCGGCCAGCGCGTGCTGGAGAACTTCCTGCGCGACGGCGCCGGCCTGCCCGGCGACTGGACCGCCGAGAGCATCGTCAGCGAGCAGATCGAGCGCATCCGCACTCAGGTCGGCGACGCCCGCGTTATCTGCGGGCTCTCCGGCGGCGTCGACTCCTCCGTGGCCGCGGCGCTCGTGCAGAAGGCCATCGGCGACCAGCTGACCTGCGTGTTCGTCGACCACGGCCTGCTGCGCCAGGGGGAGGCGGAGCAGGTCCGCGAGGACTTCGTGCAGGCCACCGGTGTCGACCTCGTCGTCGTCGACGCCGCCGACCGCTTCCTCGACGCGCTCGCAGGCGTCGCCGACCCCGAGACCAAGCGCAAGATCATCGGGCGCGAGTTTATCCGCGTGTTCGAGCAGGCAGCCCGCGACATCGTGGGCAGCGCCGAATCCGACGGCCACCCGGTCGAATTCCTCGTGCAGGGCACGCTGTACCCCGACGTCGTAGAATCCGGCGGAGGCAGCGGCACCGCCAACATCAAGAGCCACCACAACGTCGGCGGCCTGCCCGACGACCTCATGTTCAAGCTCGTCGAGCCGCTGCGCGACCTCTTCAAGGACGAGGTGCGCGAGGTCGGCCTGGAGATCGGCGTGCCCGAGGGCATCGTGTGGCGCCAGCCGTTCCCCGGCCCGGGCCTGGGCATCCGCATCATCGGCGAGGTCACCCGCGATCGGCTCGAGACGCTGCGCGCGGCCGACGCCATCGTGCGTGCCGAGCTCACGGAGGCGGGCCTGGACCGTGAGATCTGGCAGTGCCCCGTCGTGCTGCTCGCCGACATCCGCTCGGTCGGGGTGCAGGGCGACGGCCGCACCTACGGGCACCCGATCGTGCTGCGCCCGGTGAGCAGCGAGGACGCGATGACCGCCGACTGGACCCGGGTGCCGTTCGACGTGCTCGCCCGCATCTCCACGCGCATCACCAACGAGGTGCGCGAGGTCAACCGCGTCGTGCTCGACGTCACCTCCAAACCGCCGGGCACCATCGAGTGGGAGTGAGCTGGAGCGGCGTGGACGGCGCCTGACCTCACCCCGGCTCCGGCCCGGGCATGCAAGGATCGTGGTGGGCGGCCGAGCCACACGACGGCCCCGACAGGCGACCGGGGTGCGGCGCACGAGCCGGTGTGGGCCCGACGCGAGAACCAGGAGGCGTGATGGTTGGTGACATGCGAGCGGTCGGCCCCGACCTGCGCAGGGCCGTGCAGGGCTACTACGACGCCCTCGACGCCGACGACCTCGAGGCCGTGCTCGAGTTCTTCAGCGGCGACGTGCTCTACCGCCGCCCGGGCTACGACCGCATGGTTGGCATCGACTCGGTGCGTCGCTACTACGAGGAGAGCCGCCTCATCGCGCCCGGTCGGCACGTGCTGCGCACGCTGGTCGTCGAGGGTCAGAACGTCGCCGCCCACGGCGAGTGGGAAGGCGAGCTGAAGGAGGGCGGCCGCCGCACCGTCGGATTCGCCGCCTTCTTCGTCTTCGACGGCAACGGCCGCGCCGCCGAGCACACGACGTACTTCTTCACCCCCTCGGTCTGAGCCGAGTCTGAGCCGGCCGAACGCCGGACGCGCCCTCGCGTTGCGCCCGGCGCTCACGGACGCGGCGACAGCCGCAACCCTCGGCTCCCTGCGCGTCGCCCACGATGCGGACGCGGTGGCGGACGCCCGGAGGGCTGGCGACGGCTCAGGCGACGGTGTGCCCGGGGCGCTCAGGCAGGCTGTCCAGGGCCGCGGGCCGGTACGCGCAGGTGGGGTCGGAGGCCAGCAGGTCGCCGGTGATCGCGTAGGCGTGCGAGCGCGACCCGCCGCACACCTCGTTGAACTCGCACACCCCGCATTTGCCGGCGAACCCCGACGGCTCACGCAGCGAGCGCAGCAGCGGGTTGTCGCGGTAGATCGCGCGGAACCCGTGCTCGGTGACGCTGCCGCACTGCTGCGGCAGGAAGCCGCTGGGGTAGACCTGGCCGCGGTGGTCGATGAAGCTGAACCCGCGGCCGGAGTTGACGTCGATCGGCGGGCGCGGCGGCCGGGTGCGGGTGGGGGTCTGGGCGAGGACCGCCTCGGTCTGCGCGCGCAGCCGCTCGTAGAGCGGGCCGTGTTCGATCGTGCGGCCGGTGGCTTCGGCCTCCTTGCGCTGCAGCGTGACCCGTCGGTAGTGCGGCGCCTCGGTGGCCTTGACGGCGAGCCGGTCGGAGATGTCGTACATCCAGTTGAGCACGTCCTCGACCTCGCCCGCCGACAGCGCCTGCAGCTGCTGGCCCCGCCCGGTCGGCACGAGGAAGAAGATGCTCCACAGCGAGGTCTGCAGGCCGAGCACGAGCCGCAGCAGCTCGGGCAGCTCGTGCACGTTGCCGCGCGTGACGGTCGAGTTCACCTGGAGCCGGAAGCCCGCCTCCTTGACCCAGCGCGCCGCCGTCATCGTCTGCTCGAACACGCCCGGCACCCCGCGGAACGCGTCGTGGGTGGCCGCGGCGGCGCCGTCGATCGACAGCGACAAGGTCGCGGCCCCGGCCGCGCGCAGCTCGCGCAGGATCTGCGGCTGCAGCCGCGGGGTGACCGACGGAGACAGCGCCATGTGCAGCCCGAGGCTGGTGCCGTGCTCGACGAGCTGCGCGAGATCGGGCCGCTCGAACGGGTCGCCGCCGGTGAGCACGACGATCGGGTACGGAGCGCCGTAACCCGCGATGTCGTCGAGCAGCGCCTTGCCCTGCTGGGTCGTCAGCTCCGCCGGGTCGCGGCGGGTCTGGGCGTCGGCGCGGCAGTGCTGGCACACGAGCGCGCACGCGCGGGTGACCTCCCAGATGACGATCATCGGGCGCTCGCCCGCATCGTGGCGCAGGCGCCGGACCGCGGTGCGCTCCCGGGGGCGGGTCGAGGTGCCGTTGGGGGTGTTCACGAACGTCCTTCCGTGCGAGTGGAGTCGGTGCGGTGCGGTCCGCCGGCGAGGCGCGCCGCGATCGCCGCGGCAGCGCGTTGACCCGAGGCGATGCACGAGGTGAGCCCGATGCCGTCGTACGAGGCGCCGACGAGCTGCACCCCGGGCCAGCCGGATTCGAGCTCGGCACGGACCGCCCGCAGGCGCCCCACATGCCCGACCGTCAGCTGCGGGATGCCGGTGCGCCAGCGCCGCACGAGCGCGTGACTCGGCTCGGCGTCGATGCCCTCGAGCCGGGCGAGATCGGCCCGCAACCGCGTCACGAGCGCGTCGTCGTCGAGGTCGGCGGCCTCGCTCGAGCCGGCCCGGCCGGCCGAGAGCCGCACGAGATAGGTGTCGGGATCGTCGCTCGTGTCGAGGTGCGGCCACTTCGTCGACAGGTGCGTGACCGCCTTGAGCAGCGTGCCGCTGCCGCTCGGCACGAGCATGCCGTTGCCGGCCAGCGCCGGCAGATCCGCGACGGCGGCGCGGGGGTAACCGAGCACGACGGTCGCGGTGTCGGCCTGCTCGGTCTGCGCGAGCACCCGGCTCGCCGTCGGCAGCTCCGGACGCGCCTCCGCGAGCACCCTCGCGGCCGCCGGGGCGGGCAGGGCCAGCGCGACCGCGTCGGCGCTCACCTCCCGCCCGCCGTCGAGCAGCACCATGTAGCCGGATCCGGCGCGGCGCAGCGCCCGCACGGGGGTGTTCGTGCGGATCGCCAGCCCCTCGGCCAGGGACGACACGAGCCGGGCCATGCCCTGCGGCCAGGAGGCGAACGCGATCGGAGCCGGGCGACCGGCGGGGCGGGCGGCCCCCGGCGGCCCGGCGCCGCCGCACGAGCGAGCGCCCGGAGGTGGCAGCGGGCACCAGCGACGGGGCGCAGGCCCGCAGGCTGAGGGCATCGACGTCGCCGGAGTGCAGCCCGCCGAGCAGCGGGTCGACGAACGCGCGGGTCACCTGCCGCCCGAACCGGGACGACACGAAGTCGCCGACCGAGATGTCGGTGTCGCCGTCGTCCGGGAGCCGGGCCACCCGGGCCGCGAGCACCGGCTCCAGCCCGGCGCGCGCGAGGGCGGGCCACGTCATGACGCCGCTGCGCAGCACCGGCCGCAGCTGGGTGGGGCCGGCGGGACCGACTCCGGCGGGCAGGCGGCGGCGCCCGCGGGGGGTCCACAGCCAGCTGGGGTTGGAGCGGGCGGCGACGATGTCGTCGCGCAGCCCGAGCTCGTCGACAAGGGCGGCGGCCGCCGGCACCTGCATGTGCAGCGCCTCGGCGCCGACGTCGACCGGGCGCCCGGCGACGTCGAGGGTGAGCACGTGACCGCCGACCCGCGGGCCCGCCTCCAGCACCGTCACCTCGTGTCCGGCCGCGCGCAGCCCGCGCGCCACCACCAGGCCGCTGACTCCGGCTCCGACGACGACGACGCGAGCGGCCCCGCCGGAGCGGGCCGTCGTGACCTGCGAACTGTCCGGCGCCTGCACCGCTGACTCACCCAATTCCCTCGTACCGTCGCCTCAGATTAACCCCGGCCGCGTCCGGTCCAGTGGGCCCCGTCCGGGCCGCTGATGCGTCCCCCCATGCGCCCGACGTGACGGCTGCGTGAGGGGGCACCGGCGCGCGCGTCAGAAGAGTCGAAAGAGCGTGGTAGATCTGCCGCGTCTGTCCGGCGGAATTTCCCACCATCGTCGGCGGTCCTGGCGGCCGGGGGCGAACCGAAAGCGCCGCCGCGACACGAGCCCTGCTCGCCACGCGGTTCGCGCCCGGCTCCGGCGCGAGAAGACGCCTACCCTGAAGGGATCAGGCGCAAGGGGAGGCCGCCGATCGGAGGAGCCGTCAGCCCGCGGACAGCGCGGGCACAGTCAGGCTTATGGGGGAGCGGACAGAATCGTAGGGATGACGATCGTGTATTCACCGAACACGCCGGACGCCGACACCTACCGCGCCGGCGGACGCCGTCCAGGGGGCTGGGCGCCGATCGCGTTGTCCGGCGTCTTGACGGCTCTCGGTGCGTTGGCGCTGGTCGCCACCATCGTGCTCGTCGTGTGGACCCGGCTCGGGCAGCGCGCCGACGAGCGCTCGCGCTGGTCGATCGGCGTGCCCGAGCAGATGAGCGCGCTCGTCGTCAACTGGCTCGACACCGTCAGCGTGAGCTTCGTCATCGTCGGCCTCGCGGTGGCGGTCGTGCTCGCGCTCGTGCGCCGCCGGCTCGGCGCGGGGGTGGCCGCCGCCGTGCTCGTGGCCGGCGCGAACATCACGACCCAGGTGCTCAAGGAGGTCATCCCGCGGCCCGAATACGGCGTCGGTCCCGCGATGAACAGCCTGCCCAGCGGGCACACGACGGTGATGACCAGCCTCGCGCTCGCCCTCGTCATCGTCGCGCCGCGGGTGCTGCGGCCGCTGCTCGTCGTCGCGACCAGCGCCGTCGCGACCTTCACCGGCGCCGCGACGATCCTGGAACGCTGGCACCGCCCCAGCGACGTCATCGCCGCCTTCGGGGTGTGCGCGATCTGGGCCGGCATCGCGCTCGTCGTGCTCGCGGCGCAGTCCGCCCGCCGCCGCGCCCGCACCCTCGAGCCGGCGCCCACGACCCGCTTCGGGCTGCACCTGGGAGCCGGTGTGGTCGGCGCGGTCCTCGTCGGCGCGGGCCTCATCGTCGGGGGTCTGGTCAGCCACGGCACCCCGGCCGATGTGCTCGTCGGCGGCGTCATGCTCACCGCGACCGGCCTGACCGGCGCCCTGCTCGCGGCGCTCGTCGCGGCGATCTGCGACGGCTCCGAGCCCTCCCGGCCGTCCCGGCCGGCCCGGCCAGCCCGGCCAGCCCGGCCAGCCCGGCCGTCCCCGTCGTCTCGGTCCGGCGTCCGGCCGG
>NZ_BCNQ01000143.1 GCF_001515525.1 Piscicoccus intestinalis NBRC 104926 | reverse complement strand
CGCCCGGCGTCGAGGCGACGCTGAACGCCGACGACCTGGCCCGGGTGCGGCTGGCCGCCGACGACGTGGCCTACATCTCGGCGCAAGACCTTATCGACCCCGTCTGCGGGCCGGCCATCGCGCAGTGGTGCGGCTCCGGGCTGGGGGAGGCCCTGCTCGTCCTCGACCCCGGGCCGCTGGTCAGCGACGTTCCCGACGACGTGCTCGACGCGGTGCTCGCGCGCACCGACGTGCTCGCCCTCGGGCGACACGAGCTGGAGCTGCTCAGCGGCCGTCGAGTGGCCTCCAGGGGCGACACCGGGGAAGGCGGCGCCCGCCGCGACGGCGAGGCGCTGGCCGCGCTCGCCGGCCTCCTCGCCGACGAGGCCATCGTGCTGCTGCGCTCGGCCGACGGCTACCTGCTGCGCGAACACGACGGCAGCACCTACTCGTTCCCCGGCGACGAGCCCGGCCCACCGCGGCTCCGGCACGTCGCCCACCTGCTGGGTCACCTGGCCCAGGTGCGCGCGTCGCAGCCGGCGCTCACCCTCGGCGGCGTCACCCCCGGCCAGCACGTGGCCGCACTGCTGCTGCCCGACTGACCTGCCCCCGGGGCATAGCGCTCCTCGTTCCCCGTTGGTCCTGCGGTCGGCGGCCTCATTCGGTTGTCGCCCGTT
>NZ_BCNQ01000142.1 GCF_001515525.1 Piscicoccus intestinalis NBRC 104926 | reverse complement strand
CAGGCCCAGCCAGCCTCCCTTCGGGCCCACCGCCCGCCACGCTCCTTTGTGCGCCGGCGTCACCTTTGCGGTCGGCGACATCCACCCCGCCCAGCCAGCCTCCCTTAGGGCCCGCCGCCCGCCACGCTCCCTTGTCGTCCGAGGCGGTCAGCAGGGGTTGGTTGGCCGCACGGGCAGCGGCGGGTTGGCCACCTTGGCGAACTTGTCGCCGAGGGCGACGTCGAGGATGCCGTCGGTGCTCTGATCGGCAACGAGCCGGGCGCCCGGGAAGCGCTGCGCGAGCACCTTGGCCTGCGCCTCGGTCTGGGCGCCGTAACGGATCTCGGCGACGTCGGTGACCTTCTTGCGCAGCGGGTCGTTGCGCACATCGGAGATGCGGAACTTCTGCCGGGCCAGGTCGGAGGCCACCTGCCGGGCGATGCCGCTGCGCGCGGTGGAGTTGTAGACGTTGACCGTGACGTCCTTCGGGGGCGGCGGGTTGTCCCACGGCACGCACGCCTCTTCGGGGTTCGCGGTCGGCGAGCGGTCGCCGACCCAGCCCTGGTTGAACGCGAGCGCCCCGAGGAAGGCCGCCAGCAGCAGCGCGAAGACGACGGCCATGCTCGCGATGGCGCGACGGCGCCGGCGCTGGGCGCTCGTGCGCCCCGCCTCATGCACGTAATCCTCGCGATAAGCCATGTCACCTTCGATGATGCAGCGAGCACAACGACATTCGCGGACGGCACACCGATGGATGCGACCGGCGCTCCCGGGCCGTCGGGCTCAGCGGCTACCCTGCCGCGTGTGAGCGAATCTCCCGCATCCGACGCCCAACTCGAGGCCATCCGCTCCGGGTACTCCTTCTCCGGTCCCGCGATGCAGCTGGGCGCGGCCGTCACCGGCGGCACCGCGCACGCCGACGCCCCGGTCAATCTGCCGCTGTCGGTGATGAACCGGCACGGGCTGGTGGCCGGCGCCACCGGCACCGGCAAGACGAAGACGCTGCAGCTCATGGCCGAGCAGCTCGCGGCCAACGGCGTGCCGGTTTTTCTCGCCGACATCAAGGGCGACCTGTCCGGCCTGGCCGCGCCCGGGCAGCCGAACGACAAGGTCAGCGCCCGCGCGTCCGACGTCGGGCAGACCTGGGAGGCGGCCGGATTCCCCGTCGAGCTGTTCACCCTCGGCGGGCAGGGCACCGGCGTGCCGATCCGCGCGACGATCACCGACTTCGGCCCGACGCTGCTCGCGAAGGTGCTGGGACTCAACGCGACCCAGGAGTCCAGCCTCGGCCTCGTCTTCCACTACGCCGACAAGCGCGGCCTGCCGATGCTCGATCTGAAGGACCTGCGCGCCGTCGTGCAGCACCTGACCTCCGAGGAGGGCAAGGCCGACCTCAAGGAACTCGGCGGACTGTCGGCCGCCACCGCGGGCGTCATCCTGCGCCAGCTCATCGCCTTCTCCGACCAGGGCGCCGACGTCTTCTTCGGGGAGCCCGAGCTCGACACCTCGCAGCTGTTGCGCACCGGCTCCGACGGCAAGGGCGTCATCTCCTGCCTCGAGCTGCCCGCCGTGCAGGACCGGCCCAAGGTGTTCTCGACGTTCCTCATGTGGCTGCTCGCCGACCTGTTCCAAGACCTGCCCGAGGTCGGCGACGTCGACAAGCCCAAGCTCGTGTTCTTCTTCGACGAGGCACACCTGCTGTTCAACGACGCGAGCAAGGCGTTCCTCGAGCAGATCGAGCAGACGGTGCGGCTCATCCGCTCCAAGGGCGTCGGCGTCTTCTTCGTCACGCAGACCCCGCGCGACGTGCCCGCGGGCGTGCTCGGCCAGCTCGGCAACCGGGTGCAGCACGCGCTGCGGGCCTTCACCCCGGAGGACGCCAAGGCGCTCAAGGCCACGGTCAAGACCTTCCCCAAGAGCGAGTACGACCTGGAGTCGCTGCTCACCCAGCTCGGCACGGGGGAGGCGGTCGTCACCGTCCTCTCCGAGCGCGGCGCCCCGACTCCGGTCGCGTGGACGCGGATGCGCGCGCCGCAGTCGCTCATGGGCCCCATCGACGAGGCGGCGATGGCCCAGATCGTGTCGGCCTCCGAGCTGAACGCGACGTACGCGCAGGCCATCGACCGGGAGTCGGCCTACGAGATGCTCGCCGCGCGGGTCCAGCAGGCGCCGGAGCCGCAGGCCGCCCCCGCCGAGGCACAACCGCAGGCGCCCGAACCGGCTCGCGAGCCCCCGCGCCGTCGCGCCGAGAAGGAGGAGCCGGGGCTGGTCGAGCAGGTGGTCGGCTCGGGCATGTTCAAGTCGATGATGCGCAGCGCCGGCACCGCGATCGGCCGCGAGATCACCCGCAGCATCTTCGGCACCGCCCGCCGCCGCTGACCCTGAGGACTCAGCGACCCAAGACCCAACGCCCAACGACCCAACGACCCAACGCGCAGCGCCCAACGACCCTGAGAACTGCGTGTTGTGGTGAGAACTGCGGTCCGTGTCGCAGTCCTCACCACGACACGCAGTTCTCACGGGGTGGGGTTGGGCGGTTGTCGCGGGTGGGACGGGCATTCTTGGCGCCCGGTTCGGACACAGGTTACCGTTGAGTATGAGCGACGACGATGCCGCGGTTCTGCGCGAGGTCCTCGACGGACGGTGGGCGCACGTGCGCCGACGGGCCCGGAGCCAGATCGAGCCGGGCCGATTCGGGCCCCCGGAGACCGAGCTGCCGATCGAGGAGTACCGCGCCCGGGTCCACGACCAGCTCATGGACCTCGCCTCGATCGGCTTCTCCGGGCTGGGGTTGTCGGCCGAGCAGGGCGGCCCGGACCACGGTGCCTCGGTGACCGCCTTCGAGATGCTCGGGCACGGTGACCTCTCGCTGTTCGTCAAGGCCGGCGTGCAGTGGGGCCTGTTCGGTGGGGCGGTCACCGCGCTCGGCACGCAGCGTCACCACGAGCGGTACCTGCCGCTGATCGCCTCCGGTGAGTTGCTCGGCTGCTTCGCGATGACCGAGAGCGCGCACGGCTCCGACGTGCAGTCGCTGCGCACGACCGCGACCTACGACCCGACGACCGACGAGATCGTCGTCGACACCCCCGACCGCGCCGCGCGCAAGGACTACATCGGCAACGCCGCCCGCGACGGGCGGATGGCGGCCGTCTTCGCCCGCCTCATCACCGGTGAGACCGATCACGGCGTGCACTGCGTGCTCGTGCCGGTGCGTGACGAGCACGGTGAACCGATGCCGGGGGTGAGCATCGGCGACTGCGGCGGCAAGGCCGGGTTGCCCGGGGTCGACAACGGGCGCTTCGCCTTCGATCACGTGCGGGTGCCGCGGGAGAACCTGCTCGACCGCTACGGCTCGATCGACGCCGACGGCACGTATTCCTCGCCGATCGAGCGCGACGGCGCGCGCTTCTTCACGATGCTCGGCACCCTTGTGCGCGGCCGGATCACCGTGGGCGCCGCGGCGGGGGCGGCGACCCGCAACGCGCTGACGCTGGCGGTGATCTACGCCGGCCGCCGCCGCCAGTTCCCCGGACCCGACGGGCGCGACGTGCTGCTCCTGGACTACCCCGCCCACCAGCGCAAACTGCTGCCCGCGCTGGCCCGCACGTACGCGCTGGCGTTCGCGCAGAACGAGCTGACGGCCGCCATGCACGAGATCTACACGGCCGGGGAGGCCGCCGATCAGCGCGAGCGCCGCAAGCTAGAGGAGCGGGCCGCCGCGCTCAAGGTCGCGAACACCGCGCACGCGACGACGACGATCCAGACGTGCCGGGAGGCGTGCGGCGGGGCCGGCTACCTGTCGTTCAACCGGCTCGGCAAGCTGCGTGCCGACACCGACGTGTTCACGACCTTCGAGGGCGACAACACCGTGCTCCTGCAGCTCGTCGCCAAGTCGCTGCTCACCGCGCACGCCGCCGCGTTCGAAGACCTCGGCACGGTGCGCACCGTGGGCCTGGTCGCCCGGCAGGTGGGGGAGGGCCTCATCGAGCGCACCATCGGAGGCGGTCTGCTCCAGCGGCTCATCTCCGGCGCGCCCGGCCGCGACGCCGAGGCCGCGCTCGGCGACCGCGGCGGTCAGCTGGCGCTGTTCGAGGACCGCGAGCGGCACGTGCTGCAGACCCTCGCAGCCCGGCTGCGCGACCTGCCGGCCGACGATCCGCAGGCCAACTGGGACGGCTTCAACGCCGCCCAGCAGCACGTGCTCGAACTCGCCCGCGCCCACATCGACCGCATCCTGCTCGAGGCCTTCGCGGCGGCGATCGACCGCTGCCCCGCCGGCTCCGGGCGCGACCGCCTCGAACTGCTCGGCGACCTGTTCGCCTGCGCGACGGTCGAGGCTAACCGCGCGTGGTTCCTCGAGCACGGTCGGCTCGGTCCCGAGCAGTCCAAGCGGCTCACCAGCCGCGTCGACGCCCTCTGCGCGCAGGTGCGGGTGCACGCGCAGACGTACGTCGACGCCTTCGCGATCCCGCGGGAGTGGCTGGTCAGCGACCTCATCGACCCGCTGACCCCGCAGGAGGCGCAGGAGGCGGTGTGACCCCGGGCGCCTCAGTCGACGAGGTCGGCGGCGCGCAACTCGACGGTGTGCTCGCCGATGCGCACCGTGACGCGTTCGCCGAAGTCGGGGGCGTCGAGGTCGGGGTCGGCGTAGTCGCCGGTGGCCGGATCGAGGCGGTCGTAGAGCACGACCATCGGCCGGTCGCCGCGCACGTCGATGACGAGGTAGGCCGGAATGCCGGCGGCGGCGTACTCGGCGCGCTTGGTGACCCAGTCGGTCTCGATCGAACTCGGGGAGACGACCTCGGCGACGAGCGCGACGGTGCCCGGTTCGACTCGGTGGACCGTCTTCGGCGCGTCGCGCCGGACCACGGTCACGTCGGGTTGTCGCACGGTGTGCCGGCCGTCGTCGTCGGCGCCCAGGTGCACGGCGAACTGCGGGAGCGGCCGCCATTGGGGACGCACGATCGGCCCGAGCTTCTGCACGAGCAGCGAGGCCGCGTCGACGTTGGCCATGATCTCGTTGGGAGCCACGGTGGGGATGCCGCGGACGAGCTCGTAGGCGTCCTCGCGCTGCGAGAAGTCCTCATCCCACTCGGCCAGGCTGACGATGCGCGGCGGTGCGGTCACGATGCTCACCGCTTCCTCCTCTCGGGTGTGTTCGAGTATGCCCCGGCGAGCCCGGGGCGGAACAGATGTCGACGACGCTAGATCACGAGGGGCCGGGGCCGCTCAGCCCGAGCGCGCCACCTGTGGATAAGGCGCACGGGCGACCCCGGCCTGTGGATGCAGGCGTCACCTCGCGCGAATCGGGGTGGGCAGCGGTTACCGTCAGGCGGGGCGGACGTCGCGGCGCCCGCCCGGACTCCCATCTGATGACCCAGGAGATGCACATGGTCACGCAGGCACCGACCGCCGGGCACGCCCAGGCCGACCATGCCGGCGACGAGCCGGTCACGCTGGTCATCCTCGGCGCCTCCGGCGACCTGACGCACCGGCTCCTGCTGCCGGGGCTGGGCACGCTGTTGAAGAACGAACCCGACCGCACGGTGCACCTCGTCGGCGCCGCGATGGACCCGATGGAGCCGGCCGACTGGACCGCGCGGGTCGAGGAGGCCCTGCGCGAGGGAGGCTGTCTGGCCGCGCCCGCGCGCAAGGTCGCCAAAGACACCGCCTACCACCAGCTCGACCTGCTCGACGACGCGGCCCTCGGGGCCTTCCTCGACGGCCTGGGACAGGGCGTCGTCGTGCTCTACTTCGCGCTCCCACCGGCCGTCACCGCACAGATTTGTGTGCTACTTGCCTCGATGGACATCCCGTCGACGTACCGCTTCGGGCTCGAGAAGCCCTTCGGCACCGACGCCGAGAGTGCCGCCCGCCTCAACAAGGTGCTCTACCGCTTTGCCGACGAGAGTCAGATCTTTCGCATCGACCACTTCCTCGGCAAGGGCTCGGTGCTCAACCTCCTCGGCTTCCGATTCGCCAACCGCATCTTCGAGCCCGTGTGGAACGCCGCGAACATCGAGCGCGTCGACATCGCCTTCGACGAGAGCCTCGCGCTCGAGGGCCGGGCCGGCTACTACGACAAGGCCGGTGCGCTGGCCGACATGATCCAGAGCCACCTGCTGCTGGTGTGCGCGCTGCTCGCGATGGAGGACCCGGCGCGCATCGACGAGCTGGAGTTCCGCGACCTGTTGATCCACGTGCTGCGCGCGATGACGATCTGGGGCGAGGACCCGAAGCGCTCCTCGCGACGCGCGCGCTACACCGCCGGCACCATCGACGGCACCGACATCCCCGACTACGCCAAGGAGCCGGGCGTCGACTCCGAGCGGCGCACCGAGACGCTCGCCGAGGTGACCGTCGGGATCCGCAACGCCCGCTGGGCCGGGGTGCCGTTCACCCTGCGCAGCGGCAAGGCGATCGGGCGGGGCTGCCGCCGCATCGTCGTGACGTTCCGCCCCGTCAACCACGTGCCCGCCGGGTTCTATCCGCTGCCGCCCCAGCCCAACCGGCTCCTCATCGACATGAACCCCGAGCGGGTCACCCTGTCCATCAACACCAACGGCGAGGGCGACGTCTTCTCGCTGGAGACGACGACGATGAGCGCCGACCTCGGACCCAGCACCTTGCGTCCGTACGGCGAGATTCTCGCCCACATCATGGACGGCAACCCGCTGCTGTCGGTGCGCGGCGACATCGCCGAGGAGTGCTGGCGCATCGTCACACCCGTCATCGAGGCCTGGACCTCCGGCGAGGTGCCGCTGGAGACCTACCCCGCCGGCTCCCAGGGGCCCGCGCGCTGGGAGTCCACCGGCGACCCCGAGGAGGCCCTGCCGGACTGACCCGGGCCGACTTGGCCGACCCGGGCCGAACGGGCGCAGGCTCAGGCCACCCGCAACAGCGCCCGGGCGTAGGCGCACTCCAGGTCGGCGTCGAAGGTGCGCACCGGCTCCCCGGCGGCGTCGTCGGACTCCACGAGCCAGCCCTCGGGCTCCCTACGCACGCACCGGAGCCGGTCGCCGAGCAGTTCGCGCAGCTGGTCTTCGCGGGGCAGCCACAGCGTCTGGTCCAGCGCCACGGAATCGAGGGCCCATTCGGTCGTGCCGTTGAACCCGAGCACGCTCGAGCCCGCGTAGTGGTGCAGCTCGATCGTCAGGTCGCTGATCCAGAAGATGTCGCCGAGCAGCTGCTCGCTGGTGATGACGAAGCGGTCGCCCGGCGCGGGGTGCCACATCACCCCGGCGGCGGACAGCTCGGATGCCAGCTCCACGGTCAACATGCGCCCATGGTGCCTGCCCGAGGGGCCGGCCCGCCTCCCGGGACCCGGCCCGCCCCGGCCGGCCCGCGAGAGCCGACTTGACCATTGCTATGCGCAGGCCTGCCCCGCACCGGGGAATCGCCGACGGTCCGGTGCTTGATCGTCCCGCGGCGGCGGGTGACGCTCGACAGGAGTGGTTCGGGGGGAGCTTCTTCACATAACGGTCGGTGCCGCCGCGCCCACTCGGGGCCGTGCGGGCGCCGCCGACGACGGAGGGACCCAGCATGACCGACTCCCCGCGCCGCCTTCGCCCGCTCGGTCTCGCGCTGTGCCTGAGCCTGGCCCTACCCGCCACCGTCCTGCCCGGTCTCGGCGGAGCGGCCGCCAGCCCGGAGCCCGAAACCGCCGAAACGACACACAACAGTGTGCAGAAGCAGGATCGGGCGCCGCGGCCCGCGCGGGTCTCCGACGAGCGTGCGATCGCCTCGCTCGTGCGGCGGATGTCGCTGGAGCAGAAGGTCGGTCAGCTCTTCGTCCAGCACTTCTACGGGGCCTCGGCCACCACCCCCGACCAGCGCAACGTGCCGCTGTACGGCGTGGCCACCCCCGCCGAGGTCATCGCCAAGTACCACCTCGGCGGCGTCATCTACTTCGGCTGGTCGGGCAATCTCACCGATCCGCAGCAGATCGCCGGCCTGTCCAACGGGTTGCAGCGCGCCGCGATCGGCTCCGGCGAGCCGATCCCGCTGCAGGTCGCCACCGACCAGGAGCAGGGCCCGGTCATCCGGTTCGGCGCCCCCGCCACCCAACTGCCCGGCGCGATGGCCCTCGGAGCCGGTCGCTCCACCGGCGACTCCCGCCGCGCCGCCGCGATCACCGGCTCCGAGCTGAAGGCCGTCGGCATCGGCGTCGACTACGCGCCCGACGCCGACGTCAACGTCAACCCCGCCAACCCGGTCATCGGGGTGCGCTCATTCTCCTCGCGGCCGAACCTCGTCTCCTCGATGGTCGCCGCGCAGGTCAAGGGCTTCCAGAACGACGCGCAGGTCACCGCCACCGCCAAGCACTTTCCCGGCCACGGCGACACGGCCGTCGACAGCCACACCGGGCTGCCGGTCATCACGCACACCCGGGCGCAGTGGCGCGAGCTCGACGAGCCGCCGTTCCGGGCGGCGATCAAGGCCGGGGTCGACCAGATCATGACCGCGCACCTCGTCGTGCCCGCCCTCGACTCCTCCGGCGAGCCCGCCACGCTGAGCCGCACGATCCTCACCGACGTGCTGCGCAAGGACCTGAAGTTCCGCGGGGTCGTCGTCACCGATTCCCTGGCGATGGAGGGCGTGCGCACGAAGTACGGAGACGGTGAGGTCGCCGTGCGCGCGATCGAGGCCGGCGCCGACCAACTGCTCATGACCCCGGCGATGGACGCCGCCTACACCGCGGTGCTGGGCGCCGTGCGCAGCGGCCGGATCAGCACCGAAAGGCTCGACGCCTCGGTCACCCGCATCCTGCAGCTGAAGTGGAAGCGCGGGCTGTTCGCGCAGCCGTACGTCGACCCGGCGCGCATCGACGACGTCGTCGGCACCCCGGCGCACCGGGCGCAGGCCGACGCGATCGCCGAGCGCGGCATGACGCTGCTCACCGACGAGGCCGGGGTCGTGCCGTTCGCGCTCGCCGGCCGCAAGGTCGCGGTCGTCGGCTACGGCGCGACCGCGACCAAGACCCTCGCGCAGGAGTTCACCGCCCGCGGCGCCACCGCGACCGCGCTGGAGACCGGCTCCGCGCCGACTCCTGCGCTCATCGAGCAGGCGGTCGCGAACGCCACCGAGGCCGACCTGGCGGTCGTCACGACGATGAACGCCTCGACCGAGGCCAACAAGAGCCAGCGGGATCTCGTCGCCGCGCTGCAGCGCACCGGCACCAAGGTCGCGGTCGTCGCCGTGCGAAACCCTTACGACATCAACGCCCTTCCCGGTGTCGGCACGTATCTGGCCGCCTACTCCTACAACGCCGTCTCGGTGCGCGCCGCGGCGCGCGTGCTGCTCGGGGAGGCGCGCGCGACCGGGCGCCTGCCCGTCGACATCCCCACCGCCGACGGCGCCGGCGTGCTCTACCGCTTCGGCGCCGGCGCCCGCTGACGCCTGCCGCCCACCCCGCTGACGCACCCCTTGTCGATCGGAGTCCGACCATGCCCCTGCCGCCCCTGCCCCGCCGCAACCTCCTGGGAGCCGGACTGGGCGGCCTCGCCGGCGCCGTCCTCGTCGGCGACACCGCCCGCGCCGTGCCCGCCACCCCGACAGCACCGACCGGCTCGACCGGCGCGACCGGCGCCGCCGGCGCGACGAACGCGGCAGCCGCGCGGGCGCGCGTGACGACGGGCGCGCAGCGGCTGGCCGGCGAGGGCTGGTCGTCGCTGACGGGCACCCGGCTGGGCATCATCACCAACCCGACCGGCACGCTGGCCGACCTCACCCACCTCGTCGACGCGATGGCCGCGACCCCGGGCGTGACGATCGCCGGGGTGTTCGGGCCCGAGCACGGGTTCCGCGGCACGGCGCAGGCCGGCGCCAGCGAGGGCACCTCGACCGACCCGCGCACCGGCCTGACCGTCTATGACGCCTACGGCGCCAAGGCCACCGACCTCGAGGCCCGGTTCCGCGAGGCCCGCGTCGAGACCGTCGTCTTCGACATCCAGGACGTCGGCGCGCGCTTCTACACCTACGTGTGGACGATGTACCACGCGATGTATGCGGCGGCCCGGCTCGGGCTCCGGTTCGTCGTGCTCGACCGCCCCAATCCCGTCGGCGGCGCCGCCCGCGGCCCCATGCTCACCGCCGCGTACGCCACCGGCGTGGGCCTGAAGCCGATCGCGATGCAGCACGGCATGACCGTCGGGGAGCTCGCGCGGTTCTTCAACGCCGAGCTGTTGCCGAAGGAGGACGGCGCGCCGAGGGTGCCGCAGCTCGACGTCGTGGTCGCCTCCGGCTGGCGCCGGCGGCACCTGTGGGCCGACACCGGCCTGCCGTGGGTCATGCCGAGCCCGAACATGCCGACGCCCGACACCGCGCTGCTCTACCCGGGCACGGGGCTGTTCGAGGGCACCGTGCTCTCGGAGGGCCGCGGCACGACCCGGCCGTTCGAACTCATCGGCGCCCCGTTCGTCGACCACCGCTGGGCCGCCGCCCTCAACGACCGGGGGCTGCGCGGCGTGCGGTTACGCGAGGCCTACTTCACCCCGACGTTCGGCAAGCACAAGGACGCGGTGTGCGGCGGCGTGCAGGTGCACATCACCGACCGCGACCGCGTCGACGCCATCGCCGTCGCCGCGCACATGCTCGTCGAGGCGAAGCGGCTCTACCCCGGATTCGCCTGGCGCGCAGACTCCTACGACGCCGCCCGGCCGTACTGGGTGGACAAGCTGTCCGGCTCCGCGCGGCTACGCACGATGGTCGACTCCGGCGCCTCCGCCGACGAATGCCTCGCCGCCTGGCGCGACGAGCTCGCCGCCTTCGAGCGGGCCCGCCGACCGCACCTGTTGTACCGCTGAGGCGCCACATGCGAACCCATCGCGCCGCCGCGGCACTGCTCTGCGCGGGCCTGGCCTCCGCGCTCGCCGTCACCCTCACCGACGGCGCGCTCGCGCGCGCCGGCGAGCACGCGAATCGCGCGGCGGGGCAGGCTGCGGGGGTGAGCGTGCGCG
>NZ_BCNQ01000141.1 GCF_001515525.1 Piscicoccus intestinalis NBRC 104926 | reverse complement strand
ATGGCCCGTAGAACACGCGAACGGCCTTCGGCGGGTGGAACTACCGACGGACCCAGAACTTCTGTAGAAACACGCGCAGCGCCCCCGGATGCAGGAGTCCAGGCCGAGGGCCGAAGGTCAGGTCCGACAGCAGGTCCAGCAGTCGGTCGTAGTCGGCGACGGGAAGCCTCAGCGCCAGCACGGCATCCGTGGTGGCCGGCCACTGGTCGATCCGGTCCGGCTTGATGGTCTCGTTCAGCGAGGCCAGCAGGATGTAGAGGGCAGGATGGCTGCGCAGCAGTCGGAGGAGGAACTCCTCATCCGTTTCGTAGGAGCGCGGGACGTCCGTCTGTCGTGGGTGGGATGCGCTCCACCCACTCCAGGCTTGCTCCAGCCGTTGCCCGACTGCCCTGTCGTCCTCGAGTGTGGTCATTTCCTGGCCCTCTGGTTCCGTCGTGGTGGTTCCGGGCTACTGGTACTGGTTCTACTGGTTCTATAGAGAACCAGCCAGAACCAGTTACCAGAACCAGCGCCCGGTGGTTCTAGAACTGGTTCTCAGCTGGTTCTAGAACCACTACATCTTCGCCAGCCACTCACGACCAGCGTCCGTCAGTCGGAAGTTCTTCTCACGACCTCGTGCGTCTTCATCGTTCGTGAGGTAACCCTCCAGCCGCAGCGCGTTCTTCGCGGTCAGCCACCGGTCGTGGCCCCACTTGAGTTCGACCTTCAGCGCGTTCACGGACGTGTCGGGATAGTCTCTGAGGAACCGTGCGACCTCAACGCCGTCGCTGTTGAGGATGGCTTCAAGCGAGTCCACCGCCTTGCCGAGGTTCTCCGCCAGCGTTGCCTTGCGGACGTACACGGACCCCGCTGCCTGCTCCATGACGAACGAGATGTCAGCGAACGGCGGCGCGCCACCCTTCATCTTGATGTTCTTGATCACCTGGTTCTCGACCTGCATCACCACGTCCAGCGCCTGCCTCTGCCGAGAGGAACCGCGCTCCCGCGACTTGTCCCACCCCGTGTGGTGGACCAGGCCGACAGCAGCGCCTGTCTCGTGCGCGATGCGTTGAATGGAGCGCTTCACGACCGTGAAGTCCTTCGACTTGTCCTCGTCACCGGACGGCATGTGGTCCGCCTGGGTGTCGAAGACGATCAGCCGCCAGTCATCCGTCTGCGCGAGCAGATCGTCGATGATGGCGTCCACGTCGTCGTGGCTCATGAGGTCGAGCTGCTGCTCGACGCTGTAGAGCAAGCCGTCCTCCGTGGCGTTCGGGTTGCCGGCCAGCCAGGCGTTGAGCCGCATCCCCGCGTCGAAGCCACCCTCACCGAGGATCAGCGCCGCACTGCCGCGATGCGCGACGCCGTGATCCATCCACGGGATGCCGTTCGTCACGCTGAGCGCCATGTCCAGCAGCACGAACGACTTGAACTGGCCCGTCTGCCCGAACACCTGGAACAGCGACCCCTTCGGCAGCACGCCATCAATGACGAACTCGGGGACGGGTTGGTTCCGCATCTCCGACGCGGTGACCAGGTTCAGCCGCGACCTGGGCGGCAGAGCGCCGTACTGCTCGACCCACGCACCGAGCGCCTCGTCCTCGCTGTGATCCTGCTTGAACGCCTGCGCCACCTTCGCGAGCGCGTCACGCTCCGGGAACCCGCTCCGCCGAGCAGCCTCGAGGATCAGGGCCCGGACCACAGCCAGGCCGCCGTCTGCGTCGGATGCGTGCTGTCGCCGCAGCCGACATGCCCACCTGAAGAGGGTGTCGTCGCGCTGACCCTCCGGGATGCCATCCAGGATGCTGGCGCTGTCCCTGAGAGCGTCCCTGTCGCTGCCGGTGGTCGAACTACTGCGGATCGACTCAACGACGCTCACAGGCGCTTCCAGGACCTCCGCGCCGAGGTTGTCCCACCGGTACCGGCCACCCGAGACGTGACGACCGGGCGGCAGCACGACGTAGCCGCCGTCGCTGCGGACGTCCACGCCGGGCAGCCACGCGCTACGACTGCGGACGCCCTCCGTGTAGGTGAGGAAGTAGTGCCGTCCTCCCCCGCCGCTGGTCGCTGTGAGGGTCGCGCGGAGGTCGATCCCGTGCTCGTCAGCGAACGACTGCCACGACGCGAAGCCGTCGTGCTTGGTGTCGATGTCGATCACTAACACGCCCGATGCGGCACCACACGCCAGACCCCAGTTCGTCTCCGGGTACGCCGTCATCCATCGCCTCACGACCTCCGGGTCCGCGGTGGCGTCCTTGACGCCGTTGGCCGTCCGGGGGTGCTTGCCCGCGTTCTTGCACGATGACCCGTCCTTGCACGTGCAGTTCCCGCGCTTGATGGTGTGGGCCTTACCCCCGGATCTTGGACACGGGGTGTGATTACGCGGCGGTTGGCAGCGTAGCGGCCCGGCGGGCCTCGTAGGTGGACGGGGAGAGGTAGCCGCACCAGGTGTGACGGCGGCGGGTGTTGTAGCGGACGAGCCATCTGAAGACCTGCCGGCGGCAGGTCAGCTCGTCGGGCCAGCAGGCGGTGTCTTGGAGGACCTCGCGCTTCATCGTGGCGTTGAACGACTCCGCGAGTGCGTTGTCGGCCGACGAGCCGACGGCGCCCATCGACTGGGTGACGCCGAACTTCTTGCAGAGCTGGGCGTAGGCCTTGGAGCAGTAGACCGACCCGTGGTCGCTGTGGAAGATCGCGCCCTTGAGGCTGTCTCGGGTCGCGGCCGCGACGTTCAACGCTTCCTCGACGAGTTCGGTGCGCATGTGGTCGGCGATCGCCCAGCCGGCGAGCCGTCGGGAGTAGCAGTCGATCACGGTCGCCAGGTACAGGTTCGTCCCGTCCGCGAGCGGGAGGTAGGTGATGTCGCCGACGTAGCGCCGGTTGGGGCGCTCGGCGGTGAAGTCGCGCTGGAGCAGGTCGGGGTACTTCTGCCCCGACGGCTCGGGGATCGTGGTCCGCACCCGCCGCCTCTTCACATAGCCACGGATGCCCTCGGCCCGCATCACCCGCGCGACGCGCTTGTGGTTGACCCGCTCACCGGCAGGGGTGTTGTCGTTGAGCTCGGCGGTGATCCGCGGCACACCGCAAGTGTTGTCCTCGGCGTGGACGGCCCTGATCCGCTCCGCGAGCTCGGCATCGGCCCGAGCTCGCTCTTCGCGTGCCGGGGCTGCCTTGAGCCAGGCGTAGTAGGAGGAGCGCTCGATCTCGACGAGCTCGCACAGTCGCTTCACCTCGAAGGTGGCGGAGTTGTCGGCGACGAACTGGAAGCGACTCACCAGCGCGTCTCCCCGGCGAAATACTTGGCCGCCCGCTGCAGGATCTCCCGCTCGGTGGTGAGCTTGGTGGTCTCGGCCCGCAGCGCCGCGTTCTCGGCCTCCAGTCGGTCGATCTTCTGCTCCGGCGTCTCACCTTCGGGCGCCGAGGAGTTCTTCTTCGACGGCCTGGACTGCAGTGGGCTGGAGGTCAACGTCCCGTCAGCAGCGGTCTTCTTGCCGGTCCCGTAGACCTCGAGCCAACCCCGCAGCGTGCCACGCACGATGCCGAGGTCCTCGGCGATGCCGCGGACCGTGGCACCCGGGGTGGACTCGTACAAGTCGACGGCCTGACGACGAAACTCCTCGGAATAGTGGCTCTTCACAATCCACGGTGTAGTTGGGGTCTGAATCCGCCGGTCTCGAGCAGGCTGCGGGCGATGTAGTTGGTCAGGTTCCGGAAGCCGAGGGCTGAGCCGCGGAGGTGTTCGAGTCGGCCGTTGACGGCTTCGGTGGGGCCGTTGGATGTGCGGGGATGGTCGAAGTAGGCCAGCACGTCACCGGCGCGGCGGTTCAGGGTCGAGCCGAGCTTGCGGAGCTCGGCCAGCGCGGCGGGAACGCCGCGGGCGATGCTGCCGATGACCTTGTTGAGGGTGCGCCGTCCGGCTTTGGGGTCGGGGTTCCGGTAGGCGGTGACGATGTTTTGGTAGACCCTCCAGGTGACTTCGACGGCGGCGTGGTCCTCGTCGTTGAACACCGCCTCGAGTCGGGTCTTCTGCTTGTTGGTGAGCAACGCTGTTCCGGTGTGCAGGGTGCGGCGGGCGCCATAGAGCGGGTCGCCGGAGCGGCCGCGGCGGCCGAGGGTTTCGTGTTGGACGCGTTGCCGGCAGCGGTCCAGGGCGTCACCGGCGAGCTGGACGACGTGGAAGGGGTCCATCACCTCCACCGCGTCCGGCAGCTTTTCGGCGGCGGCGGTCTTGAAGCCGGTGAAGCCGTCCATCGCGACGATCTGAATGCGGTCGCGCCAGGCTTGGGGTTGTTGGTCGAGCCAGTTGGCGAACACCTGTTTGGAGCGGCCCTCGACCATGTCGAGCAGTCTCGCCGGGCCTTTGCCGTCGCGGACGGGGGTGAGGTCGATGATGACGGTGACGTACTTGTCGCCCTTGCGGGTGTGCCGCCAGGCATGCTCATCGACGCCGATCACGCTGACCCCGTCGAACCGGGCCGGGTTACTGATCAGCACCCGTTTGCCTTCAGCGAGCACGGCGTCGTTGGCGGCGTTCCAACTGACGTTCAGGCTCTCAGCGATCCGGGCCACGGTCAGGTGCTGCACCACCAGGCCTTCCAACGCCCACCGCAACGCCCGCCGCGACAGTCTCGCCCGCGGCTCGGCCGCTCTTGTGGTGTCCTGGCGCCACACATGACCGCAGCCGGTGCAGCGGTAACGGCGGATCGTGACCTCCAACACAGTCGGTCGCCAACCGAGCGGTTCATGAGCGAGCCGACGCACCACCGTGTCACGCACCACGCCCTCGCAGCCGCACCGTCGACACCACTGATCCTGCTCGACGACCCGACAGGCGAGCACCGCCCGCTGCGGCTCCAAGCGTTGCCCGACCACCACCAGACCAAGCTCATCCACGCGGCAGAACGTGGTCACATCAGGGCTCGCGAAGGTAGCGTCAGGCACGTCGAGGTCTTCCGGATGGGTTGGAGTGAGAACCCCCATCCTCGGGAGACCTCGACCCCTAACCCGTGACCGACGCGCCAGCCACCCTCACACCCAACTACACCGTGGATTGTGATGAGCCGGAATAGTTCTTCCTAGCCATGATTCTCGGATCATCTCGCTTCCCCAGCACCACGTGCTGGATTCAGCGTGTCCAAGAACCGGGGTCAGGCCCCTGTGAAGGGGAACAATGCGCCACCCACGTTGCGCGTATTCGACTGGGCTAATATCGAACTGCGTCGAAGGATCAGCGTGTTCACCGATGTTGCTCTGCGCCACGAAGTCCCCGGTCTCCATCCCGGGGACTTCGTGCATTTCAGCACTCATCGTCGCCACCGTCGGACTTGTTGATGATCGCGGCGACCTGCGCGTACGACGCTCGCAGGAAGCGGTACACGTTGTCGATGGCCTCGTCGCTGAACTGGAGGTCACTCATCGTCGGCCACCTTCTTCCGACGGCTGTGCTGGCTGGGCCGTGGAGAGAAGGGGATGACGATCATGTCCGGGTAGAAGAGTTCCTCTAGCGGAACGCCGAGCAACTCAGGGAGCTTCTCCCGCACGATGTCGTTTGGGCGATTGCGCCCGGTGACTGTGTTTCCGAGATGCGTCTGCGAGACCCCGATTTCACGGGCTGCCGCAGCAACGGTCCAACGCTTCTGCTTAAGAATGTCTCGCGCTGGCTGGAATGGACGTCTCACGGTTCCTCCTGGAACCGCCCTGCTCAGCGACACCGGCTGTTAGCACCGGTCGGGCTAACCGGTGATTGCTCAGACGCGCCGCATCTTTGCGGGTCGGAGCACTTTCACCGGAAACACGAAGAGAGGCACCCCCTCCGCGTCAGCGGTGGAGTACCTCTCCGAACCAGGATCGACCTTACAACATTTCGAGTCGTTCCCGCAAACGGTCTGCATCAACGATGAAGAGTGTCAACCTCCCGGCACCGATCACCCCGCCGATCCTCGCCCTGCCGTCCTGAGAGACCGTCCAGGCCATCTCAGACACGGCGCAGGCTACCGACGGGCGACTACCTCGGCCGGGGACTCAGCCGCCTGTAGAAGCCCTGGACGACCTGCGGGGTCCAGCACTCCTCCGGCTCGACGCCGAGGTACTCGGGTAGCGCGAGGAACGTCTCCGTGTCCGGCAGGTCGTGGCCGTCCAGGCAGCGTCGGAGGTGGTTGTGGTCCAGACGCAGGACACGAGCTACGACCCGCACGCTGCCGACCATCGCCCAGCCCGGTTGACGCCCGTACACGACTACCGCAGGTGCGCCGGAGGGTTCTTGCGCGACGTCGGGAACGTGACGACGTTCTCCGGTACGGGGTCCGGCAGCGTGATCTGCCGCTCGGCCAGGTACTCGGCCATCCGTGCCTGGACCTCCTCATCCGAGGGCAGCGGTGGACGGTCGTCCTCGTCCTCGATGACCTCCGCGTCCACGATGTCCTCGCTGCTCTTGAGGACGCCCGCGACCAGTCCCTCCCACGGCTTGACCTCGTGCTCGACGCTCATCTCCGTCTTGGCGTGGTAACCCGTCCGGTCCAAGACGATCTGGATCGCACGCAGCCGGTCGGCATCCGTGGTGGAGGGCTTCTGGAGGATCTTCTGGAGTTCGACCAACGTCGGGTCCACCATGCTCAGCAGCCGCTCCTTGGCCTTCGCCCGGACGTTCGGCAGGTTGCCGCCGTGGGTCCGGCAGACGGTCGCCCCGTGGATGGCCCACTTCTTGCACGGGTTCCCTGCGCTGGTCGTGGCGCTGCACCGCTGCCGGGGACGGTCCAGGCGAGTTCGGATCGCGTCCCGATCGCTGGCCTGCTCCACTCCCCCGTGTCGCTCGCAGAAGTCGGCACCGGTCACAGCCAGCCGCGTGCACTGCTTGCCGAAGTTCTCGTAGTCCGGCGTCTTGACCGTCGCCTGACACTGCTTGGAAGCCATGTCAGTCCTTCCACACCAGCGGCGCGAAATCGCGCTCCAGCGCGGCCGCGCACGACTGGCAGAAGTACAGGTCCACGATCGTTGACCCCGCCGAGACCCACAGGTGCTTGGTCGTGTGGTCGACCGGTGGGTCCCCGAAGGCGTAGGGGCTGGCAGCGTGGCAGCGGCAGCACCCGCTGTGCTCGGACTCGCTGGTGACGGTCTCTGCGAAGTCCTCGCGCAGGTTGCCCGTAGAGACGAGGCGAACGCTGGGGGCGGGGTAGCCGTCCCGGTCGTGGTCTTCGACGCTCCAACGCCCGTTTGCGGCTGTCTGGATGACCTCTGAGATGAAGGGGTCCTCCACCAGGTGGCCGTTGTCCGGTGCCAGCCGCTCGGCCTCGCTGATCGCGGCGAGCATCTGGTCTGCAAGTGCAGTCATGGTCGTACTTCCCGACTGCCGGTGAAGCCGGTGATACCGGGTGGCGCCGCGTCACCGGCTGAGCACGACGCCACCCGGGGTCTCACAGCGACGGCGGGGTGTACGTCGTGGAGGCGGTCACCTGCATGACCGCCGCCGCGCCCCGGTGCCGGACACCGACACCGAAGCCCCGCGAGTAGTACGACTCCGCCAGCGGGTACTGCCCGTTCGGACCGGGGATCTGACGCAGCCCCTGGTACTCACGGCGCACGTGCTGCCGGAAGGCCAGCGGGTTCCGGTCGGAGTTCGCACCCGAGGTCGCCAACGCGATGACGTAGCCCTTGGGGACGAAGTACTCCTCGACGATCCACGCCGGACCGAACCCGCCGATGACCTTCAGCCCCTCGTACTCAGCGGGCGGGCGCTGCCCGACCAGGACCTCGGTCGTCAGTAGGCCGGCGCGGACTCGGACGGGATGAAGTCGTACGGCGAACCGTCCGCCACCCGCAGCCCCCGCACGGCCTCGGTCTCCGCCGGGTTCATCAGGATGACGAGCTGCTCACCACCACCCACGCCGTAGCCGTGGTGGGTCACGTGGTTGATGAGGTCCCGCAGGTCCGCACCATCCACCGTCGCCGACTCGCTGGTGAGGTAGTGCGTGTGGTCGCCGTCGAACGTCTCGCCCGCGTACTCGGGCGGGACCTGGCCGTCGCCGTTCCACAGCGCGAAGACGGTGTGCCCGTCCTCGTTCGTACGGTTCACGTTGCTCAGCAGCGCGTTGAGGACGCCCCGGTACACGAGCCGGTTGTCCGCCTCGAGTGCCTGCGCGTGGACGGTGGCGACCTGGTCGGCCGTCGCGTCCCGCAGGAACGCCCACGTGTACCGGCTGGCCTTGTCGAACCAGCGGATCGGGAAGCCCATGCGGACCTCCGAGTGAGTGGTCCGCATCGAGGTCGGGACGCCGAACTCGGACGCCTCCTCGAAGTCGTCACCCGCGCCCATCTGACCGACGACGTCCGACTCCAGCGTCGTGTCGAAGGTGAACAGCGACGCGATGGCGGTACGTCGCTGGTTGGCGAGGTCCAGCGTCTGCTGGAACTCCCCCCAGATCTGGTTGATGTCCTGGCCGTCGATGGTCGTGGACGGCACATCAGCAGCGGTGTTGATTCCGCGAGCCATGATGGGTCTCCAAAGGAAGTGAGGGAGGGATGCTGGTGTCCGGTCCTCACCACCACTGGCGGGAGGCACCCGCGTGCCCGGCCACGCTGACTACCGGGGAGATCCGCTCACTGCCGCTGGCAGGTCTTGCGCGGCGGCCTCTGGCCTGCCGTTCTGGTTCGACAATATCCCAGTTCGACGGTATTGGACCCCTATCAGAACTTGACCGGGGTCGGCCACCCAGTACTGCGCGGCCCCGGCCCGGCGCAACCGGTCCTTCTTGATCACGAGGTCGACCGAACGCGTACTGGGCGACAGGATCTCGACGACGATGAGCGGCGCGCCGGGGATGTCACGCTCGGCGATGAGGGCGAACGGCACGACGATGAGGTCCGGCACCATGACGGTGTCGTCGGCCAGCGCGACGTCGGTGGGCGCAGCGAAAGCCATGAGCTCGAGCTCAGGGTGTTCGTGGCATGCCCGCAGGAGCAGGGCGTGCAGTTCCGCAGACATCAGCTGATGCCGCGGCCGAGGCGAGGCGCTCACGTACAGCTCCCCGTCGATGATCTCGTGGCGCCGGCCGTCGTCGGGCAGCGCGTCGCGCTCAGCACGGGTCCACCGGTGCCGAGTTCGAGATGTCGCCTGCGTCATGCCCACCATGGTGCATACCGCCGGTCATGCTGACCAGCGCCGCAGACGCGCGTGGGCGGCCCGGCCGGTTATCCACAGGCCCCCGGACCCACCCAGCCCAGCCAGACCACCCAGCCCAGCCATTCGCACGGGAGCCTGTGCCATCTGACAGGACCGGCCGAACTCGACGGAATCACCTCCGCGGAGGCGGTCCGGCGGCAACCGGGCGGTCCCGTCCCACGCGCCGAGAACGACGTCTCGACGAACGGGACCGGCGGCGTCACCTCAACCGAACAGGACGGGCAGCGGCACCTCGACGAGCAGGACGGAAGCGAGCCTCAGAGCGTGACGAGCCCACCCGGCGTCTCGAAGGTGACGCTCAACAGCCCGGCGGTGCCGCGGGGGGCGACGAAGTCGAAGCCGATGACGGTCGAGGTGGAGGTGGCGTCCGTGCCGAGCCACTCGTGCACGCGCTCGGGGTCGCCGGCGATCGTCAGGGTCTTGATGACGACGTCGGGCTCGAGGTCGACGGCCCGCGAGGGGTGCATGTCGAGGTCGTCGAACTGCACGAAGAACGGCAGCTGCGGGTCGTTGATGAGCCCGTTGACGCCGATCTGCCGCCAGGTCAGTTCGCGGCTGTCGGGAAAGATCCGGCGGCCCGGCACCGCCTCCCGCCCGAGCCGCTGCTCGAACTCGGCGATGTCGTCGACGCGGCAGACCCAGCCGAGCCAGCCGCCGCCGCGCTCCGAACACGCCCGCACGGCCTGCCCGAACGGGGCCTTGTCGCAGACGGGGTGGTCGAGCACCTCGACGACCTCGACGTAGCGGCCGTGCGCCATGGGAAGGATGACGTTGCGGGTGCCGAAGCTCGGGTGCACCCCGCCGTTGACGGCCCGCACGCCCAGTGCCTGTGCCAACCGGTCAGCGGTGGCTCGCACTCCGTCCTTCTCGGCGGCGTACGAGACGTGGTCGAGTCGCATGTCACCAATCGTCCCACAGCAAAACGTCAGGTCGGCGACGGGGCGTCGACCGCGCGGCGCCGCTGCCGCACCGCCTCGTAGGCGACGATCGCCGCCGACGTCGCGACGTTGAGGGAGTCGGCCCGCCCGGCCATCGGGATCCGCACCCGCTGCGTCGCGGCGGCCAGCACGTCGTCGGTCAGCCCGGTCTTCTCGGCGCCGACGGCGATCGCGACGGAGCCGGTGTAGTCGACGTCGGCGTAGTCGAGGTCGGTGTCGGGAGTCGTCGCGACGAGCGCGATGTCGTGCTGGGCGAGCCAGTCCAGCACCTGCGCGGCGGGGGCGGCGGCGACCGCCACGCTGTAGACCGTGCCCTTGCTCGCGCGCACGAGGTTGGGGTTGCCCCAGTCGGTGACCGGGTCGGCGGCGAGCACCGCGTCGGCGCCCGCGCCGTCGGCCGTGCGCAGCATCGCGCCGAGGTTGCCGGGCTTCTCGACGGCCTGCGCGAGCAGCAGCAGCGGCCGCGGCGGCAGCCGCAGCGCGCCCAGCTCGTGCCCGACCGCGTCGACGACCGCGAGGATGCCGTCGGGACCCTCCCGGTAGGCGACCTTCTCGAACGCGGCCCGGCTCAGCCGCACCGACTCCCCTGCCGCCGAACGCAACTGCGGCAGGGCGCCCTGGGTCGCGGCGCCGAACAGCTCCGGGCAGTAGTACAGCGACCGCACCCGGGCCCCGGCGCCCACGGCCAGCACCGTCTCCTCGAGGCCCTCGACGAGCGTGGCCCGCGCCTCGTCGCGCACGCGCCGCCGACGCAGCGCGACGAGCGACTTCAGCCGCGGGTTCGCGGGACTGGTGAGGTGCAGATCGGCCATGACCCGGTCATCATCACACGCCCCGGGCGCCCGTCGCGCAGCCGCATCCGGCCGCCGGGCTGACTCAGCCTCGGCTCTGGAACAGCGGGCCGTCGGGCAGACCGTCTCCGTCGACGAGGAGGTCGGCCATGTCCTGCAGCGCACGCAGGTAGCCCAGGAGGTAGTCGTCCTCGCACACCGGTTCGCTGCCCGGCGGGCGCCCTCGCGAGACGAGGTCGGGAACCATGCGTTCGGACCACCCGCGGATGCAGCGCGCGATCGCGACGTGGTTGTCGTAGAGCTCGGCGTACGCCCCGAACTCGTTCGGCGTGTCCGACGACGGGCCGGCGCCTGCCGCCGAGCCACCCTCGATCTGCGTCTGCACCGCCGTCTCCTCGCCGTTGTCGCCACCACCCGGACATCAAGCCCATCGGCCCGAGACGGCCGCCCCATAACGGAATTCCGGCAGCTTTTGCGAGGAATTCTTCGGCGGCCGGCGCGGGGCCGGCAGGGATAAATTACGGACGTTCCACCAATTGAGCAATTTCCTTGCAGCGCAGCACTTCACGCAGACACAACGATGCCCGAGAATGTGCAGCACCGTCTTGGACGGCTTTATATCGGACGTCCTGGAACGTCAATCTTTGCGCCCGCCATCCAGCCGCGAAAAAGACTTATGCGTCTTGAACACCCGATGCATTGACCGTCTCGAACGCGGGTGTCGCGGAGGCGGCCGGTGTCACGCGTGTGCGCCCGCCCGGCGCCGCAGCACGACCGCCTCCCACGGCGCGAGCGAGGCCGGCGCCGACGAC
>NZ_BCNQ01000140.1 GCF_001515525.1 Piscicoccus intestinalis NBRC 104926 | reverse complement strand
GAACGCGCCCGCCGACCCGGCTCCCGCGGAGCCTGCCGCGCCCGCCCCGGTCTCCTCGGGCGCGAACTGACGCGAGGCCAGCCGCAGCGTCGCCGCCGGAGCCGTGATCGACGTCCGCGTCAGCGCGCGGCGCCGTAGAGGCGCACCTCGGTGCCGCCGCCGGTGCACACGACGACGGGTCCGCCGGCGCAGGTGACGTCGTGAGCCCGGGCGCCCTCGGCGGCGCGTACCCCGACGAGCCGGGCGGCGCGACCGTCGGCTCCGCTGCGCACATAGGCCCGGTGCATCGCCCGGGCGAAGCCGGCCGAGCCCTGCGCGCCCTGGGGCAGCACCGCGATCGGATACGCACCCGTGCCGAGGTTGGCGATCAGCGTGCCCTCGCGCGCGTACGGACGCGGGGTCACCCCGGACGCCGCCGTCGCGACCCCGCCGGAGCCGACGCGGCCGGCCGCGGCCCGGGCATCGACGTTCACGCTCGGCGATGGTGACGAAGTGGGAGACGGCGCGGCGGACTCATCGCCGCCGCCCAACCCGAGCGCGGCCCACCCGACGAGCGCCGTCGCCGCGACACCGAGCCCGACCAGAACCGGGCTCCGCCGACGAGAACCCCGGCCCATCGGCCCCCGGGCCGTTGAAGACCGGCCCGTCGAACCCCGGCCCGACACTGCCCGGCCCGACGTCGACCGGCCCGACGTCGACCGGGGCGACGTCGACCGGGGCGCCGGCGAATCCGACGGGCCCCACTGCGGGGCCGAGACGATCGGGGTCGGCGTCGGCGGCGTGGGGGCGCGGGCCGCGGCCGGCAGCCCCTCCAGCTGGCCGGTCAGCGCCGCCAGATTTCGCTGCGCCGCGGCGGCATCGGGGCGCTCGCGCGGATCGCGAGCGAGCATGTCGGCGATCACCGCCCACAGCCCACCGGGAATCCCGGGCGGTCGCCCGGGCGTGTGCGTGGTCAGCGCCCGCAGCACCGACTCCTGATCGCCGGCGGCCGCGAACGGCGGGTAGCCACAGGCGAGTTCGTACAGCGTCGCGCCGAGCGCGTAGACGTCCGCGGCCGGGGTGGCGGCGTGGCCGTCGGCGAGTTCCGGCGCGAGATAGTGCGGAGTGCCGAGGGTGTCGCCGGGCACCAGCGCGCCCGCGAGCCCGGCGATGCCGAAGTCGGACAGCCGCGCGCTCGGCGGATCGGTCTGCTCGTCGAGCAGCACGTTCTCGGGCTTGACGTCGCGGTGCACGACGCCGAGCTTGTGGGCGCAGGCCAGGCCGGAGGCGATCTGGGCGCCCCACCCGGCGACGTACACCGGCTCCAGCGTGCCCCGCTCGCGCAGGTGTTTGCGCAGGTCACCGCCGGTGGCGCGCTCCATGACGATGGCGAGCGTGGAGCCCTCGACGACGAGATCGACGACGGGGATGACGTGCGGATGCACGATGGCCCGCAAGGCGTCGCGCTCACCCACGAACCGGCGCACGGTCTCCGGGTCGTCGGCGTACTCGGGATGAAGGAACTTCACCGCGAACCGGTGGCCCTCGCGGTCGCGCCCGTCGACGACCTGTCCGCTGGCGCCGCGCCCGATGACCTCGCCGACGAGGTACGCGCTGCCCAGCGGCCGCCAGGCGGAATGGTCCCCGGTGCTCAGCCGTCCGCCGTCGTCGGGAGCCGGGCCGGGCTCGCTGCCCGTGACGGGCTCGTCTGCATACGTCATGGTTCCCCCGGAGACGGCTTGCTGCGGCTCCTGCCAGTATCCCCCAGGTTGATGAATCACTTAGTTGGACATCACCATTCGTTGTGAAACCGCCTCGGAGGAGCCGGACCCGTCAGGCGATCGGTCCCGTGATCGCCCCGTGCGGACACGGTAACGCTGCGGTGGCAGCGGGTGGCAGCGGGTGGCAGCGGGTGGCAGCTCGCACTGCGCACGCCGGCTCGCCCCGTCGCGCGCGGCCTCGGCACTACGTTGTTGCTCAGCCGCTCCGGCTCAGGGGCGCTCGTCGCCGCCCGCCCACCGCGACGGCGGACGACCGCACGGCCTCTCGTCAGCACGATGGTTCGCACGTCACCGGCCCGACACCACTGAGAAGGATCCGTCATGAAGGCAGCCCGCTACTACGGCAACCGCGACATCCGCATCGAGGACATCCCCGAACCCACCGTCGGAGCCGGTGAGGTCGGCATCGACGTGGCGTGGTGCGGCATCTGCGGCACCGACCTGCACGAGTACCTCGACGGGCCGATCTTCTGCCCCGGCCCCGACGAGCCGCACCCGATCTCGGGGGAGGCCGCGCCCGTCACCCTCGGCCACGAGTTCTCCGGGGTGGTCTACGAGGTCGGCGAGGGCGTCGACGACATCGAGGTCGGCCAGCACGTGGTCGTCGAGCCGTACATCATCGCCGACGACGTCGACACCAGCGAGAACTCCCACGACTACCACCTGTCGAAGGACATGAACTTCATCGGTCTCGCCGGTCGCGGCGGCGGGCTGGGGGAGAAGGTCAGCGTCAAGCGTCGCTGGGTGCACCCGATCAGCGACGACGTGCCGCTGGATCAGGCCGCGCTCATCGAACCGCTGTCCGTCGGGGCGCACGGCGTGGACCGCGCCGACGCGAAGGAGGGCGACTTCGCGCTCATCGGCGGCGCCGGCCCGATCGGGATCCTCACCGCTGCCGTGCTCAAGGCCCGTGGCATCACGGTCGCGATCAGTGAGCTGTCGCAGCTGCGCCGGCAGAAGGCCCTGGACGCCGGGTCGTCGACTATGCCCTCGATCCGAGCGAGGTCGACGTCGCGGCGGAGGTGCACCGGCTCACCGACGGGCACGGCGCCGACATCGCGTTCGAGTGCACCAGCGTGCAGGTCGTCTTCGACACCCTCGTCGCCGCTCTGCGTCCGACCGGCAAGCTCGTCGTCGTCTCCATCTGGGGACACCCCGCGACGTTCGACATGCAGAACCTCGTGCTCAAGGAGCTCGACATCCGCGGCACGATCGCCTACTGCAACACCCACCCGGAGACGATCGAACTCGTGGAGTCGGGCAAGGTCGACCTCGCGCCGTTCATCACCGGCAAGATCGGCCTCGACGGCCTCATCGACGAGGGCTTCGACACCCTCATCAACCGCAACGAGACCGCGGTCAAGATCCTCGTCTCGCCCTCGGGCAAGGGACTCGAGTGAGCACCCGGTCGCCGCTGTAGATCCGGATGACGCTCTGCCGAACGGGCGATATGGCGCCCGTTCGGCAGAGCGGAGTCGGCTGCGCTACTCGATGCCGGCGGTGCGGTCGAGTTCCTGCAGCAACTCGTGCGCGGCGACCTCGACCTTCTTGTGTCGCCACTCGGCGGCCCGGTACACGCAGGCGATGAGTCCGGAGCGGTGCACGCGCGTGAAGTCGCCGACCACGAACGCGTAGCGCGCCTTGGTGCCGTCGTTGGCGCCCACCGTGAGCCCGAGGTGCCAGCGCGCGTACTCCTCGAACGAGTGCTTCTCCAGGTAGGCATTCTGCGCCGCCGCGTCGGGCTGCACGTCGCCCCAATCGCTGTCGAGCACGTACCGCTTCTTGCCGATGAGCTCGCGCGCGAAGGTCACCGCGGCATCATTGACGTCGTACTTGGCCATGGTCGAAGTGTGGGCGCTCGCCGCCGAGAGCGACAGCCGAAGGCAGGTCCCTGCGGTGGACCCGGAACATGCTGAGATGACCGGGACGGAGGTGCCTCGTGATCGACTCGACCAACCTGCCGAACGCCGGCCCTCGACCGGTCGGCGCCCGCGCGGCGCGCCGGCGTCTCCTGGTGTTCCCGGGCTCGGCCGTCGCGACCGGCGGGATCGTCGCGCTGGCCACGTGGCCGCGGCTGCCCGACGTGATGGTCACCCATTGGGGCGCGGGCGGCGCCGACGGGTGGATGCCCCGGGCCTGGGCGGTCGGCCTCCCGTTGGCGATGAGCCTGATCGCTCTCGCTTGGAATCTCGTGGTGGCCTACGCGCGCCCGCGCTCGATCCGGGGGACCATCGACGTCGCCGTCATCGCAGGCCTGTTCAGCTGGCTCGGCACGACCACGCTCGTCGCGTCGATCTGGTTGGCCGAGGCCATGGGGGAGGCGGTCGTGCTGATCGTCGGCCTCCCGATCCTCGCGGCCGTGCTCGTGTACCGCGACGCGCGCTCTCGCTACGTCCGGTCGTCCGACGGATAGCGCGGGGCGCGACCGGGCTGCGTCAGTCGCGGCGCTCGCCGCGGTGCTCGGGGCCGGTGTCGCCGGAGACCGCCTCCTGTGAGTCCTGCGAGGAGATCCGCAGGCCACCGAGCACGTCGCCGGAGTCGGTGCCGGTCACCCGGCCGCCGATGACGCCGTCGGCGCCCTCCTCGGCTGTCGGCGCGTCGGACATGACGACGCCGCCCTGGCCGGAGCGTGTGCCGGTCTGGCTCGCGGTGCTCTCGGCCACCTGGGACTCGGGGTTCTCGCGGGGGTCGATCTGATCCTGCTCGCTCATCGCTGCGCTCCGTTCGGTAATCGCGTTCAGGGCCTGAGGGGGACAAGGTGCGGGCCGGTTCACGCCCCAGCGTGTCACGCCCTCCCGCCCGCCCGCCCCACGGGTGCGCTCTGCCGAACGGGCGATATAGCGCCCGTTCGGCAGAGCGGAGTCGGCCGCGGCGCGAACGACCTCGTCCCAGATCCACCTGACACCCCCGGGAGTAAACCTCGACGCACGTGTGTTGAGCCAGACAAGCTCAACTTTGGAGGTTGCTCATGACGCAGACGCGTCTTCCCCTGCTGCTCGTGGACGACCAGGTCGTCCTGCCGGGCATGGTGGTGCCGATCGAGCTCGATGACGCCGCTCAGGCCGCGATCGACGCGGCCGCCGCGAGCTCCGACGACACCGTGCTGGTCGCTCCGCGCCTAGAGGACCGGCTCCCCGCGTACGCCGTCGTCGCCGACGTCGTGCAGCGCGGTCGCACCCCCGACGGCCAACGCGCCGCCGTGCTGCGCGGCCGCACCCGCGCCCGCCTCGAACAGGGCGTCAGCGGGCCCGGCTCCGCGCTGTGGATGGAGGTCGAGCCGCTCGAACCCACCCCGGTCGACGAGGAGATCACCTCGCTGGCGGCCGAGTACCGCGGGCTCCTGCTCGCCGACCTGCAGCGCCGCAACGCCTGGCAGGTCATCGAGTCGGTCAACCGCGTGACCGAGCCCTCGGCGCTGGCCGACCTCGCCGGGTACGCCAGCTACGTCTCCAACGCCCGCAAGCGCGAGCTGCTCGAGACCCCCGACACCGCGGCCCGGCTCCGGCTCGTCATCGGGTGGACCCGCGACCACATCGCCGAGTCCGAGGTCAGCGACAAGATCGCCGAGGAGGTGCGCGCGGGCGTCGACAAGACCCAGCGCGAGTACCTGCTGCGCCAGCAGCTCGCCGCGATCCGCAAGGAGCTCGGCGAGGGCGAGCCCGAGGGCTCCGACGACTACCGCGCCCGCGTCGAGGCCGCAGACCTGCCCGACAAGGTCCGCGAGGCCGCCGTGCGCGAGGTCGACAAGCTCGAACGCTCCAGCGAGAACAACCCGGAGGCGGGCTACATCCGCACGTGGCTCGACACCGTGCTCGAGCTGCCGTGGCACACCCGCACCACCGACTCCGTCGACATCCCCGGGGCCCGGGCGATCCTCGACGCCGACCACCACGGGCTCGACGACGTCAAGGACCGCATCGTCGAGTACCTCGCCGTGCGCGCCCGCCGCGCCCAGCGGGGCATGGAGGTCGTCGGCGGCCGCGGCTCCGGCGCCGTGCTCGCCCTCGTCGGCCCGCCCGGCGTCGGCAAGACCTCGCTCGGGGAGTCCGTGGCCCGCGCGCTCGGTCGAAAGTTCGTGCGCGTCGCCCTCGGTGGCGTGCGCGACGAGGCCGAGATCCGCGGCCACCGCCGCACCTACGTCGGGGCGCTGCCCGGGCGGATCGTGCGCGCGATCGGCGAGGCCGGCTCGATGAACCCCGTCGTGCTGCTCGACGAGATCGACAAGGTCGGCTCCGACTTCCGCGGCGACCCCGCGGCGGCGCTGCTCGAGGTGCTCGACCCGGCGCAGAACCACACGTTCCGCGACCACTACCTCGACCTGGATCTCGACCTGTCCGACGTCGTGTTCCTCGCCACCGCCAACGTGGTCGAGTCCATCCCGCAGGCGCTGCTCGACCGCATGGAGCTGGTCTCCCTCGACGGTTACACCAGCGAGGAGAAGGTCGCGATCGCCCGCGACTTCCTCGTGCCGCGCCAGCTGGAGCGGGCCGCGCTGACCGCCGACGAGGTGACCATCACCGACGCGGCGCTGCGCGAGCTGAGCAGCGACTACACCCGCGAGCCGGGCGTGCGTCAGCTCGAGCGGTTCGTCGCCAAGGTGCTGCGCAAGGTGACGACCAAGCTCGGCGAGAACGGCGAGGAGCCGGTCACCGTCGACGTCGGCGACCTGCGCGGCTACGTCGGCCGGCCCCGGTTCACCCCGGATGCCCACGAGCGCACCAGCGTTCCCGGCGTCGCGACCGGCCTGGCCGTCACCGGCATGGGCGGCGACGTGCTCTACATCGAGGCGACCGCGGTGCCGGGGGCATCCGGCGGCCCGAGTGGCTCGGGCGGCTCGGGCGAGGCGTCGGTGGTCGCCAGCGACACCCGGCTCACCCTCACGGGTCAGCTCGGTGACGTCATGAAGGAGTCGGCGCAGATCGCCCTCTCGTACGTGCTCGGCCACGCGCGCGAGCTCGGCATCGAGGACGACTCGCCCTTGCGGGGCCGGGTGCACGTGCACGTGCCCGCGGGCGCGATCCCCAAGGACGGCCCGTCGGCGGGCGTGACGATGGTGACGGCGCTGACGTCGCTGGCCACCGGTCGCCCGGTGCGTTCCGACGTCGGGATGACCGGCGAGGTGACCCTCGGCGGCCGGGTGCTGCCGATCGGAGGCGTCAAGCAGAAGCTGCTCGCCGCCCAGCGCGCCGGGCTGACCACGGTGTTCATCCCGGCCCGCAACGAGGCCGACCTCGACGACGTGCCGGCCGAGGTGCTCGACGCGCTGCGGGTGCTGCCGATGGGTGACGTCGCCGACCTCGTCGCCCAGGCCCTCGAGCCGGCCGCGGCCGGAACGCCGGGCTCAGAGGGCTCACCGGGCGCCCAGGAGGCGTACGACGCGGCCTGAGCGACCCGGCGGCCCGGCCTGATCCGGGTCCGAGACGAAAGTGGCATACATACTCCGCGGCGCCATCGCGCCGCAGCCCGCCGACCAGCGTCGATGCAACCGCGATCGGCTCGGTGAGGCGAGTGTGTATGCCACTTTCGTCTTCGCTGCGGCCGCAGCCCCTCAGACAGTCCCTCAGACAGCTCAGACCGGGTCGTCGAAGGTGATCTCCGCCAGCGGGCTGCGGTCCAGCCAGTCCTGCAGGCGATACGACTGCGGCGAACTAGGGTTGATCGAGCGCAGCCAGGCCAGGATCGGCTCGAAGACGGCGCGGCGCTCCGCGGGGTCGGTGATCGGCCGGGCGGTCGCGGGCAGGTCGGCGCGCACTCCCCGCTTGAGGTGGACGATGAGCCGCGGGTCGGCCCGCAGGTTGGCGTACCAGTCGCGGCGTCCCGGGCTGCCGGTGAGGTACCAGCGCCCCTCGACGTAGTGGAACCAGATCTCGATCCGGCGTGGGTCGCCCGAGCGGGCTCCGTACGTCGTGATGTCGATGGTCCGCTGCGCGCCGGACGCGTCCGGCGCGAGCCGCAGGGTCGAGCGCACCGCTTCGTCCATCGTCGGCCTCCTTGACAGTCGGCGATGTTACGCGGGACGCAGCGCGGTGCGCATCCTCTCGATGGTCAGCCGCAAGCCCTCGGGCCACGAGATCTGCGGGTACCAGACGAGCAGCTCACGGGTCGCGTCGGCATCGGGATAGCGCGGTGTGCAGGCTTCCTCGCCGTCGAAGACGATGGGGGAGTGCGAGCGCGAGGTGGCGACGACGTGTCGCGCCAGCTCGTCGAGCGTGGGCATGTCGGGGTGGCCGAGGTCGACCGGTCCGCTCTCGGCGCTCGCGGCCAGCGCGATGAGGCCGCGCGCGATGTCGTCGGCGTGGCACGCCGACCAGGGCTGCGAGCCGTCTCCGGCGATGACGGCTGGCCGGCGAGGGCCTGCCGCAGCAGCGTCGACACCGTGCCGCGATCGCCCGGTCCCGGCCGCGGCCCGTAGGTGTCGAAGACCCGGGCGATGGCCACGCCCAGGCCCTACACGTGCCGGAACGCCGTGGTCGCGGCTTCGCCGCCCTGCAACTCGGCCTCCGACGTCTGCGTCGCCGGCGTGGCGATGACGAAGCGGGCGCCCTTCTCGATGGCCAACTCCAGGGTCGCGCGGGTGCCCTCGGGGCCTTCCAGCCTCGCCCGCGCGGCGGCTGTGTCGGCGCAGTCGGGGCCGTCGGCGCCGCGCTCGGAGCCCCCGCCGAGGGTCGCCTCGTGGTGGCGCAGGGCCGGGGAGGCCAGGTGCAGCACCAGGTCGACCGGTCCGGGGACCTGCAGCGGCCCCGTCAGCTCGTGGTGCACGGTCATGAACCCGGCGTCGTCGGCCAGATGGGCGAGGTTGCTCGGGCAGTCGGTGGCCGGGTGGTCGACGCTGACGACCGCGATGCCGCTGCGCCGCAGGCGGGTGCAGACGTGGCTGCCCACCGATCCGGCTCCGCCGGTCACGACCGCACGGCGGAACCGCGGGCGCGTGCTCTTCATGTCACCAACTCCTGAGGTGCACGGGTGCCTGCCTCGGATGGATGAGATGGATGGTGGGTGGCGTCGGGGGTCGCGACGGATCGGGTGCGTGCCGTGGGTCGGGGCACCCGTCCAGCCTGACACGGCGGCCGAGAGCGGACAATGCGTAAATCCTCCTAAATCGGTTGATTTGAGCGCGCTGCCCTCGCATCGGCAGACGCCCCGTCCCGGAGCGTGTCGAGGTGATGCTCGAGCCACTCGTCGACATCCCCCGACCGGGCTCGAGCGGCCGAATGCCCGTCGGCGGCAAGCCGGTACGTCTGCAGGGTGGCGGCGGCGACGCTCGCCCAGCCGTGGCGTCGCTCGACGAGTTCGCGGCCGGCGGCGGAGAACGCGGCGGCCGTGCGCACGTCGGTCAGGAGCGCCCCGAGCGCGCGGGCCGTGGCGCGCGGGTCGCCGGGCGGCACGTGATAGCCGGTGACCCCGTGGCGCACGGTGTCGAGCAGGCCGCCGACGGCGCTGGCGACGACGGGGCGTCCGCAGGCCATGGCCTGCAGGGCCGCGAGGCCGACCGGCTCGTGGTCGGGCGTGCAGGCGACGACGTCGGCCGATCCCAGCAGCGCCGCCAGCTCGGCCCGGCGCAGGGGGCCACGCAGCTCGAACCGGCCCTGCACGCCGAGGTCGGCGGCGAGGCGGTGGAGCCGGCGCGCCTCGGGGTCGTCGTCCAGACGGTCGGCCGGTGGGCCGCCGGCCACCACGAACTCGGCTCCCGGCAGCATCGGCAGCGCCCGCAGCACGACGTCGAGACCGAGACCGCGACCGAGGCCGCAGGCGGGCCGGGTGACGGCGACGATGCGCGGTCGCCCGGGCGTCTCGGTCGGCTCCTCCATCGCGAAGGTGTGCAGATCGACGCCCCAGGGCACGACGTCGATGCGCTCCGGATCGGCTCCCAGCGCCCACAGCTCGGCCCGTTCGGACCGACTGGTCGCCACGATCGCGTCCGCGTCGCGAGCCAGCGCACGCTCGGCGTCGAGACGCTGGCTCGAGACGGGCCCGGCGCCGTGGCGGGGCGCGGTGACGGCGAGCCCGGCGAAGGTCTGGACGCGCGGAGCCGGCACGATCCGCGTGGCGTGGGCGGCGACGACGCCCGACCTCCAGCCGATCGCGTGCACGACGTCGGGCCGGCCCTCGCTGAGCCAGCGCAGGCCCACCTGCCGCCCGAACTCGGGCAGATACGGCGAGAGCTCCCCGGGCGGGACCGGCGCCGACGGACCGGCGTCGACGGGCACGATGCACACGCCCGGAGGCCGCGTGAGCACCGTCGGCGTGCGCAGGTCGTCACGGCGGACGAACACCGTGACCCGGTGGCCGAGGTGCCCCAACGCGCGGGCGAGTTCGGCGCCGTGCAGGGCAAGGTCGTCGGGGTGCGGCCCGGCGACGGATGGTGCGGGGGTGGCGGGGTCACCGATCAGGGCGATGTCCATGGGGATACCTCTTCGCGACGTCGACCGGTGTCGAACGCGAGAGGTCGGTCATCGACGCAGGCGGCGCTGCCGCCGCCGATCGAGACCTTGCCCGCCACTCCAGACACACCGTTCGCGCGGTGCCGGGGGCCGGGGCAGTGGGATCACCTTGGCACGCTCAGGCCGATTGCGCAATAAGCACATTCCGCCGGTTGCGTCGGCCTCAGGTGGACAGCGCGCGCGCCTGCTGCACAGTCTCCTGTGCCACTTCGCGCAGCGGGCGTCGCTCGTGCCGCGCCTGCGCCCGGAGCAGTTCGAACGAGCGGCCCATGTCGAAGCCGGTGCGGGCGGCGACGACACCCTTGGCCTGCTCGATGAGGGTGCGCGAATCGAGGGCGGCCTGCAACTGGCCGGTGAGTTCGGCGCTGGCGGTGAGGCGGTCGCGGGTGACGATGCCGAGCGTCGCGGCCCCGGCGAGGATCTCGCAGAACGGCAGATCGGTCTCGGCGAGGCTGCGCCCGTGACCCATGAAGATGTTCAGCGCGCCGATCGTGCGATCGCCCAGGCGCATCGGGATGGAGTGCACCTCGTGCATGCCCGCCTCGACGGCCGCGACCGCGAAATGCGGCCAGCGGTGCGCGTCGGCGCTCAGGTCGCCCGACGACACGCGGCGACCGAGCCGGTAGGCGTCGAGGCACGGACCCTCGTGGGCCTGCAGCTCGAGCAACTCGAGGTTGCGGGCGCCCTCCGAGGAGGAGGCGAGCACGTGCAGCCGTCCAGCCGGATCGGCGAGCATGATGCCGGCGTGGTGGCAGGCGGTGTGGCGCAGGCAGCCCTCCAGCAGGAGGTTGGCGACGTCGACGGGCCCGAGGCCGCTGGTGAGACCGTCGGTGAGGTCGCGCAGCAGGACGAGGACCTGGAGGTCGGCGCCGTCGACCGGCGGGTCCGGGGGCGATTCTGGACTCTTCGACACGATGATCACCTGCTGAACGTGTGCCCCGCCAGGCATGGATATGACGATTGTTCGCGGTCCGGGGCGTCCGTGTCGGTGGGGCCGTCGGACCGCGTGTGACGATCCTGTCACACGGTCGCGGGGCGCGCGGCGGGTCGCCGACGGGCGGCCCGGTCGGCGACCATGTCATCGCAGCTGCCGTCATCGGCTCGGGTGCGCACGTTCGCCCTGCCGCAGCGTCTGGCTGGGGCTCTCCCCGAACTCGGCGCGGTAGCTGGCCGCGAACCGGCTCCCGTCGGCGAACCCCCAGCGCAGCGCCACCTCCCGCACCGTGGTGCGCCGCGGGTCGGCGGCGCGCAGTTGCCGGTGGGCGTGGTCGAGGCGCGCGCGGCGCAGGTGGCTCATCGGCGTGGTGTCGAGGTGCCGGCGGAAGGCCAGCTGCACCGCGCGGGGGGTCGCGCAGGCGGCGTCCGCGATGTCGGAGACCGTGAGGTCCCGGTCCGGGTGCGCCTCGATGAAGGCGATCGCGCGCCGCAGGGTGCGCGGCCGCGGGTCGGTGCACTTCTCCCCGGTCGCGACGAGCGGCGCGACCCCGAAGGTGTCCGCGGCCACGGCGGCCAGCATCCGGGCGGTCTGACCGGCCACGAGCGGGTTGTCCATCGAGTCCGGGTCGCTGCGTACCGTTCGGCGCACGAACCGCAGCGTGCTCGTCCAGCGACGGGCCGCGGCGGCGGAGACGGGCAGCAGGCTCGCCGGGCGCACGGCCGCC
>NZ_BCNQ01000139.1 GCF_001515525.1 Piscicoccus intestinalis NBRC 104926 | reverse complement strand
AGCTGGTGCGGGCCCGGCGGCGGCGCCGGCCGTGCTCGGAGATGAGGGCGCTCTGCAGATCGGTCAGCGGCGCGCCGTCGGGGCCGCGGTTGTGCCGATGCCACCGGCCCTCCTCGGTGAGATGCCAGCTCGACGTCTCGTCGCTCATGCCGCGCCCGATGAGCTCGACGAGGTCGTCGATGTGCCGCTGGTCGGCGATGCGCACGAGGGTCTCGACGCGGCGGTCGAGGTTGCGGTGCATCATGTCGGCGCTGCCGATGTAGACCCCCGCCTCGCCCTCGGGGCCGAAGACGAACACGCGGCTGTGCTCGAGAAAGCGCCCGAGGATCGAGCGGACCTCGATGTTCTCCGACAGCCCCGGCACCCGGGGCCGCAGCGCGCAGATGCCGCGCACGAGCACCTCGACGCGCACCCCGGCCTGCGAGGCGCGGTACAGCGCGTCGATGACCGTCTCGTCGACCATCGAGTTGACCTTGATGCCGACGTAGGCGTCGCGACCGTTCTTTGCGTCCTCGATCTGGCGGTCGATGCACTCCAGGAGCCCGGAGCGCAGCGAGCGCGGTGCCACGAGCAGCCGCTTGTACTTGCTGCGCGGCGCCCATCCGGAGAGCTGGTTGAACAGCTTGGTGAGGTCCTCGCCGACCTTGGGGTCGCACGTGAACAGGCCGAAGTCCTCGTACAGGCGGGCGGTCTTCGGGTGATAGTTACCGGTGCCGAGGTGGCAGTAGCGCCGCAGCCCGTCGGTCTCCTGGCGCACGACGAGCGAGGCCTTGCAGTGGGTCTTCAGGCCGACGACCCCGTAGACCACGTGCACGCCCGCATGCTCGAGCTTGCGGGCCCATTCGATGTTGTTCTGCTCGTCGAACCGGGCCTTGATCTCGACGACGGCGAGCACCTGCTTGCCCGACTCCGCGGCGTCGATGAGGGCGTCGATGATCGGGGAGTCGCCGCTGGTGCGGTAGAGCGTCTGCTTGATCGCCAGCACCTTGGGGTCGGCCGCGGCCTGCTCGATGAACGCCTGCACCGAGGTCGAGAAGCTGTCGTAGGGGTGCTGCACGAGCACGTCCTGGGTGCGCACCGCCGCCATGATGTTCGCGGCCTTCGAGCTCTCCACGCGAGCCAGGTCGGGGTGGGTGCGCGGCACGAACGCCGGGTACTTCAGCTCGGTGCGGTCGAGGTCGGCCACCGTGTTCAGGCCGGTGAGATCGAGCGGCGTCGCGAGCCGGAAGACCTCCTTCGGGCTCACCGACAGCTCGCGCATGAGCAGCTTGAGCACGTGGTCGGTCATGTCCTGCGCAACCTCCAGGCGCACCGGCGGGCCGAACCGCCGCCGGGTCAGCTCCTTCTCCAGCGCGGTGAGCAGGTTCTCGGCGTCGTCCTCCTCCACCTCGAGGTCCTCGTTGCGGGTGACGCGGAACGTGAAGTGCTCGCGCACCGCCATGCCGGGGAAGAGCATGTCGAGGTGCGCGGCGATGATCTCCTCCAGCGGCACGAACCGCGCGGCGTACAGCTCCTCGTCGCCCTCGTCGGCGGGCACCTCGACGAACCGGGGCAGCAGCGGCGGCACCTTGACGCGCGCGAAGTGCTCGGTGCCGGTCTTGGCGTTGACGAGCACGACCGCGAGGTTGAGCGAGAGCCCCGAGATGTACGGGAACGGGTGGCTCGGGTCGACGGCCAGGGGAGTGAGCACGGGGAAGACCTGGTCACCGAACCACTGCGAGAGGTCGGTGCGCTCCTCGATCGACAGGTCGTCGAACGAGACGAGCTGGATCTGCTCCTGCGCGAGCGCGGGGGCGACGAGGTCATGGAAGACGTCGGCGTGCTGGCGCATGAGCTCGGCGGCCACCGTGTGGATCGACTCCAGCAGCTCCCGCGGCTCCAGCCCGGAGGCCGATCGTACGGCCAGCCCGGTGGCCACGCGCCGCTTGAGCCCGGCGACCCGCACCATGAAGAACTCGTCGAGGTTGCTCGCGAAGATCGCGAGGAATCGGGCGCGCTCGAGCAGCGGCAGGTCGGGGTCGGCGGCCAGCTGCAGCACGCGCTCGTTGAACTGCAGCCACGAGATCTCGCGGTCGAGAAACCGGTCACGGGGCAGGTCGCCGGCCGCCGGGGGCGTCTCGGCCGCCGACTCCAGGCGCACGAACCGCCCGTTGGCGGCCCGTGGGCGCTGCAGCGAGGAGGAGGCCGAGACGGCTGCGATCGGGTTCGGATCCCGCCCGTCGCCGGCCGGTACGGTCTCGTCGGTGCGCGCAGGCGTCGTCATGTCGTCCATCGTGTCATCGCGCCGATTCGTCCGGAACCCGACGCGTCGCGAGCTGGACGTCGACGGCGATCCGCTCGAAGCCCAGGGTCCGGTAGGTCGCCACCGCCGCGTCGTTGTCGCCGTCGACGTACAGCGTGACCGTCTGCAGGTTCTCGGCCCGCAGGTGGTCGAGGCCGACCCATGTGGCGGCGGCGCCGAGCCCGAGCCCCTGGTAGTCGGGGTCCACGCCGACGACGTAGACCTCACCCACCGCGTGCTCCACCTTCGTCCAGTGGAACGCGGCCAGCCGGCCCGGCTCCGGGGTGGGGCCGCGCACGCCGTCCCAGGTCGCCGGGTCGTCGGCGGTCCGCTCGTCGCGCACGAGAAAGAAACCGGCCGGGTCGAACCACGGCTCGCTCTGCCGGGCGCGCAGGTCGGCCAGCGTCATCCGGCCCTGCTCGGGGTGGCTGGCGAAGGCGGCGGCGTTGACCGCGAGCCAGTCCCGTTCGTCCCGCTCGTCGCCCGGGGTCAGGGTGCTCACCGCGAAACCCGCCGGGAGCTGCCGGCCGGGCGGCAGGTCGGCCAGCGGCCGGGCCATCTGCCACAGCTCCCGCACGACGTGCAGCCCCCGCTCCACGGCGAAGGAGGCGGTGCCGGGGAGAAACCCGTGCGCCCACACCCGCGTCGCGGGGGCGCGCTGCAGCATCTCGCGTAGGAGCAGCGACCCGATGCCGCGGCGCCGGCTCAGCGGCGCGACGACGAGCTCGGCCCAGGGCGCCTGCGGGTCCGCGGTGTCGAGGTGCGCGTACGCGACGACCGCGCCGTCGTCGACGTAGACCAGGTGCAGCCAGTCGCGGGAGGCGGTGGCGGGCAGCCGCAGGTGGGTCTCCTCCGAGACGGGCGCGACACCGTCGCTGATGCGGGCCGAGTCGATGAGAGCGGCGACCTGATCCTGACGGTCGAGCGGCAGGACCGGAAACACGTGCAACATGGCGAAATGCCTATCACGGGAGACCGTTGCGCGCGCCGCCGCGGACCCGTGCGGGCCCGTGCCGACCCGTCAGGCGTGCTCGGCGCCCTCCGGCTCGGGGACGAACCGGTAGCCCACGTTGCGGACCGTGCCGATGAGCTGCTCGTGGTCGGCGCCGAGCTTGGCGCGCAGACGCCGCACGTGCACGTCGACCGTGCGGGTGCCGCCGAAGTAGTCGTAGCCCCAGACCTCCTGCAGCAGCTGGGCCCGGGTGAAGACCCGGCCGGGGTGCTGCGCGAGGTACTTCAGGAGCTCGAACTCCTTGTACGTCAGGTCGAGGGAGGCCCCCCGCAGCCGCGCGGTGTACGCGTTCTCGTCGATGACGAGCTCGCCGGTGGTGATCGGGCCGCCGATGTCGGCGGCCGCCTCGGTGCGCCGGGCCCCGGCCAGTCGCAGCCGCGCCTCGACCTCGGCCGGGCCGGCGGTGTCCAGCAGCACGTCGGCGATGGCCCAGTCGGCGTTGACCGCCGTGAGGCCGCCCTCGGTGACGATCGCGAGGACGGGCGTCGACGTGCCGGTCATGTCGAGGAGGCGGCACAGGGTGCGGGCCTGAGCCAGTTCGCGGCGCCCGTCGACCAGCACGATGTCGGCGGAGGTGTCTCCGAGCAGGGCCGTGGCGTCGGCGGGCACGATCCGCACGTGGTGGTTCAGGAGCGCCAACGCGGGCAGGACTTCGGCGCTCAGGGCGAGCGCGTCGGTCATCAGCACGAGATGGGCCACGAACCCAAGGATAGGCAACGGGGCTGTTCGCCAATGACCATCGCCCCGCCGTGCGCGCGTGTCCGGCGCGGCGAAACCGGCTCCTTCCAGCGGCGGCGCGGCACCCGCGGGGTTGCGTCGGCTTTGCGCGAACCTGGGCCGGGCCGGGTCGTCGCCGTGCCGGGCCGGGTCGTCGCCGCCGACCGGCGCGTCGAGCGGTGCGTCGCGTGCCCGCTGACCGGCGCGTGGCGTGCACGGTGGGCGGTGCGGTCGCTCGGGGTGGAGGTGTCGGCCGTCACCTGCGAGTCTGAGGGCATGTCGCCCACCGAAACGCCCACCGGCGCTCCCACCGACGCCGCGACGGCTCAGTCTTCTCAGCCGACTCAGCAGGCTCAGCCGACTCAGCAGGCTCAGCAGGCTCAGCAGGGTCGGCCGGCGTCGAACGGCGCGGGAGACGTCGTGACCGTGCGGTACTGGGCGGCGGCCAAGGCCGCGGCCGGGGTGGCGGAGCAGACCCTGCCGGGCGGCACGGTCGGGCAGGTGCTCGCCGCGGCCGTGGCCGAGCACCCCGGCCTGGAGCGGGTGCTCGCGGTCGCGAGCGTGCTGCTCGACGGCTCGCCCGCGGAGCGCGACCAGGAGGTTCCGGCAGGTGCGACGCTGGAGATCCTGCCGCCGTTCGCCGGCGGATGACAGGATGCTGGCCGTGCCCCCGAAACGCAGCGACGCAGACGAGTCCTCGACCGAGTCGCTGATGATCCCGCGGCGCCCGTGGCGCCCGCTGGTCACCGCCTCCGCCGGCGTGGGTGCGGCCGTGCTGGCCCTCGCGTTTCTGCTCGGCACCGTGCCGGTCTTCCTCATCGTCGGCGTCGGGATGCTGTTGCTCGCCGGGGGCTGGGTGCTGCTGCTCGGCCTGCCCAGCCCGCGCGGCACCACCGGGGTGCTCGCCGGGGCGGGGCTGATCCTGCTGTGCGGCGGGGTGCTGTCGATGGAGGCCCGCACCTCGCTGCTGCCCGGGGCCGTCGCGCTCGCGATGATCGTGGAGTTCCTGCATCAGCTCGGCCGCCGCGACGGCCGGCCCCGGCTCGTGGAGTCGGTCTCCGCCTCCGTCACGGGGATCGGCGTGCTCACCTCGGGGGCCTGCGTGCTGCTGCTCACCCCGACCGACGAGGGCGTGGCGTGCAGCGTGGCGGTCTTCGGGGCGGTGGCCGTCGCGAGTCTGGCCGACCTGGGGCTGCGCTGGGGAGCGGGCGGCCCGGTGGCCGGTGTGGTCGCCGTGGCTCTCGGGGCCGGCGCCGCGTGGTGGCTCGGCACCATCATGGCCGCCGGGCTACCGGCTCCGCTGCTGTTCGCCGCCGGAGGGCTGGCCGCCGGATCGAGTTACGCGCTGCGGCAGGTGCAGTCGGTGCTGCCCACGCTGTTCGGGCGCCGCGCGCAGCTCGCCAGCGGGGTCGCGTCGGTGTTCGCGACGGGCGTCATCGCCTACGCGCTGACCTGGCTGTCACTGGGCCCTGACATGATGGCGGTAGTCCGCTGACGGTGTCGGTTGCGGTCGGTTTGCGCCCGTTCCGGCCGGCTCGGGCTGGCTCGGGCCGGCTTCGGGCCGGCTCAGGCCGGCGGCCGCACCGATCGGTTTCGCGTCACGATCGCTTGGGAGGCGACATGCCCTTCGAACTCGACCCCACCCTGCCGCCGCAGCTCGCCCCGCTGGCCTGGCTCGTGGGCCGCTGGGCCGGAGCCGGTGTCGTCGGCTATCCGACGATCGAGTCGGCCAACTTCGGTCAGCAGCTGACGATCGAACACGACGGCCGGCCGTTTCTCGCGATGTCGAGCCGCACCTGGCTGCTCGACGACGCCGGCAACCAGGTGCGCCCGCTCGCCCGGGAGGAGGGCTTCTGGCGGGTGCTCGACAACGGCGAGATCGAGCTGCTGCTCACCCACCCCACCGGCATCCTCGAGATGTACGTGGGCCGCAGGGATCCCGAGCGGCCCGCCGTCCAGCTCGCCACCGACGGGGTGCTGCGCTCGCCCGCGGCCAAGGAGTACAGCTCCGGGGCCCGCATGTACGGCCTCGTCGAGTCCCAGCTCATGTGGGTCATGGACATGGCCGCCGTCGGCAAGCCCCTCACCTCGCATGTCTCGGCGCAGCTCAAGCGAGTCGGCTGAGCCCGTGCGCTCCGCCGAGCCCGCCGTCCGCGCCGTCTCTGCTGACATCTCCGCGGACGTCGCGACGGCGGCGGGCCCAGCGTCGGACGCGTCGGACCAGTCGGACGCGGGGACGGACACGGCGGTGGCCTTGCGCGCCCGCGGCCTGCGGATGACCCAGCAGCGCGCCCGCGTCGAGGAGGCGGTGCGCCGGCTCGGGCACGCGACCCCCGAGCAGATCGCCGAGCATCTGGCGACCGACTCGCCGCCGCTGCCGCTGTCGACCGTCTACCGGGCGCTCGACGCCCTCGAACGGGTCGGTGCCGTCTCCCACGGCCACCTCGAACAGCGCGCCCCCACCTACCACCTCGTCTCGCACGCCGACCACCTGCACCTGCGCTGCGCGGGTTGCGGAGCGGTCGCCGAGGCCGACGTTGACGCCGCCGCCGACCTCGTGCGCACCCTGGCCCGGCGGCACGGGTTCGCCGCCGACGTCGGGCACCTGGTGATCCCCGGCCGGTGCCGCGCGTGCGACGATGCCGACTCCGATCCTGTGGAAGTGACCCGATGACGCAGAACGCACCCGACCACGCCCCCGACGCTCCCGTCTCCGCCGACGCGACGAACTCCGCGCCGCCCAGCCCGCGGCTCGACCGTCCCGGGGCGGTGGCGGGGGAGGGCGCCGACGCCGGGGTCGCCGCCCACTACGGCGACCCGATGCGCGAACAGCGGCTGCTCAGCGAGGGGCTCGCCGTCGTCGACCTGTCGCACCGGGGGCTCGTGCGGGTCACCGGGCCGGACCGGCTCTCGTGGCTGCACTCCCTGACGAGCCAGCACCTGCTCGGCCTGGCGCCGCGCACGTCGCGGGAGTCGTTGATCCTCAGCCCGAAGGGGCACATCGAGCACGCGTTGCACGTCGTCGACGACGGCGAGAGCACCTGGCTGGGCGTGGAGCCCGGCACGGCCGGCGCGGTCGTCGAGTGGCTCGACCGGATGCGGTTCATGCTGCGCGTCGAGGTCGCCGACGTCACGGACGAGTTCGCGACGCTGGGGGAGCCGCACGCCACCGAGAGCCTGCCCGGCGAGCCGCTGGCCTGGGTCGATCCCTGGCCCGGCCCCGTCGGCGACACCGCCGAGTACTCCGACGCCACCCCGCACCCCGGCGCCGACCGGCCGTGGCGCGAGGTCTTCGTGCCGCGCGACCGGCTCACGCAGGTGGTCGCGGACCGGCCGCTCGCCGGCACCTGGGCCGCCGAGGCGCTGCGCGTGCACGCCTGGCGCCCTCGCCTCGGCGCGGAGACCGATCACCGCACGATCGCGCACGAGCTCGACTGGCTGCGCACCGCCGTGCACCTGCACAAGGGCTGCTACCGCGGCCAGGAGACGATCGCGCGGGTGCACAACCTCGGCCGCCCGCCGCGGCGACTGGTCTTCCTGCACCTCGACGGCAGCGGCCACGTGCTGCCTCCCGCCGGCACGCCGCTGCTCCTCGACGGCCGCGCGGTCGGGCGCCTGACCACCGTCGCGCGGCACCACGAGGAGGGCCCGATCGCCCTCGGCGTCGTCAAGCGCAACACTCCCGCGGACGCCGTGCTCGACGCCCCCAGCGACGCCGGCCACACCGCCGCCGCCCAAACCGTCGTCGTCACCCCGTAGCCGCTGTAACCCCCGTCGCCGGCGCGGCCCCTGTGCCCCGAGCCGCGGGGCACCGCCTCCTAGGCGACACACCGGCTCCTAAGCGGGACACCGGCTTCTCGACGAGACACCGGCTCTTCGACGGGACACCGGCTATCGCGCGTGTGCCGTGGTCTCAGCGGTGTCCAGCGAGCCGGTCAGTGTCCAGAGCCGGAAACAGGTGTCCCGTTCCCGCCGCCGCGGGCCCCGAGCCCGGGCCGCCGGCTCCTCCACGGGACATCAGCTTCTCGCCGGGACACCGGTTCCTCGGCGGGACACCGGTTCCTCGGCGGGACACCGGTTCCTCGGCGGGACACCGGCTCTTCGACGGGACACCGGCTATCGCGCGTGTCCCGTGGTCTCAGCGGTGTCCAGCGAGCCGGTCGGTGTCCGGTGCCGGAAACAGGTGTCCCGTTCCCGACCCCGCGGCCCCGGGCCGAGCTCACGCAGCCCCGGAGCCGCCGACGCCCCCAGCCCAACGTCCGTGAGAACTGCGTGTCGTGATCAGGACTGCGGTTCGTGTCGCAGTCCTCACCGTGACACGCAGTTTTCACGGACGTTGCTCACGGCGCTTGAGCCGGAGCCGGCGTGCACCAGGGTTCTCCGCGACACCACCCCAGACCCGCCGTCGGGCCTCGCCGCACAGGCGGATTGGCCGGCCCGACACGACACGCGCTAACTCCGATTTGCAAACCGCTAACTACCGCAAGCACACTAGGGGTGTGAGTCGTCTCAAGGGTCCGCTGCGCGGTGTGCCGGGAGTTCATGGCTCCTCGGGCTCCGTGCCCGTGGTCCGTGACCTCGGCGCCTACCTGCGCGAGCAGCGCGAGAACGCGCAGTTGTCGGTGCGCCAGCTCAGCAAGGCCGCCGGCATCTCCAACCCGTACCTCAGCCAGATCGAGCGCGGCCTGCGCCGCCCGAGCGCCGACATCCTGCAGGCGCTCGCCAAGGGCCTGGAGATCTCGGCCGAGTCGCTCTACGTGCAGGCCGGGCTGCTCGACATGCCCGACGAGCGGGAGGCCGCCGACGCGGTCGACACCCGCGTCGTCATCGCGGCCGACCCTCGGCTCACCGGGCGCCAGCGGCGCATCCTCCTCGACCTCTACGACTCGTTCGTCGAGTCCGGCGGAGCCGGTGACACCGGCGAGCCCGCCACGCCCACCGAGTCGGCCGAGCCCACCGCGTCCCGCGCGCCCGCCAACCCCGCCGCACCCGCCAACCCCGCCGAGCCTGATGAGCCGGATGAGCCCAAGGCGAGCGGCGACGAGCCGGCGGCACCCACGAACCCCACCGATGTGACAGACACCGCGGCCGCCCCGCGGCCCGAACAAGGAGAACACGAATGACCAAGCCACGGTTGCCCTTCGGCCTCAACCCCTTCTACGCCGTCGTCGGCATGACCGACCTGGCCGCGCGCCGCCTCAGCGAGATCGGCGCGGAGGTCCGCGGCGAGACCATGGAGCCCACCGACAACACGAAGGTGCAGCTGGCCCGGTTCGCCCGCGGCATGCGCCAGATGCCGCTGCTGGCGCTCAACGAGTGGTTCGACGTCGTCACCCGCTCCCAGAGCCAGTTCAGCCAGCTCGCGGAGCGCGGCGAGAACGTCGTGCGTCGCCAGCCGCAGGTCAAGCAGAGCGAGGAGCTCCTCGCCCGCGCCGGCCGCAGCGTCGCCCGCGGCCAGGAGAACGCGACCCGCGCCGCGCAGAACGCCGCCGACCGCACCCGCACCGGCGCCAACAACGCGATGACCCAGGCCCGTGAGCAGGCCGACCACGTGACCGACGAGGTCGTCGAGGCCGTCACCCACGTCGCGCAGTTCGGCCGGCAGACCGCCGCGCCGCTGCTGCGCCGCGGCTCCGTCGCCCGCCCGGTGCGCGAGGCCACCGCCGACGCCGCGCAGGCCGTGGAGCAGACGGCCCGCCCGAAGCCGCGTCGCCCGCGCCTGAACTCCGCCGCCCAGGTCGGCAGCGGCGTCGAGGCCGGCGCCACGGTCACGACGACGAAGAAGAGCGCCGCGAAGAGCGAGGAGTCCGCCGACAAGCGCGACACGAGCGACAAGACCGCCAAGACCGTCAAGTCCGCCAAGCGCGCGTCGGCCGCCGCGTCGGGTACGTCCCGCACGACGACCGCGCCCGCCGGCCGGTCCACCGCCAAGAAGGCGACCACCCGCCGCCGCGCCGCCACCGCCAAGGCCACCGCGTCGAAGTCCGCGGCCGCCAAGAAGAGCACGGCGAAGGCGGCCTCGGCGACCCCGGCCACCGAGGCCCCCGCCTCCACGGCGACCACCGCGACCACCGAGTCCACCGAGTCCACCGAGAGCTGACCGCTCACCCGAGCGGACGACACCATGCGAGCCGTGCTTGCGCGGGTGACACGCGCGCAGGTCACCGTCTCCGACGAGCAGGTCGGTGCCATCGGCACCGGCCTGCTCGCCCTCGTCGCGGCCCACCGTGACGACACCCCCGAGCAGGCGCAGGCCATGGCCCGCAAGATCGCGCAGCTGCGGATCATGCGCGACGAGCTGTCGGTCACCGATTCCGGGGGTCAGGTGCTGCTCGTCAGCCAGTTCACGCTCTACGGGCAGACCCGCAAGGGCCGGCGCCCGTCGTGGAGCGAGGCCGCGGGCGGCGAACACGCCGCCGGGCTCATCGACGCGGTCGCCGCGCACCTGCGCGAGGCCGGTCTCGACGTGCAGACCGGCCGGTTCGGCGCCGCCATGGCCGTCGAATCCGTCAACGACGGGCCGTTCACCGTCATCGTCGAAACCTGACCACGGGTTCCGGGGCGGTTCCGGTCTCACGGAGACGGGGTCGCCCCGCGAAGGCGCCCCAAGCCCCGCGCCGGGGCCGGTTCATGCCCAGCACCCGAACTGTTCTCAGCCCCTCCTCAGCACGACCCGTAGGGTGGACCCATGCTCGAAGCCCTGAACACGGCCCAAGGCGTGACGCTGCTGCTGCTGGGCGTGGCCGCGTTCGCGCTCGAGGTCTACGCCCTCGTCGACGCCCTGCGGCACCGCCCGCAGGCCTACGCCGCCGCCGGCAAGCTCTCCAAGACCTGGTGGGTGGCCATCCTCGGCGTCGCCGCCGCCGTCGGTTTCGTGACGATCAGCCGCGTGCTCGGCCTCGGCATCATCGGTGTCGTCGCCGCCGGCGTCTACCTCGCCGACGTGCGCCCGGCGCTGCGATCGGTCTCCGGCGGCCGCGGCGGAGGCACCCACTCCGGCCCGTACGGCCCCTGGTAACCGACGGCCCCCGAGACGCGAGTAGCGGCTCGTCAACCGCGGGCCGACGACGCCACCGCCTCCCAGGCGACGGTGACCCCGCCGAGCCGCCACCGTGAGCGACCGCCGAGCACCGGCCAGCCCGCCGACCGCACCGCCGCCACGGTGGCGAGAAACCGCTGCCGCCGCCCGTACGGCGCGAGCGCCGCGGCCCGATCCCACGCGTCGTCGAGCGCGGCGAGCCAGTCGTGCACCGGCTCGCCCGGCACGTTGCGGTGAATGAGCGCCTTCGGGAGGCGGGCCGCCACGTCCGAGGGGCGCTGCAGCGTCCGCAGCCCCACCGAGATCGACAGCGACAACGGCCCCGACGCCTCGAGGGCCACCCACGTCGCGAGGCGGCCGAGCTCGTCGCACGTGCCCTCGGCGAGCAGCCCGCCGGGTTCGAGCCGACCGCACATGCGCGCCCAGGCCGCCGGCACCGCCTCCTCGTCGTACTGGCGCAGCACGTTGAAGGCCCGGATCACGCTCGCGGGCCGCGCGGTCGGCACCTCGAAGCCGCCGAGCGCGAAGCTGAGCCCGGGGCGCTCCAGCCCGCGCGCCGCCGCCACTCGGCCCGGCTCGATCTCCAGCCCGACGACCTCCACGTCGGCGCGCACCGCCGCGAGCCGGTCGTGCAGCTCCCGCGCGGTCGTGCCGGTGCGGCCGTAGCCGAGGTCGACGACGAGCGGAGGCGGTCCCGGCCGGGCGAGCCGCCACGCCTGCGGGCCGGCGAGCCAGCGGTCGACCCGCCGGAGCCGGTTGGGGTTGGTCGTCCCGCGGGTCACCTCCCCGACCGGGCGCTCGCTGCGAGGGCTCACCTGCAGCAGGGTAGGCGCGGCGGCGCCCC